>DNGG01000266.1 GCA_003486675.1 Cyanobacteria bacterium UBA11372
GTTAATATTGTCTTGCCAGATACGACTTATCTGCGAGAAAATCAGCACAAAATTAAGGGCATGATCGTCACCCACGGTCATGAAGACCATATCGGCGGCATTCCCTATCACCTGAAACAATTTGATATTCCGGTGATCTATGGCCCGCGTCTGGCAATGGCCTTACTCCATGGGAAACTAGAAGAAGCCGGAGTCGCCAATCGCACGGAATTGAGAACGGTTCTCCCTCGCGATATCGTGAGGATTGGAAATTCATTCTTTGTGGAATTTATCCGCAATACCCACTCGATTGCTGATAGTTTTACCGTTGCCTTACATACTCCCGTTGGTGTGGTGATTCACACGGGTGACTTTAAAATCGACCACACTCCCGTGGATGGAGAATTCTTTGATTTGCAGAAACTGGCAGACCACGGGGAAAAAGGCGTACTGTGTTTAATTAGTGATTCGACTAACTCGGAAGTCCCAGGTCAAACGCCTTCGGAAAGATCTGTTTATCCCAATTTGGATCGGATTTTCTCCCAAGCAACGGGACGTTTAATGGTGACGACTTTTGCTTCTTCTGTCCACCGGATTAACATGATTTTGGACTTGGCGAAGAAGCACAACCGCATTGTATCTGTCGTCGGTCGGTCGATGCTGAACGTGATTGCCCATTCGCGCAATTTGGGTTATATCAAGTGCGAAGATAGCCTGCTGCAACCTTGGAATGTGGCGCGCAACATGGCAGATGAAAAAGTTTTAATCTTGACAACGGGTTCTCAAGGGGAACCCTTGGCGGCATTAACTCGGATTGCCAATAAAGAACATCCCCACATTAAAATTAAGCAGGGAGATACGGTAGTATTTTCGGCTAACCCAATTCCGGGAAATACGATCGCCGTGGTCAATACGATTGATAAACTGATGATCCAAGGCGCTAACGTGGTCTACGGTCGGGAAAAAGGGATTCACGTTTCCGGACACGGCTGTCAGGAAGACCAAAAGCTGATGATCGCCCTGACTCGCCCCAAATTCTTTTTACCCGTCCACGGGGAACACCGGATGTTGGTAAAACACTCGCAAACTGCTCAAAGTATGGGCATTCCGGCGGAAAATATGGTGATTGTAGATAACGGCGACATAGTGGAGTTGTCGGAAGATAGCATTGCGATCGCGGGTAAGGTTCCTTCTGGGATTCAATTGGTGGATAACGCGGGAGTTGTCCACGATAACGTTCTCAAGGAACGCCAGCAATTGGCAGAAGATGGCGTAGTAACCGTCGCAGCTGCTATAGATTGGGAAGGTCAGCTCGTTGCTAAACCAGAAGTACATTTGCGCGGTGTGGTGACTTCAGTCGAGCGAAGTCTATTACAAAAGCTAGTCCAAACGACAATATCAGATATTTTGCGCGATCGCTGGAGCGAATTCGCCCGCAGCTTCGACACTGAAGAGTTAGACGTTGATTGGGTAGGCTTGCAAGAGCATATCGAACAGGCACTACAGCGTTTAGTTCGTCGCGAACTTCAAAGCCGTCCCTTACTCGTCTTCTTGATGCAAACTCCGGAAGCACCCCCGGTTAAAGTTACCGGACGCCGCCGACGCGCCACCGCCAGAGTCGCATCGTAACCTAATCGGACGCGGAGAGTGGGAGACGGGGGGACGCGGAGAGATCTTGTAGAATTCCCCACGTCCCCCTGTCTTGTTGGTACTATTCCCCGCGTCAGGAGTGTCGCCGCGTCTCCCTGTCTTCTGGCTCAAACTCTCTATATAATCGGTTATTTCGCCAAATTACCCTGGTTTTCACTACGCCACTACATCTGCCAAAATGGCTTAACCGCTTTGAGGAACTTGCTAGAATTGCCACATATCCCTATACTTAGGCTTGCACTCAACAAAATTCCGTACTACCACGCAAGCGAAAATTGGGGATTTTAGCCAACATGACAGTGTTGCCTCAAGATAGAGGCGACAAATCAATCCTGAGTGGGAAGCCCCAACGCTTTTCGCGGTTCAAAAATAGGCCAAATGGCAGTACCCATCCGGTAAAACCATTTGCGATGCTGTATATATCCACCAGAGGAAGGCACTCCACTGATGGCAACACTAGGAGATAAAAAATGACGAAGCTAACATATTCTAGCATAGAAAATCCGAACTTGACAAGCTGGGTGTGGATTGCCCCAGCAAAGAATACCGGCAAGAGGAATCAGCAGCGTTATAGTTCCAAGAAACGCTTCGATTTGCTGCAACCGCTGCGCCAAATGCTGGATGGAGTGGATGTGCGCGATCGCGAATTGGCTCACCGCTTATGCGAAATGATTCCATCCCAATGTCCGTTCGAGCGGGAAGTTAAACTGTTTGGTCGTACCCTGTTTCGCATTCCGCCGCTATGTAAGCTCAACCCACTTTACGAAGAAGTTGTGGCGCTGCGTTTCCGGGCGCTGAGCTATTTGGCAGATGAATGCGGGGAAGACGTGAGTTGCTACTGCTAGGAACTAGCGGAATAATTTTTCCAAGTCGAGTTGGCTTCCCACTCAAAGGCTATTTCGGCTGGATGTAGAAAACTAATTGATGAAAAGCGCGATCGCTGCTAAATTTTACTAACCAAAGGAAGCGTCAAGAGCAAGTTTTCAGATGCTTTCTTAGGGATGTTAGTAGATTTAAGGTTAGCGCTAACAAACTTTTGCTGCTAATATTATTTGGAAGAGAAAACGAGCGCAGACTGCTATTGAGAAGCTGACTCTGGATCGACTCAATCAGAAGCTTTTCTTAAATCAGGGATTGCATTAGTTCGTTTCAATTGCTGATAGGGAACGCTTGTTGCCTGGATGCTTTGAAACTGGTTGATTGAAGCTCGATCGGACTGCTGCATTGCCTGACGCACCCATCAACAGCTAGTTCGTCAAGCAAAAAACATGATCGACAAAATAGAACGCAGGGTAATTCCTTTAATTGCTAGACTGGTTGAGTATTGGCAAAACAAGCTGATAACCTATAACCATCAAGAAATCAAGCGTCAACTCAAATTCTGCGGTAGGGGAGTTCGATTTAAGCGAGAAATTAGAATAGACTACCCACAGAACGTCTCAATTGGGGATAAAGTTTATATCGGGCCAAATACCATATTAGATGGCAGAGGTGGTATTACAATTGGCAAGAATACTACCCTTGGCTTCAACGTAGTCGTCCTCTCAGCTAACCACGACATTAAAAGTAATGTCTTGCCTTACGAACACAATGTTTACATTCATAAACCCGTAGTTATCGGAGAGAATGTTTGGATTGCGGCTAACGTTCTGATCGTACCGGGGGTGACGATTGGAGATGGGGCAATTATCGCAGCTGGTACTGTTGTTACTGGCGATGTCGAACCCCTAGCAATTGTTGGCAATCAACCGATGCGAACGATCAAATATAGAGATAAAGAGCATTACGATCGCTTAGCTGGAAAAGAATCGGAAGCAGTGAGCATGACGTCGGAACTTGTGCCTTCTGACAAGGAATAAAAAGAGTTGTAGGGGCGGGTTTCACCAAACATCAACAGCAATAATCGGACAATTCTTATAAACCCGCCCCCGCGTTGAATTTTGTAGGGGCGGGTTTATTTAGGATATTTCTAGGAGGCAGAGATTGTCAGCTGATGGGGTAACAACCCCGTCAAAACCTGCATAGAATCAAGGACATAATCCTCAAATATAGCGGATTGCAGCCGCATGAGGTACACCAACAGCAGTGTGCGGGCAGCCTTAAGGCTGCCCGCACACTGCTGTCGAAGCCATAAGGCTTTCCCAAGACGAGGCAAGCAATCCGCTGTAATTTATGCTCGGAGCGCGCACAATATCGTCAGTCTCATTCCCAGAACTATTTTCCACTATCCGCGAGCATTTTTACATACTGTTGAATCGCAATTATAACGCTGAAAACAGTTTCACTACCTCGGACATTTTTTTCAATTATACCGCGCCTGACTAATGATTGGATAGCCTTGAATAATTCGGCGCGTGGTACTTGAGATTTATCTAACAGTTGGGGAAGGGAAACGGGTGTGGGTTCCTTGTTAAAAAGAGCGATAGCCTGTTTTTCTATCTCGGACAATCTCTGATAATGCTGCTGCAAAATCAGCGTCAATTCATCGCCTAAAAAAACTGGTTCATAGCTCAAATATTGAGATACTCTAACGCTAAATAAGTTGTTAATGGTTTGAGCGACTAATTTTAACCAGAGGGGATTACCTTGATAAAGGTCGATCAAATTAAGCCATTGATCCTCATCCAATAGACCCTTTTCTCTCAGAATTTCTGTTGCTGCTTCACCTAAACCAGTTAACTGTAATAAACAGACTGCTGAATTATCGTCGGTGAATGTGAGGATGTCTAAAGGGGGTTCCCAACTATTGAGGATTAAGCAGCTGTTGTGGGGGATTTCGCCGATGAGTTTAAATAAGGTTCCGTAGTTTTCATATCCGGGTTTATCATAGCCTGCAAGTTGCCCGCTGCTGAGAATTTGCTGCACGTCATCT
>DNGG01000336.1 GCA_003486675.1 Cyanobacteria bacterium UBA11372
AGCTACGAGTGCTTTAGATAACAAAACTCAGGCAATTGTCAGTGAAAGTATGGAGAAACTGCAAGTAACTCGAATTGCGATCGCTCACCGACTCAGCACCATCCGCAACGCCAATCGCATCTACGTCCTCCAAGCAGGGCGGATTGTACAACAGGGCAGTTTTGAAGAATTAGCTGCCATTGAAGGGCTATTCGCTCAATTAATGGCAAGGCAAATGACCTCTTAAGCCCCCCAAGGCATTAGGGGGTTGGGGCGATCGCACTCTTCCCCAAGATACACCCCCCATCTCTCCTATTAGCCAGAGGCAAACTTTAGCCGCTCGTGACAAAGTTGGGGATCGTAGAGTCAAATCAAAACATTATGGGACTTTTAGATCAAATTTTAAGTGCCGTAGATAACCCCAACCAACAAGCGAGTACCGGGCAACTTGCCAGCATTCTCAGCAGCGTCGATCAGTTGAGCAATAGCTACAATACCAATCCCTCAACCATGCAATCCGCTTTGTCGATTGTTGGCAATTACGTGCGCTCTGCTTTACAACAAAAGCGAGCTGAAGCAGGCTATGAAGGGGCGCAATCAATTGTCGATCGATATAGCGGTACTTATCCCAACCCTCAAGCCGTAGATGCGCTTTTCGGTTCTTATCAAATCCAGCAAATTGTCCAAGCAGTGGCACAAAGGACGGGTTTAAATGCCAACTCGATCTTAGAGATGCTGCCGATATTGGTTCCTGTGGTGTTAAATTTGCTACGCACTGGTAGCAATACCCAACATCCTCAGCGCGGGGGGAATCCTGTTTTGAATAGCTTTTTAGATGCAGATCGAGATGGAGATGTGGATATTGCTGATGCAATGATGATGGCAGGTCGCTATTTAAGCCGGTAACTTGGCGATCGCATTCATCAAGTCGCACTCCTCCAGTCAGGGGTGCGATTTTTTTGGCTTTGGAATCGGAATCGGACGCCAATGGTTACAATTCTCTACACCAAACCGGACTCAAGTATGCCAAATTGTTCCTAAAGGCGGATTTCACTAAAAATTCATTCCTAAAAGTGATAATCCGCATAAACTCACCTTAACCGAGAACGGAGTCAAAATATGGGACTTTTCGACCAAATTATGAATGCGGTGAACGATCCCAACCTGCAAGCGAATGCCGGTCAACTTGCTGGTATGTTCGGCACGATGCAGCAACTGGGTGATAATCAAGGAGCAGATGCTTCCACAATGCAATCTGCGATGTCGGTTGTGGGTGGTTTTGTTCGTTCCTCGCTACAGGAAAAACAAGCTGAAGGTGGTAACGATGCCGTGCAAAATCTGGTGAATCAATTTGGCGGCACTTCCCCCAATATCGCCGCCGTAACTGCATTATTCGGATCGCAATTAGAACCTATCATTGAAGCAGTTTCCCAAAGGACGGGATTAGATCCCAATACAATCCAACAAATGCTGCCTACTTTAGTACCTCTGGTGTTGAATTTCTTCAAAACAGGTGCGCCAACTGAAGATCAAGCAGGTTCAAATCCGGTGCTAAATTCTTTCTTAGATTCCGATGGTGATGGGGATCTTGATATCGCCGATGCCATGCGGATGGCTGGTGGTTTTCTAGGTCAATAGACAGGTCGCTAATTGCTAATTGCTAATGGCTAATATTAGATTTTTACTGATATTAGCCATTAGCTGCTGTTTGATATGATGTCCCCCCAATTGCCCATAATAAAAAAACCTCACAGAGTGGTTGCGTAGGGACACGGCATCAGAGATATATCGGATAAACATTGGACGTTGATATTGCCGTGTCCCGGCTTCTAATTATGGGTAATCTTAAGGACATGATATGAGAGATAACTAGCAACTTGAGTTATCTACAGCGATGCGATCGCCGAATTCATTCAAGACAATTATGAATATGATAGATATCTCGAACAAACAGATAAATTTACTCCCATCCCGGCAGAAGATTATGTATTTCTTTTTTCTTGTTCCTTCGCGTCCTAATTAGCTACCCTTGAATCGCTAAGCGCATCCGCAAGCGTTAGCGAAAGCTACCGCGTCTAAGCGCTGGCGCGCACGCTACGCGAACGTGGTTCATTACAATATAAATTCTTCTGGTGGGAAGGGAGTAATAACGCCGCGATTCTACTCCAAACTTGATAGGTAATCGACCCGACATAATTTGATTCTATCGCCTAAAAGCAGTAGCAGCACGGGGTGCAATATCTGGATTAAATCCTCCCACTTGATTGGTGCGAATTATCCAAAGCGAACCGCCATTTTTTAATAAAATTGTGGCAATTTCATCCTGTGCCTGACGCGGCATTATAGTTCGCCAAGTTGTAATCGCTTTGATAAATGTTAAGATTAAACTATCTGGTGGGCGAGTACCTGCCAATTGGGCGGTATTGTAATACCAATCCGAGCGCACGGTTCGCCAGGGAATCAAGTTTTTTTCCAGCGATCGCCCCAATTCTACCAATTTCTCAAACCGCAATGTTTGCGGGTGATTCGGATGTTGCTGCAACCAATCTTGAATTTGGGGATTCGATGCAATATCTGCTTCAATCTGCTTAATCGTCGCGTAAAGTGCAAAGTTTGAATCTTGTACGCAAGAAGTCGCAGGCGTGACAATTGCTGCACCCGTTCCATCCCCGATGCGGTAACGCGCCATCATAATATTTAATTGGCGGGTAAATTCAGCCAAAGGGGATAATTTAATGCCATCAAAATTGTAATCTTCTGTCACCGCATCGAGTTTGACGATAATATCACAAACGGGGCGCGTTCCTAACCAGCCTCGCCATAAATCTCCCATATAGCTAGACCATTTAATTGCCCCCGCTACAATGCCATCCGGGTTATGGGCGTAAACTTGTTGATATTCGATATCAAAGCGTAACTCATTTGTGAAGCGATCGCGCACTACACGGGCAATTCCATAAGCAAAATGCCCCGTCACCATCCCCAAGGGTGCAGCTTCGGCTTTTTTCCCCCCAATTCCCCCAAAAGTATGGATAACAATTGCCCGATCTCCCTCGCGCCACTTACCTACTGCTTCGGTTTTCTTATTAGCAACTGGATCGAGTAAAACGATTTTTGCCGTTCCTTTTTGCCTTGGGGTATTTTGCCAAATTTTCCGTTTAATATAATACTTTCCCGCTTGCAATCCCAACCGCACTTCATCGGGTTTCAGTCGCAGAATCCCACGGGGTTCAATCGCTTGCACGACAAAAATTCCATCCTTACCTTTTGCCCCATAAATATACCACCCTTGCGAATTGAGGGCAGATGCTTCTATGTTTAGATTCGTCGATCTGGGAATGCCATCTCGATCTGCTGGTACTTGAGGAATGCGAATTGTTTGGGGTATATCGTCGAATTGTTTTGAGCTTTTATTATAGTGACGGACTAGAAAGCGATCGCTATCTTTTTTTTCCCTTTTAATAATACTCACTAATCCATAAAATCGCCCGGTTATTTGCACTGGTTCTCTGTCAATTACCAGGCAAACTTTTTCCCCATTATCCCTGGATACAACTGCTGGATTTTTCAGCATGACTATAACATCATCCTGCCCCCTCGCACCCGCCAAAGACTCTAACGGGTCAACTTTTTTCCAGTTATTCAATCTCTCCGGATGAACCTGTCCCGATTTTTGACTATTTTTAGTTTCTTGAGTGAATCGAACATCCTGCGTCACAGTTTGGACATATTCTTGCACCTCTGGTTTGTAACTCCACTTCAACTTTACAATCTTTCCAATTAAATTATCGTGGAAACGATCCGTATTTTGAACTTCAAATAATATAGTTTTATCCTTTATTTCTCTTGATTCTTTTGATGGCAATATCAATCGACCCGTCCACACTCCCACTGGTTGATATAAGCTTGAACAAACCTTTTGTTCTAACGGGTAATAACTTGTTTTATAAAAAGTATCTTTAAATGCTATTTCGTAATTTGATATTCTTTCAATCGTATAATTTTGACTTTTTTTATGATATAAAAATCCCCCTAAAATTATAATAACAAAGACCGCGCTTAGAAACACAAATAAGCTCATTCGGATATCGTTTAATTTCGAGCAATTGGTTTAATAATTATAATATTTTTTACTCTTATAAAAATAATTTAACCTTCAACTTGGGGATTGCTAATTGCTAATTGCTAATAGGATAATTTTTCCTGACATTAACCATTAACCATTAACCATTAGCCATTA
>DNGG01000113.1 GCA_003486675.1 Cyanobacteria bacterium UBA11372
TGTTTTTCCCATTAGCGATTAGCAATTAGCCATTAGCCAATTCTACACGCGGGTTGCTTTGTTTCTGCTGGCGGCTTCTGCTTCTCGCACTTTTTTGCTGCGCCAGAACAATTTTATCGGCGTTCCTTGGAATCCCAATTGTTGACGAAATTGCCGTTCTATGTATCGGCGATAGTTGTCGTTAAACCGCGTGGCATCGTTAACGAATAGAACAATTGTCGGCGGTTGGGTGCTGACTTGGGTGCCGTAGTATATTTTGCCTTGACGCCCTTGGCGGCTGGTTGGGGGAGAAAGCCAACTGATGGCTTCTTCTAAGACTTGGTTAATCGTAGCGGTGGAGACGCGGCGTTTGTGTTCTGCTGCTGCTATTTCGACTAAATCGATAATTTTTTCCACCCGCTGTCCGGTGAGGGCGCTGACAAAAATCATCGGTGCCCACTCAATAAAATGCAGTCTGTCTTTGACTTGTTTTTCGTACTCGTAAATCGTGTAAGAATCCTTTTCTACTGCATCCCATTTATTCACGACAATAATGCAAGCCCGCCCTTCTTCTTCGATGCGTCCGGCGAGTTTTTGGTCTTGATCTGTAACGCCATCGATGGCGTCTATCACTAACAACACTACATCGGCGCGCCGAATCGCTTTAAACGCGCGATTAACTCCAAAAAATTCCGGGCCGTACTCGACATTTTTCTTTTTGCGAATACCTGCGGTATCGATTAAGCGGTAGGTTTTGCCGTCCCGTTCGACGAGGGTATCAATTGCATCGCGGGTGGTTCCAGAAATTGGGCTGACGATAGCGCGATTTTCCCCAACAAAGGCATTCAACAAACTGGATTTCCCTACGTTAGGGCGTCCTACGATCGCTACTTTGATTTCTTCGGTTTCTTCGATTTCATCTACGGGGGGCAAGTACTGAATTAATTGGTCTAATAGATCTCCAGTACCGCTGCCGTGAATGGCGGAAATGGGGTAAGGTTCGCCGATTCCTAATTCCCAAAATTGGGCAGCTTGGATTAAACCTTGTTCGGGGGATTCGCATTTATTGACGGCGAGGAGGAGGGGGACGCTTTGAGTCCGCAACCATTCGGCGATCGCTTCGTCTGAGGCAGTTGGACCATCTTGTCCATCGACGACAAATATAGCCGCTGTGGCTTCTGCGAGGGCTGCCATTGCCTGTTCGCGGATTAAAGGTAAAAATTCGGTATCGTCGTCGAAGACTAATCCGCCGGTATCGACGACGAGGAATTCGCGATCGCACCAATAGGCGCGACGGTACGTGCGATCGCGCGTCACCCCCGGTTCATCATGTACGATTGCATCTTGTACCCCTGCCAAACGATTGACAAAGGTAGATTTACCCACATTCGGGCGTCCGATAATAGCGACAATAGGTAGAGACATAGTTGTTTTAGCTGAGTCTTGAACCAGTGACGGATATCCACCAGACTCAGGCGATTTTGCACTTACCTCAGTCCTGTTTGGGTTCCAATCTCTTATTCTACCTATAATTCCCTATTTTAAACTCTAGCCTGCCAAAATCCATTTCCCCTTTTTGCTGTATGAAGTCTATTTTTTTATACTTACGCCATCCATCTAAACTTTACAGCCCTGAGCTTTGGATAATATTGCTTGCACTATTGCTGCGGGTTTTGTGGGTAGTAGCAGTACCAGTTGTCCCCATTTCAGACAGTCACGCCTACGATACCTTGGCGCGGAATCTCGCTAGCGGAATTGGGTATCGCTGGAGTAGCTACGCCCCACCAACTGCGTTTTGGCCTGTGGGTACATCGCTGATTTATTCCTTACTGTATCGGGTTTTTGGTTTCACCTACTTACCGATTGTTATTTTCAACCTATTACTGTCTGCGATTATTATTTTTTGCTCAATGCGTTTGGCTCAAACCTGGTTTAATCGTTCTGTTGCGATCGCAACGGGTTTACTCCTAGCTTTATGGCCCATTCAAATTCAATTCACCACTGTACTTGCGAGCGAATTGCCTTTTATAGCATTAGTATTAGTTGCCTTACTATTGTGGATAAACGATCGTACCAATCTCTGGTTAAGAGCCATATTGGTCGGCATCTTGAGCGCAACAGCTACTTATGTGCGACCGATTGCCTACCTGATACCGCTCCTGCTTTTGTTCTTTCGATGGGTAAAGACGCGAGAATTATTTAAAAGTTTAAAAGCCACCGCAATTATATTTGTTTTAATGGCAGTTTTGCTCGCACCTTGGTCAATCCGCAATACTATGGCCTTTGGGCAATTTGTTACTATATCAACCAACGGAGGCGCAAACCTTTGGATGGGTAATAATCCAAACTCTACAGGTGGATTTATGAAGTTACCCGCCGAAGTTTATGGTATGAATGAAGCAGAACGAGACAAGTATTTAAAATCCGTTGCGCTCGCCCATATAAAAGAAAAACCGCTTTTGTTTGTCTGGCGCTGCGTAACTCGGCTAGTTGATACCCATAGTCGTGAAAGTATCGGCATCTCCTGGAATGAGTCTGGCTTAAAAAAGCGTTACGGAACAGGTATCCTGCTGCCCCTAAAAATTATTAACCAAATTTTTTGGATGTCGGTTCTGGGTCTGGCTTTGAGCGGTATCGTAATCTTGGGATTACAGCAAGGATTGCTAACAACAATTACCCATCCCACTGTCGTAATCTGGGGATATTTTGTCGCTATTCATGCGATAATTGTAGCTCAAGACCGCTATCATTTTCCCAGTATTCCGATGATAGCGATACTTGCTGCTTTTACCCTGACATACTGGATCGATAAAAAGCGAAAGGTGCAGAAGTTTATCAAAAATTCACGAACAACTCTGTAGATATTCTCATTATCTGTTCTGGCGCGAGTGATGAGTATCCACCAGACTCAGGCGATCTTGCATTTACCTCAGTCCTGTTTTGGCTTCAACTTTCTTATTCTATCGAGAAGTACGTCAAAATAACCCAAGTATGAACAACAACCCGGATGTAATTGTTATCGGTGCTGGACACAATGGATTGGTGTCAGCGTTGCTACTAGCGCGTCATGGACTTGACGTGCTAGTCGTGGAAGAAAAAAATGTCATCGGCGGCGCTTGTCGGACTGAAAAGCCTTTTCAAACCGCACCTAACCTCGGCACTTCTACAGGTGCTTATTTGCTGGGTTTAATGCCGCCGGAATTAATCAAAATTTTGGACATCGATATCCCTCTGATTCGCCGCGATCCGCATTATTTCCTACCTACTACAGATGCGCGATATCTGCTGTTTGGTTCTAATCGACAGTCAATGCAGCAACAGTTTATTTCGTTCTTTTCCGAAGCGGATTGGAAAGCCAACGAGGCGTTACAAAATGAACTGGAACAATTGCGAGAAGATATTGCGCCGACTTGGTTAGAATCACCGCTTTCGATTGAGGAAACGGCGGAAAAGTACTTGCGCCCGACGTTGCGGCAAATTTTTATTAATCTCTGCCGCAATTCTGTCGGTGAATATCTCGAACGCTTTGATTTTAAAAGCGATTTAGTCAAGGCAATGTACGCCGTTACCGATGGATTTTCTGGACTCTA
>DNGG01000322.1:0-2533 GCA_003486675.1 Cyanobacteria bacterium UBA11372
GGGGCGGGTTGATTTAAATTGTCTGCACCAGTTTTAACGTTATTGGTAAAACCTGCCCCTACAGCACCCCCTTGCTCACCTGCTTTACCCAGGGGAGGAATGACTTGTCTATTTTTTTGAGGGGGTATATTTTCCAGCGGGACAAATCCGCTAGCTTCTGAAGTTTGTTTAGAAGATGACCGATCTTTTTGGGGTGTTTGGTCTAACGGGACAAATCCGGTAGGATTTTCTATCGTTGTACTCTTGACAGATGTTGAATTCTGTGTAATTTCTGCTAGTTTATTATCTGCCCATTGTTTAACTTGGGGATTGGTGCTTTGAGTCAGTTGCTGACAGAGAGCGATCGCTTGTTGCACCTTGCCGGTGCTAGTGTAAGCAACGACCAACCCCATTTGAGCGCGGACAATGGTGGCTGGGTCTAGTTCTATATTACAGACGCTTTCTAAGTGAGCGATCGCGCTGTTGTAATCTCCCTTCTTCAAAGCTGCCAGTCCAGCCTCAACAGAAGAGTCAGGAAGTGAGGTCATGGCTAGTCTTCCACTCGGCCTGTATTAAAGATACCCATACCTCAGCTGTTAGCCATCAGCAACTTGACAGCTAATAAGTGACTTGCAGCACCATCGAAATTGGTTAGCCCATGACATCCAAAACCTTGAACTTGCGCCGCAGCAACTCGACGCCACTCACGAGCAACAACGCCGCTACTGAAGAAGGTTCAGGGACGGGTGTGGAATTCTGAGTGGGTGTGGAATTCTGAGTGGGTGTGGAATTTGGAGTTAAAGAGACGCTATCGACAACCATCCCACCATCGTAGGAAGGAGGAAGAACTGGAGTAAGACCAAATCTGGCAAAAAACGATCCTGGTGCAGCAGCACAATTGATCAGATTGACGCTACAGGAAATATTCATCCTCCAAGAAATACCAGTTCGGGCGAACTCGCCTAATTCCACCAGATGATTCATGCTTTGGAACATCCACGAGCCGCCAATTCTTAAAATGAATGTAGTACCACCTGTTATATTACCGAGTCGATTATTCAAGCTTAAGGTGGAAAATACAACAGCCGACTCGCCAACGTTCAAATTGCTGATGCGGTCATCAATTGTTAAGCTGCCTTGATTGCTGGTGATTACAGCATTAGGTGCATTAACTGGCAGAGGTGAGGTCAAGTGGAAATTCAAAGCGATCGCACTGGCTGCATTCATATTAGATGTTCCCACAACTAACAATGTGGCAGCAGCCAGGGATAAATTTTTCAGATTCAACATAGCTTTGTCCCCCTTGAGGGAGAGGTTGAGCGGGCAAGATCGAGCGCACAGCCTGCGCCAGAATCTTTAACCCTAATACTGTTTTACTCCTTCGCCACAAAGCAATTAAGTATATCTGCTGATTTCGCCAAAAAAATTAACAAAACCAGCAGCGTCTAACCCAGAATTATATAGATTCTGGTTGCTGACCCGAAACAACCGGCGCTACTGAACTCAATTTTAGATCTGGATGATCGCCTTGAATTTGATGCAAGTTCCATTCATTCTTGAACAGTAAAACTGGGCGTCCCCAACCATCTTTTACCGTCACGGTATTAAACAAGCGCCCGACTTTATTTAACGCTTCCCAACCGCCCGTTACCCATCTGGCTACGCTGTAAGGTAATAAATCGAGTGTGGTTTCTACGCCATATTCGTTTTGCAGGCGGAATTGCACGACATCAAATTGCAACTGTCCTACAGCGGCTAAAATTGGGTCGCGTTTGGCTTCATCGGCTGAATACATGATTTGTACTGCGCCTTCTTCTTGCAATTCAGAAACGCCTTTGCGGAATTGCTTAAACTTAGAAGGATTGGGATTTCTCAAAAAAGCAAATAGTTCTGGGGAGAAACAAGGAATCCCTTCGTACTCTAATTTCTGACCCGTGTAAATCGTATCGCCAATCGCGAATACCCCTGGATTATTTAACCCAATCACATCTCCAGCATAGGCTTCTTCGATTGATTCCCGGTCTTGGGCAAATAATTTTTGCGGTCTTGACAAACGCACGGTTTTACCAGTGCGGGCGTGGTTGACTACCATATCTTTTTCAAACTTGCCGGTACAGACGCGGACGAATGCGACTCGATCTCGGTGTTTCGGGTCCATATTCGCTTGCAATTTAAACACAAATCCGGAAAAATCTGGATTTGTCGGCGGAATTTCCCCGGCTGATGAATTGCGAGATCCGGGTTTGGCGGCGAGTTCCAAAAAAGCGTTTAAAAATAGCTGGACGCCAAAGTTAGTCATGGCGCTACCGAAAAATACTGGCGTCAATTCACCTTCGTGTACTCTTTCGATATCGAGTTCTGGTCCCAATCCTTCCAAAACTTCTAAATCTTCTTTCAGTTGGTAGTATAAGTCTTGCTCTAGCAGTTGTTCAATATTGGGATCTCCCAGAGCTACCGTTGTATCTTTTGCTTCCCGGCTACCGTGGGCTGTGCGTTCAAATAGGTGAATTTGGCGTTGGTGTCGGTCAAAAACGCCTTTGAAGCGATCGCCCAT
>DNGG01000322.1:2673-5180 GCA_003486675.1 Cyanobacteria bacterium UBA11372
CTACCGTTGTATCTTTTGCTTCCCGGCTACCGTGGGCTGTGCGTTCAAATAGGTGAATTTGGCGTTGGTGTCGGTCAAAAACGCCTTTGAAGCGATCGCCCATGCCAATAGGCCAGTTTACCGCATAAGTCTGCAAACCCAATTCTTTCTCAATCTCGTCCAGCAACTCCAAGGGTTCCCGCCCCGGACGATCCATTTTATTCACAAAGGTAAAAATGGGCAGCCTCCGCATCCGGCAGACTTCAAACAGTTTGCGAGTTTGGGGTTCCAATCCTTTAGCAGCATCGATCAACATTACCGCATTATCAGCAGCTGCTAAAGTCCGATAGGTGTCTTCGCTAAAATCTTGGTGTCCGGGGGTATCGAGCAAGTTAATCTGACAAAGGTCATACTCAAACTGCAACACCGTCGAGGTAATCGAAATCCCCCGCTGTTGTTCCATTTCCATCCAGTCAGAAGTTGCCTTACGCTGGGCGCGCCTCGCCTTAACTGCGCCAGCTTCGTGAATTGCACCCCCGTAGAGTAGCAGTTTTTCAGTCAGCGTCGTCTTACCCGCGTCGGGGTGGGAGATAATCGCAAAGTTGCGACGACGTTCAACGGCAGTTTCGATTTCGGTCTGAAGTTCCGTAGTCATGCAAAAATTGAGTGGGAAAAATTGAGCAACGGGAGCGCCATAACAACAATACTAGGATAACGACTATCCTCCCTACCCCCCTTGAGGGTACGGAAATCTCCTCCACCGACCTGTTGAGCGAATGTGGTAGCTTCGGATCGAAAGAATAAACCAGACTGCACTAGGGAAGAGGTTATATGTACGACGCGGACAAACGTAAGCTTTTATCGGCATTGTGTCACGGCTCGATCTTTTTTAGCCTGTTGGGCGTGTCTATCGGCATTCCCATCGCCATTTTGCTCGTATCCGATGACCCAGTTGTGAAGGAAAATGCTAAAGAAGCGCTCAACTTCCACTTTAACGTTTGGTTGTACGGCATTATCTTTGGCATTCTATGTTGGGTGTTAATTGGTTTCGTGCTGTTGGCTATCTTGCAGGTTGTCAACATAGTCCTGCCTATTTTGGCGATTCTCCACTGTTTGAACAAGAGCGAAGATGCCTACCGCTACCCCTTTATTTTCCGCTTGGTATAAAAATTCTGTCCTAGCAATAGGGCTTTTGGGCTAGTAGTTCCCTAAAAGATTTAAGACTACAAGAAACCCGGTTTTGCTAAAAAACCGGGTTTCTTGTAATATTGACAACAAAATCGCCCCACGGCTTGAGGGCTGTAGGGCAAAGGGACAGTTAAACGCTACTTATTAGTGTCGTCTAACTTTTGTGCCGCTAGATACCGGGGTTGTGACGATTTATCGAGTGTCTATGGGGTAGAGTCCAATGGTACTATGGGGTCTGGATAAAGGTAATTCTGTCCCGTCCAACCCAAGGCAAAGCCAATCAGACAAATCCCGGTTAAAATCCAAAACGCTTGCCACTGACCAAGTCCGGCTCTATAAAGGTCTAGTCTGGCTAGCAGTCCGGCTGAGACTAAAACCAAGACGCGGGTGACAATATCAATCCATACCACAATCGCGGCGGCAAGAAAAGACACAACTAGGACGATGATGAAAGCATTGATATCCGAGCTGAGGGTACGGAGAATTATTTTTCGGATATTTGAAAAAGGTGCTGCTAAGGTTTCCGCCAGCAACAACACGAAGGCAGCCGCCAACAGCACGATGTACCAGGGAGACTTAGAGGCGGATAAGATCCACCCTAAGGTAGTATAAGTCACCAACAATAGCATTAAAGATAGTTTAGGTAGTTTTTTGAGGCTCAGCATATCTGGGTTTTCTGGTTTTTCTTTTAACTTACTCCTGTCTGTGGCTTTTGCCTCTCCCTCTCACTTGACGAAGAAGACGCTCTGAGGCGGGAGAATCAGACACGGGGATACGGGGAATGAAGAGGACAAGAGGATATGGAGAGGCAAAGACGCGGGTGACTCTTCAATCAACCTTTCCCTTGTCCTTTTCAAATGCCCAAATCATATAAATTTTTGTTAAACATTTGTAAACTATTAAGAAGCGCCTTGCAAGCGTCACCTACGTCTTGGAGATCGTATGAAGCAACTGATTAGGGTTGAGGGCTTCTGTCTGATTGGACACATTGTCACAATGGTTTTTGGATGGGCGGGGCTGTTATTGGTTTTACCCCATCCGGAAGTGGTATTGAATTTACCAGCGTTTGGGCAGAAAGTTTTCCAGTGGAGTATGGCTGGGGGCGGGGTGGTAAATATCATTCTAGGCGCGATCGCTGTAGCCATTTTTGCCTACCGCACTCTGGGCGCTTGGCATTGGTTAACCTTTATGCTGCCAGCGGTATGCATATCTTTAAGCAGCGAATTGCTGGGGACTGGTACAGGCTTCCCCTTTGGCGACTATCATTACCTGAATGGGTTGGGCTATAAAATTGCGGGGCTGGTGCCGTTTACGATCCCGATTTCCTGGTTTTATATGGG
>DNGG01000322.1:5479-5727 GCA_003486675.1 Cyanobacteria bacterium UBA11372
GCGATCGCTATCGGTGCTATCCTGTTCACTTCTTGGGATTTTGCCCTAGAACCAGCCATGAGTCAAACATCGGTGCCGTTTTGGTACTGGGATAAAGCAGGCGCTTTCTTTGGCACTCCTTACCAAAATTATGCCGGTTGGTTTGGCACTAGCGCTCTATTTATGACCTTTGCAGCGATAATCTGGACTCGCAAGCCTGTCTTGGTGCAGCAAGAAAACCCTCAACCTTTAACGCGAAATCAACTCGG
>DNGG01000576.1:0-7940 GCA_003486675.1 Cyanobacteria bacterium UBA11372
CGCTTTATCCTGTCTGCCGGACACGGCTCAATGTTACAGTATGCCCTGCTTTACCTGACGGGCTACGATAGCGTCTCCATTGAGGACATCAAGCAATTCCGTCAGTGGGAATCGAAAACCCCAGGACACCCAGAAAACTTCATGACCGCTGGTGTAGAAGTTACTACCGGCCCCTTGGGACAGGGGATTGCCAACGGTGTCGGTCTGGCAATAGCAGAAGCCCATCTGGCAGCGAAGTTCAACAAGCCCGATGCCAAAATTGTTGACCACTATACCTACGTAATTCTAGGTGATGGTTGCAACATGGAAGGCGTTTCCGGTGAAGCTTGTTCTTATGCAGGACACCTGGGATTGGGTAAGCTGATTGCCCTCTACGACGACAACCACATCTCGATTGATGGTTCTACGGATATTGCCTTCACCGAAGATGTTTCTAAGAGATTTGAATCTTACGGTTGGCACGTTCTGCATGTGGAAAACGGCAACACTGACTTAGCAGCGATTGAAGCCGCGATCGCCGAAGCTAAAGCCGTTACCGACAAACCTTCAATGATTAAAGTAACCACCACCATTGGTTACGGTTCACCCAACAAAGCCAACACCGCAGGCGTTCACGGTGCTGCTTTGGGTAACGATGAAGTCAAACTGACTCGCGATAATTTGGGTTGGGAATACGAACCCTTTGCGATCCCACAAGACGCCCTCAACCACATGGGCAAAGCAGTAGAACGCGGTGCTGGCTACGAATCCGAATGGAATCAAGCATTTGCCGACTACAAAGCCAAATATCCCGCAGAAGCGGCTGAATTTGAACGTTTCCTCAGCGGCGCACTCCCCGAAGGTTGGGATAAGGTTCTACCTACCTACACCGCCGAAGATAAAGCACTACCCACCCGCAAACACTCGGAAACCTGCCTGAACAAATTAGGACCTATTCTACCTGAATTAATTGGTGGTTCGGCTGACTTAACCCACTCCAACCTGACCGAACTCAAAGGTATCGGCGACTTCCAAAAAGGGCAATACCAAAACCGCAACATCCACTTTGGCGTGCGGGAACACGGTATGGGTGCTATCTGCAACGGTATGGCGCTGCACGGTTCGGGCTTAATTCCCTACGGTGCTACCTTCCTGATCTTCACAGATTATATGCGGGCGGCGATTCGTTTATCTGCCCTGTCCCTCGCTGGCGTCATTTGGGTAATGACCCACGACTCGATCGGACAAGGAGAAGATGGCCCCACCCACCAACCAATTGAAACTTTGGCTTCTCTGCGCGCGATTCCTAACCTGACGGTAATTCGCCCCGCAGATGGAAACGAATGTTCTGGTGCTTATAAAGTAGCGGTTGAAAGAGCGAAGCACAACAACCCAACTCTGTTAGCATTCTCCCGTCAAAATGTCCCCAACTTAGCAGGTAGTTCGATTGAAGGCACTCTGAAGGGAGCTTACGCGGTACTTGATTGCGAAGGAACTCCGGAATTAATCCTAATTGGTACTGGTTCCGAAGTCAGCCTTTGCGTTACCGCCGGTGAAAAACTCACCGCTGAAGGTAAGAAAGTTCGCGTTGTCTCGATGCCTTCTTGGGAACTGTTTGAAGATCAAGATGCAGCTTACAAAGAATCTGTACTGCCAAAAGCAGTTACTAAACGCCTATCTGTAGAAGCTGGCGCTAGCTTTGGTTGGCACAAGTACATTGGTACCGAAGGCGATACAGTTAGCATCGACCGTTTTGGTGCTTCCGCGCCCGGTGGCGTTTGTATGGAGAAATTTGGCTTCAGCGTTGATAATGTTTTAGCTAAGGCTAAAGCTTTATTAGGCTAATCTCTGGCTGATTCTCTGTAATTGATTAAATGAGGCTCTCTAGTAATAGAGAGCCTTTTTATTGGCTCTAATCTGATAAAAGTCGGGAGAACCAAATATTGATTCGATCAGCTAAATTGTAGGTTGGGTTGAGGTGACGAAACCCAATACCTTCAGTTCTAGTGCTGAGTTTATTTCAGCCCAAGCTAGGAATACGATGCTTGTGCCAGAATAGGGGTAAGCAAAACCTGGAGAATATTATGCATACAGTTGATAAAGAAAAAGAAGAACTTTTGACCCGGATTTCAAAAACAGTAGAAGCATTGATGCAACGCGATAGTTTATACCGAGAATATTCATTAGATAAAAAAGATGAAATTATTCGGACTATGTTTAAAATGTTTTCTGAAAAATTTTCAATGGAAGAACTTAAGGCCAGACCCGATATTTATTTTACAGAAATCGTTGAAGCGCACATGATGACTGAATTACTCATAGCAGGTGAAGAGGATAGTTCAGAGGAATTCGCTCTCAAACATCCAGTTTTAGAACGCTTATCTAAAATAGTCGAGCAGTTGTTTCAAAATAATACCTTATACCAGCAGGAACTAAACAAAGAAAAGATTATGGAAACTTTATCTAGTTTGCTGGATAAGGTTTCGCCGCAAAAACTTATAATTCTGGATGATGAGCAACTGACAAAAAGAGTAAAAGCAGTGATGTCAACAGAGCTGATGAGTAATCTAATAGACGAGCTAAAACCAGAGGAAGTAGAAAAATTTAATGCCGTAGTTGAAGGGAGTAGGTGATAGGGGCTTATTTGTTAGATACAAATGTAATTTCCGGATTGTTAAATGGAGATAGAAAAATTATTGAAAAACTTCAAGAAGTGCAATTGTTGGGAGTAGAAGTATTTATCAGTTGCATCACCTACTATGAAGTGTTAAGAGGAATTATCGTTGTTAACGCTAGCAGGAAAATGTTGATGTTTAGCGAATTTTGTCAAGAGGTCACGATAGTTTTTATAGACAATATAGAAATTATAGAGAGAGCAGCCGAGATTCATGCTGATTTAAAACTAAAAGGGACGCCGATTCAAGAAACAGATATATTAATAGCTGCTACGGCGATCGCACGCGGTTTAATTTTAGTCTCTAATGATTCTGATATTGCTTAGAGTGAGGGGAGTTACAGTAGAAAATTGGTTCGCGAGGTAATGAGAGATTTGTCAAGTTAAGTAAAGAGCGATCGCACTGAAGCAAACATGACTAATTGGCTAAGTTGCTAAGTCCGGAAAGTGAATCGACTTCCTCGTAAAATAAATTGTGGTGAACCACAGCCAAAGCAGTCTTGGAGAAGATTCATGAAAGCAATTGTATGCACTAAGTACGGCTCGCCAGATGTTCTTGAACTGAAAGAGGTTGAAAAACCTAATCCAAAGGAGAATGAGGTTTTAATCAGAGTATATGCCGCAAGCGCAACGGCAGCCGATTGCATGATGCGTCAGGGAACACCCTTTTATGGCAGAATATTTCTTGGTCTTATGAAACCTAAAAATCCCATAACTGGAACTGGGTTTGCTGGAGTTATTGAAGCGGTTGGAAAAGAAGTAAAGCTATTTAAAGCAGGCGATTCTGTTTTTGGAGAAACTGGCATCGGTTTTAGTACGAATGCCGAATATGTGTGTTTGCCTGAAGATGGTGTGTTGGCAACATTACCGCACAACATGACTTATGAAGAAGCTGCTCCCCTCTGTGATGGTGCTTTAACCTCATGGAGTTTCCTTAAAGATATTGGCAAAATTCAGAGCGGAAAAAGCGTTCTGATTAATGGTGCTTCTGGGAGTTTAGGTAGCGCTGCGGTGCAGATTGCTAAATACTTTGGAGCAGAAGTCACCGGGGTATGCAGTACTACAAATTTAGAAATGGTGAAGTCTCTGGGTGCAGACAAGGTTATTGATTATACAAAAGAAGATTTCACCAAAACTGAACAGCGCTATGACATTATTTTTGACACGGTTGGTAAGAGTTCATTTTCACGTTGTCAAGATTCGCTGAGGGAAAATGGGGTCTATCTTTCGCCTGTTCTCAGTTTACCTCTTCTGTTTCAAATGATTTGGACTTCAAAGATTGGTAATAAGAAAGCGAAGTTTTCTGCCACAGGGTTGCGTCCAGTTTCAGAGCTGCGAGTACTCCTCAATGAACTGAAGGATTGTATTGAAGCAGGCAAGATAAAATCGATCGTTGATAGAAGTTATCCTTTAAAACAAACTGCCGAGGCTCATAGGTATATCGAGACAGGACATAAAAAGGGAAATGTAGTCATAACTGTAGCCCCCTGAAAACAAAACCTAGCAAGCGGCTGATGTTTGTAGTAGGCACTTCAGTGCCTATCTTGAAGCGCTCAAGCGCTGACTACGAACAAACTGACATGCCAGCTGATGTTTGTAGTAGGCACTTCAGTGCCTATCTTGAAGCGCTCAAGCGCTGACTACGAACAAACTGACATGCCAGCTGCGTAATTTCTGTATCAGCGATCGCAGATTTATTCTCGTTCCTAATCATTCCGCTATGCTCTGAATCAGGGCAGTTACAGTCAAAAATTGGTTCCTGATATAACGAGAGATTTGGGAAGTTAAGGAAAACGCGATCGCATCTGTGCTTGCTTCTGTTTTCTCCCATCAGCACCAGAAACCCGGTTTTTTCAAAAAACCGGGTTTCTGGCTTATAAATATTTATAAAAATTAGTATGTTATTTTGTAAATTTAGCTTAAAAAACATAAAAATAGTCAAGATAGCGCTCGCAGAGCCAAAGAAAAAACTTAAAAATAATTGTGTTAAGATTGACACATTAGGGGCTGAGGTGGGTGATAACATAAAAAAAATAACTCCAACTAACAGTCAGAGAACAAGACAATGGTATCGATCTATCAATTAGTCAAAGAAACTTTGCAAATCGGTTGCCTGTCACTGGAAACTGAAAATAAAATTAGCAAATTGTTTGAAAGTTCTGTAA
Organism: Cyanobacteria bacterium UBA11372; assembly: GCA_003486675.1. Classification (GTDB taxonomy): domain Bacteria; phylum Cyanobacteriota; class Cyanobacteriia; order Cyanobacteriales; family Aerosakkonemataceae; genus Microseira. The sequence continues at coordinate 4,819 of DNGG01000576.1, forward strand.
CGACAGAGGATATTGAAGCTCTGATAACGCTACAAGACGCTGTGGCTTTTGGTTACGTTGATCGGGAGGCGCATAAAATTATTCAGAATATGAAAGTTAAAGATCTGGTAGCAGTAGGTAGTAAGTAGTAAAATATAGTCAATACCTACTACCTAAAACAAGGTTAGCTTAAAGAAATTTTCTGCGCGATCGCACGCCCTATTTCAATCGAAGAAGTAGCGGCGGGAGAGGGTGCATTGCAAACGTGTAAAGTATTTTTTCCTTCGATAATCAAAAAGTCGTCCACGAGTTTACCATCGTTGATTAAAGCTTGGGCGCGCACCCCAGCACCAGCGGGGACAACATCTTCTGCTTGAACTTCAGGAATTAACTGTTGCAAGCTCCGCACAAAGGCTGCTTTACTAAAAGAGCGAATAATTTCTTGAATCCCTTCATCGGCATATTTGGCGGCGAGTTTCCACAACCCAGGGTAAGTGATAATTTCGCTAAAATCTCGCAAATCGAAGTCGGTTTTTTTGTAACCTTCGCGCTTGAAACTCAGGACGGCATTTGGTCCAGCGTGGACGCTACCATCAATCATGCGGGTAAAATGGACGCCGAGGAAAGGAAACGCCGGATTGGGAACTGGATATATTAATCCCTTGACAAGATAGCGTTTTTCTGGTACTAATTCGTAGTATTCGCCCCGGAATGGGATAATTTTGGCTTCGGGGTTGGCGTTGGTGAGTTGGGCGATGCGATCGCTATACAATCCGGCACAGTTGATTGTAAACTTTGTCTCGAAGTTGCCTTTGTTAGTTTCCAGTATCTGACTGTTGTCTGTTTGGATAATTTTCTCAACTTTAGTACCCAGACAAATCTCGCCACCCTGGGATTGGATCAACTCCCCGTATTTCTGGCAAACTTGCCGATAGTCAACAATTCCAGTGGTAAAGACTTGAATTCCTGCCAAGCAGGTGACATAGGGTTCGATTTCTTTGACTTGTTCTGCGGTAATTTTGGCAACTTTTATCCCATTTTCTAAACCTCGTTGGTAAAGGTTTTCGAGTAGGGGCAGTTCATTTTCTTGCGTCGCTACGATAACCTTACCGCAGACTTCGTGGGCAATGTTATATTTTTGACAAAATTCTACAATCGATTGACTGCCTTCGCGGCACAACTTGGCTTTGAGACTTCCTGGTTTGTAATAAATGCCAGAGTGGATAACGCCGCTGTTATGTCCTGTTTGGTGATACGCTAAGCTGCTTTCTTTTTCTAAGACGACAAGGCGGGCATGAGGATATTTTTCCACCAATGCCATGCCCGTCGCCAGACCAACAATTCCGCCGCCGATAATTGCAAAATCGTACATCGATTACCACCAATGCTCAAAAATTGTTTGTAATAAAGCGATTTTGAACCAGTTGCAAGCTGTTTGTCAGCGAGTAAAATTACTGACTTGTCAGGTAGTAGGGGCGGGTTTTACCAACCATTGTGTGGAACCACGAGATATTTCATTAAACCCGCCCCCCGCGCGATACGGATACAAGCGGACATGATATCAAGAGCAGAATGAGGGGAGAGCGATCGCCTCACCCCCATAACATACTTATCTTTAGCTACCTCATAGATAAGCTTTGCCAATCAATCAGTCTCCCTTGCCTTCCGGTGGGGGAGATTGTTTTTGCTCGTGTTCCCTAATGGCATTGATGAGGATACTTGCCGCAAGATTACTCGTTGAACGGTGTTCCTCTGCCGCCCACTTCTCCAACGCCTTTAACATGTCTTCTGGCAGGGTAACCGTAACTCTCCATCTGGAAGGCATCGAATCCTCAAAGCTCGCCAGTTTAATCATGCCTTACCACTCCCCCACATTGAAACACCTCAGCACTTGACATCCAGGTGCATCCAAGTGCTATCCTACTATTTACAAAACAAAAACGCCCAAGCTCATAACTATGGATATCTCAGCCATAGATAAACTTGGGCGAACACACTTTTATTCGCAAAAACGGCTTTAAAATGCACAAAAAGCCGCTTTTACACACAATTCACTTCTGATTTTACCATGAATACTCAGCAAATTAATACGAGCAGATACCTAGCTCTGCACGTGTGGACGATCGCGATTATCCTCCCGAATGCTTGTCATCGCACGATCGCTCGCTTTTGCAATCGGCAAGATGCGGAGGATCATCTACGAGTATTGCGACGATTTGTACCAAAGGCCACGTTTGAGATTGTATTCGATCCCGATTGGAATAAAGAAGCAATCGGTGGATGAGGTGGCGATCGCATATCGCTAAAAAGAGAATCCAGCGCTGTGGGCGGGAATTCATCACCGATTGATTGCAGCGATCGCTCGCAATTCCACGGTGTCGCCTCCGCTTATTTCGTGCTACATTAAGTAATGAGGTAGTAATACATCCGCCAAGCTGTAGTTCGGGTTCAGTATACCCGACTGGTGCGCCACCCTCTGGAGTTGTGCGTATACCGCCAAGCGATGCGTCACTATTTCACAGTTTGATTAGCTCAGTGGTAGAGCAGCCGAATTTGATCGGTGCGACGTGGGTTCAAATCCTACATCAAACACCCGGAAGTTAGCTCAGAAGGTAGAGCGATCGCTGTATCGGCGATTTGTCGCAGGTTCGATTCCTGTACTTTCCACCAACACACCCTCGCCCTGGGTAAGGGCACCTTGTTTTTCACAAGGCAGCTGATAGCCAAACATCTGGTACGGGAGAAATCCCAAGACGGTTCGAGTCCGTTATCTGACAAACTCTCGCGATGTAGGTGTTCCGCGTGACAGTAAAGGTGCTAGCGCGATACTCATACCAAGGGTAGCGAGCGATCGCATTCCTCCCTAACTTGAGTATGTCCCTTCGCTTTCCACATTCGGCAAAACGAACGGCTTGCTTTGAGCGCTGTTGTTATTTTCTAGATTACCCTTGGGTAGTTTAGGAAAAGCAAAAGCAATCTTAATCCAGTTTTCGAGATGCGAATTGCTTCGCTCCTGGAGCAGGCATTCGCCCGCACCTAACTGTAAACACCTACATTGGAGAGTTTGAAAATTGATTTTTACAAATGTAATAATTTCAATTTACCTTGATTTTGTTAGAAATCAAAAATTCGGTAGGTAGGGG
>DNGG01000576.1:8161-9965 GCA_003486675.1 Cyanobacteria bacterium UBA11372
GCGGGTTTTACCAACCATATTGATGAAAAACAAACAATTTATATAAACCCGCCCCCAAGTGTTATGCATTCATATTACAATGGTAGAATCTAGAAAAATTTGCGATCAAAATGTTTCTATCAAACCTTTTGCGTTGGTTCAGAATGCCCAAGTTATCTCTGAAAATTTCTATGTGGAAAACCTTTTATATCAAACCCAACGAAATTGGAATATTATATCACCGCAGCGATTTTAAGAAAATTTTGCAGCCCGGTACTTACACATACTTTGGTTGGCATTGGCAAGTAAAAACCTATGACCTGAACCAACCAGAAGCAAAGATTGAAAACCTAGAATTATTGCTGCGAAATAACAGTTCCGAGTTAGAAGAATATCTTGTAGTAGTGCGAACGGGATTCAATCAAACTGCTTTAGTACGTTTGGGGCAAAATTGGATCGGCGTTGCGCCCAATCAACTGCGAGCTTTTTGGCGCGGCTTTATTGAGGTAGAATCCCATATTTTTAACTTAGAAGAAAGCTTGGAATTACCCGCCCAGTTCGTGCAGCAAGTACGCGGAGTTACCATAAATGGATTGAAAAAGTTTCAAATCTCAGAGTATGAGATTGGTTTACTATACGTCCAGAATAATTTTGTTCGACCCCTAGAACCGGGCGAGTATGCTTTTTGGTCTGTAGACAGAGATGTTAAAGTTCAGACTCTCAGTCGGATTGCGCCAAATCCAAACTTTCCGCTGGAAGATGTACTGATTGAAAAACATCCTGAATTTGTAGAAGCTTACTGCGAAATGGTTCAATTATCGAACCAGCAAGTTGCGATCGCGCGCTATCAAAGTAAAGTTATTTCCATCCTACCGCCTGGAAGTCGCAAGCTGTTTTGGCAAGGCGTGGAAGTGGAAATTATTGATATCTCTGCTGATGCTAAGTTACCACCTCGTTTAGTTGGCGAGTTAGTTTCTGGCTTGCCAGAGGTGTTAAATTTGAGCCACAAAAACTTGTATATTTGCGAAGTCCCAGCACAGCACGTAGGATTGTTGTACGTTAATCAAGAATTTCAAGCACAACTAGACCCAGGGATACATGCATGGTGGATATTTGGTCGCTCTTTGAAGGCGGAAGTTTTTGATCTGCGTCAGCAAACTATGGAAGTATCAGGTCAAGACATTCTTTCTAAAGATAAAGTACCTTTGCGCTTGAATTTAACGGCTGGTTTCCGCATAGTAAATCCGCTGACAGCTAAAAATGGTTTGTCAGATATTTCTGGCTACTTGTACAAAGAATTGCAGTTTGCTTTGCGCGCTGCGGTTGGGGAAAAAACCCTAGATGCCTTGCTGGAGGATAAAGGCGCAATTGATAGAAGTATTGCTGAATCGATTCGCACCAAAACCGCAGACTATGGAATTGCAGTCGAATCGGTTGGAGTGAAAGATATCATTCTGCCTGGTGAGATTAAAACTATTTTGAGCAAGGTAGTGGAAGCGGAAAAAGCTGCCCAAGCAAACGTAGTCCGGCGTCGCGAAGAAACTGCTGCGACTCGCAGTATGTTAAATACTGCCAGAGTGATGGAAGATAACCCCGTGGCATTGCGTTTGAAGGAACTGGAAATACTGGAGCGAATTGCCGAGAAGATTGAGAAAATTCAAGTCAACGGCAGTTTGGATAGTATCTTGACCGAGTTGATTCGGATTAATCGGCAATAAACTTGCTTGATGCACAACACTTGGGGCGGGGCGGGTTTAGTTAAATTGTTTGTTTTTGGCAAAGGCGATTGGTAAAACCCGCCCCTACAATTTCTGTCTGTTGATGT
>DNGG01000375.1 GCA_003486675.1 Cyanobacteria bacterium UBA11372
ACAAGCTTGTTCTAGGAGTGTCAGTTGTTGTTTTTGACTTGCCGTATATTGTTGCTTTGCTGCTGTTAAATCCGTGTAAAGTTGTGAGAGATTCCAGCTATTAGCCGCTTCTGGAAACTTTTCTGACTCTGATATTAGGGGTTGGGAAAATGACATAGTTAGGGGTAAAGTCTTCTGTCGCGATGGGAAAGAAAGTGATAGCTGCTACCCCGGAACCAAGTTATTTACATTTATATCTACGTAAGTATTGACATACTATCAGTAATTACTCCCAGTTATATCAACTGTTTTTAAGAAAAATTCAATAAATGCAGATTTTTTTAAACTTTTCTTAAAAATTAGACCAGATTTTCCGGATGGGATGACAACCTCTGAGAAGTTAGTTAGATCTCACCTCTTGCACCAATCTCAATAATCCGGAGGCAGAGCCTCCTAACCCTCGTTCCCAGGTTCAACCTGGGAACGAGAATCTAGAGGCTCTGCCTCTAGTTCAGGCGCTCTGACCTAACAAAACTAATAGATCGCGGTAGAAAATTGCTAATAAAATAGCTAAAAGTGTTAGGTGTATTCTCGTGATTGGTTGTTTAAAGTATTAAGTAATCACTGATGAGCCTGATTCGGAAGTAAGACAAATATGGATAATTTTAATCAAGAAGATGCCGATAAACTCCGTGGAATTAAAGCATTAAAGAAAGTGAAGGAGTTAATTGAGGCTCTCACTAAATTGGCTTTAGACCCTAAAGCAGCTCCAAAGGCTAAAGCGTTAGCGATCGCTTGTCTGCTCTATGTAATCTCGCCATTGGATGCTATACCAGATGTCTTGCCCGTCGTCGGGTGGAGTGATGATATCGCTTTAATTGTAGCAACAGTCTCGCAACTCGCTGTGGAACTCAAGCCCTATATGCCAGCAGTGGCGTTGGGCGCTTTACTCACCGCAGAATATAATACTCCCAAACGGGAAAATAATATCACAGTTGAAATTTCACCAGATGAAAAAACAGTCGAAATTTCACCAGATGAAAAAACAGTCGAAATTTCACCAGATGAAAAAACAGTCGTAATTCCACCAGATGAAAAAACAGTCATAATTTCACCAGATGAAAAAACAGTCGTAATTCCACCAGATGAGGAAACAAGTAATACAACGCTCATCGAGCAGCTTAAGCGGTTTCAGATTATTATGACAGCAACTTTGATCCTGCTTGCAATAGTTGTTATTTCCAGCTTAGTTTTTAATGCGTTCTTGATGGGTAAATTAACACATCATTAATTTACTAATGGGTGTATTTATTTTTCAAAATACACCCCAATCTTCAGGCCATAAATTAAATACATTGAGGTACAACCATGATTTCGGTAAAACAGCTCACCCTTCCAGGAATTGTAACAACTGTTTTTAAGCCAGAAGCTCTGGCGATAGGAATCCGTTTAGAGTCTCTATTTTGGAGTCGTTTATTGGAAAAAATACCAGACCAAAAAATTAAAGATACCCGATACAACAGACAGACACTTAAGTGGTTCTCTTATCGAGGTATTGATGCCAAAACTCGACAAATTCTCTTTCAATGCCGACTTCGAGTTATGCACTTTGAAGATAAGCCCTGGTCTTTTATAAAAGATTCTGGAACATGGACAATTTATGACAATGCCTGGGATGTAAAAGCGGGACTCAACTTAGAAGTTGACAACCGAAGAATTAGGGGCAATGTTATAGTTCGTGATGTTCAATCTGATTGGCCAAGTGGTCTTGGAGGCATATTTCTTTCCTGCTTTGATGCCATCTATGGAGCCAATAACTGGCTGAGCAGTGGAAATTTTTCTACTCTATCAGATTTGATTGGGCAAATTAAGGGTGATAAATTTAATAGGAGTGGGTTGGGCAGTATGGATGAGTTTTTAAATCAGCTGAATGATTTAAACAACAGACACCTAATATACCTGAGTCACTTGGACTATCAAAGCGAGGGAGTTTGGTTCTGGATCAAGGTTGAGCAGTCCGCAATTAACCAAATTTTATCCATCTTCCAATATCTAGTTGGCTAATTCGCGATCGCACACTTCAAGCGATCGCACCGACAAAACAAAGTGCGAGCGCCAAGAGTACAAAGCTTTGGTAAAGCCCGTGAGTTTACAGTGATTTTTTCCGGTTAGCCACAAGCAATCCTGGTATTTTCTACCAAACAGTAATTCAGACAAACACTCAATTTCGAGCCGTATTATGAAGCCATCAAAAATGTTTATAACAGTGGTTTTTGCAATAACTACTTTAACTACCACATTAATTCTGGCAAAAACACCAAAATTGAATGCAGAGCCTAAACTTAATACAATATCTCAATCAAATCTTATATATGAAGATGTACCACCTGCTCCTCCTCTACCTGTTCGTCCTTTTGTTGTTTTTGTAAATGGTTGGCGCAATTGCTGTGCTTGGGGTATGAATGACCTTCAAGAAAGGCTAAGGGATGACATGAATGCTGAAATTATTAAAGTTCCTTATAGCGATTTTATAAATGGAGGACAAAGTCATTGGACGAGTACTGATGTTGAATTTTTGAGAAAAGGTGAAGATTTTATCAATAACCATCTTGACAGCAACCGTCCGTTAATTTTAATTGGACATAGTTTTGGTGGTGATTCAATTTTGAAGCTTTTACCTCGTATAAAGCGTCAAGTTCAATTTGTAGCTGTTATTGATCCTGTTACAACAGGGGGAATACGTTCTGCAAGATATGTTATTCCAGAAAATGTAGGGTATTTTTTTAATAGATGGCAAACAATTACTTCCCCTCCCATAAATCGTCGAACCGGAGGAGTTTTTCATTGCAATGCAGATATATGCGATCAAGACGTTCAAAATATCCTTAGATATTCTGATTTTTCTCCAGTAACAGGTCTTAGACCTAGAAGCACATTTCATCATCAATCTATGGCTACAGATCCGTATATTCAAAAAATCATTGGAGACAAAATACAAGTACAACTAGGTATTATTACCAACGGTTTTTATAGGCAAGATGGTAAACCAAATGTTTATTATGTAAATGTAGATAATCGTAGTTTTTGTCACGTTCAGAGTCCTGCTCAAATGCAAAGATTTGGAGGTTTTGGTAGAGTTGTTGTTTTTCCAAATGACTCATTTAGAATAGGCTTAAGAGATGCGGGTGCGTGCTTATAGCGAGTAGCGATCGCGTTTTTCTCAGAGTGTAGTGGGGATAGGTCATAGAAAGGGAGATAGATCGAGATGTCTTAGCAGCCTTCATTATTCCCACAAGTTCTCTACTCAAAGCCTATCGTGGAACTTAGCAAGTTGTTGGAGCAAAGTATAAACAGTATTAGTGCTAGAGTACTTGAAGGTGGGCTGATAATTACTTTACAGTAACAAAAGATGCGCGATCGCTCTCAACCTAAAAAACTTTGTCAGTCTGCGATAAGTTCGGCAGCTAGGGTTAGAGATGGTTTAGCGAGCGATCGCCATCCAACTTCCAGACAATTAACTCGCATTCGGTGCCGTCTCGCAAATAGTTTCTTCACCCGTACCAAAACCAGTAAACTGCCGCACGTAGGGTTCGTGAAACGCCAAAATTATATCTTGCTTTGGCACTCCCATTTCAACCAACCGATTAGCAATTCCTTCTTCGGTGCCATCATGTTGAATCCAGATTTTCCCCTGCTTGATATCAAGGTGTAAAACACAGCCAAAATCCCGTTTATTTCCACGCCAGCCTACATAAAGTAATTGGTAATGATCTCGTTCAGAGTCGAAAACAGTTTGCACCTCGTACTCTTGAGCATTTTGCTGTATATAAACACGATTAGCACGTTCTGAAAGCAGGTGTCGAATAAATTGCCGATATTGTTCTACAGCCATTGAACGATCGCCTCCTGTTCTACATCATAAAGCATCAATCGCAATTGATATCGCTCTGCGATTGGCAACTATCTACCAGCACTGAAAACTTGTTCTGCTGTTAGTTCTAGTTCGGGAAAGGTAGCCGATACAAGGCGATCTTCATTGCGAAACTGAGACATTTTATAGCATCCATTCTCAAGGTGACAAATCGTGATAGTGGGTTGTTTGGGCGAGCCAATAAAGAGAGTGCCACCAAGTCCTAAATAATCTACGATCCAGTATTCAGGAATTCCCAAGGCTTGATAATCGTCCTGCTTACGCGCATAGTCGTTTTGCCAATTCGTGCTAACGACCTCAACAACAAGCTTGATAGAAGTTCCCAAAGTCACTATTGGTTCTCGTTTCCACAAAGGTTCATTTTCTAAAGCTATCCGGTCTAAAACAATGATATCTGGTCGGAAAGCAGAGACAGTTCCGAGAGGCTTAATCAAACATCGAAGCGGAATTAAATAGGGTAGCCGCAACCGACGAATTTCAAAGTTAAATTCGCAATTGATTAATCCGGCAACTTGTTCGTGAGGCCCCGTTGGCTCCATCTCAATTAGTTCTCCGTCAATTAATTCGTATCGCTCGTTATCTCCATATTGAGTAACGAACGTTTCAAAAGTTAGAGATTTTTCCGATATCTGAACCACGATGTTTGCTCTTGTTATTTCTAGTTCAGCAAATGTAGACTTTAAGCTACACCATATCCAGTGTACTCGCGCGCATAGGGTGGCTGAAGACCCAGCACAATATCTTCTCTTTGAACATCCATTTCTACCAGTTCATCAGCAATCTTTCTGTCTGTCTGATTTCGCTGAATCCAGATTTTGCCGTCTTTAATATCCAAGTGAATTGTGCAATTATATATGCGGCGATGCCCATCCCATCCCAAATTAACAATCAGGTAGCGATCGCACTCTCTATCAAAAATTGTTTCTACCTCAATTTCTCCATTAATCGGTTTTGTTTGACTCTTTTCCCTTAACAGCTTTTGAACGCACTGACGGTAATGCTCTATTCGATCCATTGGACGATCTCACTAAACTCAAGGGTTAACGGATCGTGGGTAATCAGCCACTGCTCTTTTTGGAGTCCTCGCTTCACCGCTTCGTGGAATCGATCCTTGGCTGCCACTAACTAACAACCTCCTTTTAAATCTATCTTAATCGCGATCGCATTATATGGAAGAAACTGGCGATTCGCGCAGCTTACCGGAGGCATATCGCATTTTTAATTTATTTACCTATCTTACCATTTAACCATTTACCGCGCAACCCATTTACCCTTTTAAACTTGAATCCAGTGACCTCGCTAAGGTGAAATACATATAGAACAAAGCTTTTGAGGTAATGATGGCAACGAGAAAACCAGAGGGGATGGTTGAGCTAAACGGGTATGTCCCACAAGAACTCAAGCGAGAGTTCAAGGTTGCCTGTACTGCGATTGACCGCACAATGGGCGACGTTCTAACTGAATTAATCCAGAACTGGCTCCAAGAGCAGAAACAGAAAAAAGAGCCTAAGTGAGATCGCAAGGTTGCTGACTGAGCGATTTTAATCAAGACCTCGGCTGACAAGCCGAGGTTTTATATTCCCTAGAAACCAAAATATGCCGTAATTTTTGCAGCCAGGTTTGGAGATGTTTTATATTATGTCCGCTAGCAACGGTAGTGTATAGTTTTTCATAGTGTAGGGGCGGGTTTTACGAGAAATTTTTGCTGACAGCGCAAAGGATAAATAAACCCTTCCTTTGTTTACGCTACCGATGCAACCGGACATGATATTAGCGATCGCTAACTAGCATCAATCAAAACAGACAAAATCTGGCGAGCTTGTTGCGCTCCTGCCGGATTTCCTTCGATTGTTGCCATTAAACTAGCGCCCCCGATTAACAGTAAGTATTGCTGCGAGAACGATTCCGGATCTCGCACTCCTGCTTCAGAGGCTAACTGCATGATGTATGTACGAATTGCCTCTCTTAAATCAACTGAAACTTGATGAACTGGATGAGAAGCATCGGCAATTTCTAAAACGGCGTTGATAAAAGGACATCCCCGAAAATCCGGTTTAGCATACCATCCCTGAAGCACATCAAAGGTAGCAAGCAATCTTTCCTTCGCTGTATTACCTCTGTCAGCAACAGATTCCTCAAACCAGCGTATCCACTGTGCTGAGCGATGCTGCATCACTTCCAAAATTAAATCATCTTTTGATGGGAAGTGCCTGTACAGCGTTCTTTTGGCAACACCCGAAGCGGCAATTACCTCGTTAATACCAACATTTTGAATGCCCTTTTGATAAAAAAGCTGTGACGCAGTTTCTAAAATTTTTTGCCGCGCCGCACTTGATTCACCAGTCATGTTTTTTACAGTAGACAGATTTGTCTCCCTACAGCTATACTAGCATCTATTGCAGGTAGACAGATTTGTCTACCTGGGGATTGTTTGGAGTAAAAACCGATGGAATTTACAATTCACACCCTGGAAACTGCACCCGAAGCCTCAAAGGAAGCTCTGATTCATGCAAAAGAGACATTTGGTATAATTCCCAATTTAGAGGGAATCTTAGCAGAAGCGCCCGCAGCCTTGAAAGGTGGAATGGCATTATGGGATTTGTTTGCCACTAGCAGTTTGGCACCAATTGAGCAACAAATTGTTTATCTAACTGCAAATTACGAACATGATTGCCGTTACTGTATGGCAGCTCATTCCGGGTTAGC
>DNGG01000066.1:0-139 GCA_003486675.1 Cyanobacteria bacterium UBA11372
ATTAGCAGTACCCTACCCGCAACAGTCAACCAACTCTATTTAATTGGAACCGGGAATATTAATGGCAGCGGAAATGCCAACAATAACACGATCGTTGGGAATAGTGGAAATAATACCCTCGATGGTAAAGCTGGCAACG
>DNGG01000066.1:464-5938 GCA_003486675.1 Cyanobacteria bacterium UBA11372
TGTCAGGTCTTCGATTGACTATACCTTGGGAGCAAACTTAGAAAACCTGATTCTGCTTGGCGCAGATAATCTCAAGGGTACGGGAAACGAACTCAACAACAGAATAACGGGGAATAGTGGTAACAATACCCTAGAAGGTGAAGCAGGAAACGATATCCTCGATGGTAAAGCTGGCAACGATACCATGCAAGGCGGTGTTGGAAATGACACATATGTAGTCGATAGTTCTGCGGATGTGGTAACAGAAAACCTCAACGAAGGTACAGATACTGTCAGGTCTTCGATTGACTATATTTTGGGAGCGAACTTAGAAAACCTGATCCTGCTTGGCGCAGATAATTTGAAGGGTACGGGAAACGAACTCAACAACAGGATTACGGGGAATGGTGGTAACAATATCTTAGAGGGTAAGGTGGGCAATGATGTCTTAAGTGGCGGGTTAGGGAACGACACATTAGTAGGTGGAGGAGGTAACGATACTAACACTGGTGGTGGAGGCGCAGATCGCTTTACTTTTAATAGTGCGAGTGAGGGGATTGACAGGATTACCGATTTTGCTCCTGTGGATGACACGATTGTTGTATCTGCCGCTGGTTTTGGGGGTGGACTGGTTGCAGGTGCAGCGATCGCAGCCGAGCAATTTACCATAGGAACATCAGCGACAACTGCCAACCATCGATTTATTTACAACCAGATGAATGGTAGGCTGTTCTTTGACCAAGATGGGATAGGTTCGTCCTTCGCACCTGTTCACATAGCCGCCCTAAGTTCTGGATTAGCCTTGACCAATTCAGACATCTTTGTTGCAGTTTAGTGGGGCACCGATGACAATACCCATTAAGGCAAGTTGCTAATTGCTAATTGCTAATTGAGGATTTTTCCTGACATTAGCTATTAGCCGTAGGGGCAGGTTTAACGAAATATTTCTTGGTAGCACTGATGGATTGGTAAAACCCGCCCCTACTTACTATCAACTGTTGCAATGAGGTCAAATAGCGGTGACAGATACACCTAACCAACCAAGAGAATACGATGTCGTTTTGGGGGGCGGTCAAATTTTAGCTTTACCGCCGGTAGATGGGGCAGTTTTAGGCGGAATCGCTGGATTGAAGCATCGTTTCTCCCGTTGTAACGCAGAAGAGAAAATAGAAACTCTTGCAAAAGCGCTAACCTATGGAGAAGCAGGGTTAGATTTAGTTATTCAAGCTTTAGGAGACTATTCAGAACAAGTTCGTTGGCAAGCTTATGCAATTTTGCGAGAAAAAGCAGAACCTAGAATTCAAAAGGTTTTAAAAGCATATTTACCCGCAATTTATCCAGGAGAAATCGATTGCAGTCGCTTGGGGGGTTTATTGGCGGTGGGAAATTGGCAAGCAGCAGATCAAGAAACAGCGGCACTCATGTTAAAAGCAGGTGGCAGGGAAAATGGCACTTGCCTCAAACTGCAAGATATTGAAAGATTGCCTGGTAAGTTAATCCAGAAAATCGATCGGTTGTGGGATGGATGCAGTAAAGGCAAGTTTGGTTTGCAGGTGCAAGCATCGATTTGGCAAAGCGTTGGCGGGAATGCTAAAGCAGATTATAGTACTTGGTATCGGTTTTGCGATCGCGTAGAATGGCGCGTCAAAAATTGCTGGATTGAATACAATCGTCTCCAGTTTAATTTAAATGCGCCTTCAGGACACTTGCCATTTTTACCTGTGGGTGGGTTTGGTGTCGATGTTTGTTTAGAAAGTCTGTTCCAGAAATTAAAAAATTAACGCTAATGGCTAATGGCTAATGGCTAATGGCTAATACAGATTTTTTCCTAACACTAGCCATTAGTATATGTAGTAAAGCATCATTACGCCATATATAGTGTAGTTGTGTAAGTTCTGTCAGGGTATGATTGCCATTAGCAATTAGCAATTAGCCATTACCCATTACCTCTCCAAAGCGATAACCTTTACCATAAACGGTATGAATTAACTGACTTTCATTTTTGCCTTCGATTTTGCGGCGCAGCAGGCGAATTAATGCTGCCAAAACGTTGCTGCTGGGTTGTTCGCCGTCACCCCATAAATGTTGGTGAATTTGCGCGTGGGTTAGTAATTGACCGGGGTGACGCATAAAATATTCTAGTAGTTGGCTTTCTTTTTCCGATAATTCGATGGTGCGCAATCGACGATAAGCAAGCTGGTTGTCGCAATCTAGTTCTAAATCGCCAACCCGCAGCCGTTTTTGCCATTTTTCCGGTTCAGAGGTATTTTTTCGCCGCAATAGCGCCCTGACTCGCGCTAGTAATTCCCGCAATTCAAAGGGTTTGATCAGATAATCGTCGGCACCGGCGTCTAAACCTTGCACGCGATCGTCTAAAGTATCTTTAGCGGTGAGAAACAGGACGGGGGTGGATAGTCCATGCGATCGCACTCGCTGGCAAATCTCCAACCCCGACATCTGCGGTAGCATCCAATCTAAAATCAGCAAGTCATAATCGCCTTTCAACGCCATCTGAGTACCAGATGTGCCATCATAAGCGACATCAACGCCATAACCCTCGCGCGTCAACACCCGACTCAGCGCATCGGTTAGTTCAACTTCATCGTCAACCAGAAGAATCTGCATCTTTATTATTGTAGATTTTCGCTTCAAATTTAATCTAAAATCTAAAATCTAAAATCTCAAATCTAAAATCCTGATGCTGACTGTTGCATTACCAAAAGGTGCGCTACTTAAAGATTGTATTCGCCTGCTTTCTGCGGTAGGACTAGACTTTAGCGCCTTTCTCGACTCCTCCAATCGCCAACTGCAAATTAGCGATCCCACCAATACCGCCAAAGCTTTGCTAGTGCGGACTCATGACGTCCCGGTTTATGTAGAATACGGACAAGCGCAACTGGGTATTGTGGGTTACGACGTGTTACGAGAAAAACAACCCAAAGTTGCCCATTTAGCTGACTTGGGATTTGGTAACTGTCGCCTGTCGGTGGCGGTAAAGGAATCCAGTCCATATCGATCGGCATTGGAATTGCCACCCCACGGTAGAGTTGCGTCTAAGTTTGTTAACTGCGCCCGCGAATACTTTCAAAATTTGGATATGCCTGTGGAAATTGTACCTTTATATGGCTCGGTGGAATTAGGGCCAATTACCGGCATGTCTGAGGCAATTGTAGACTTAGTTTCCACGGGTAAAACTTTGCGCGAAAACGGTTTGATTGAAATCGAGGTTTTGTATCAAAGTACGGCGCGATTAATTGCCCATCCTTTGAGTTATCGCCTTGATAGTTATAATCTGCACTCGTTGGTTGAGCAATTGCGAGAACAATCTCTATCTGCGGTTTAATTTCAGATTGCAGATGGCAGATTTTAGAGGTGCGATCGTGCCAATGCCCAATACCGATAAAATGATGAGCATCCTAGTTCGCTATCGTCAGCCAGGATCTACTGATTTATCGACTCGGTAGTTGGGACGATAATAACTTGATGGAGATGATGGAGATGATGGAAATAATGAGCTAGAAGTAAATTACTTCCTCACTTTCCCCATCTTCCCCATCTTCCTCATTGCTATAAACCCTTTCCTAAGAGAGATGCTCTTGCTAAGAATTTGTTGTTAAATGGGACAATAAACTAACAACTAATTATGGCATCACCTACACCTCTGAAAGACACCGATCTAATTGATTGCGCCAAAGCCAATGCTAAAGATGGGATTGAAACCGCTGCCTATCTGTGTGGCTACGGCGACGATATCAGTACCTTTGAGCGAGAACTGAAACACGCTTGCGATCGCATTGGCGTAAAATATAAGGAACTGGGCGACTTGATTACCGACCAGGATACGATCGTAAATCTGGGTGGAATTGAAATTGCTCCGGATACTCCATCAGACCTTTAAAAAATTAGCGATCGCTCAAACTTTAACTCTATCGGCTGATGCTTAGAGCGTGAAATAAAATCCCAAAATCATTTACCCAGAGCTTGGTAGGGATGCGACATTATCAAATTATCAAGATTTCGGGGTTGATAACCAATGTTTTATCTGCCGCGTCCCTACTAAAAAAACCAGAAAAAATGGATTTTTAGCATCCCCATTTTAGGAAAAAAGGAAAAATTAATTTCCCTCGAGCGCAATGCTATCTTAGAAACCTTCATCAACGATTTTTCAGGTGAAACCCGGTTGATTTGTACGATCTAGAGTTTGAGCAACGATTTTTCAGGTGAAACCCGGTTGATTTGCGTCAACTGACTAAATGTCAAATGTCAACTGTTGAACGCTTAAGACTTGATAAAAATGTATCTAATAAGTCTTGGCTCAAAAACGGGAAATATGACATAATGCAAAAGATAGAAGCCAAGATAAATAGCTGAAAAATAAATCAATGGAATCAGCAGATTTGATGAATTGGATAGCGGGCGGTCTAGCGATCGCTATATCAATCGGCGGAATACTGATGATGTTCACCAATGTTTGGACTACCAAAAAAACTAAATAAAGTCAAGTCCAAAACAGATCGCTACTGTCGTTTACGAGTAAACTACATGATCGACATCAATAGCATATTTGAGTTCTCGCGCAACCACTGCCTTGCCATTTGTGGGTTTTTAGTACCAGCTAACTTACTGGCAACCTTGCAAACGCTGATTCTAGTAGGATTGAATCGTCCGCGATACCAGATACAACGCGCGATCGCCATTGCGATTACCTGCGCGTTAGTCATGATACTGCACGTCTACACTTGGTTTGCCGTCGGCGTCGTCATGGCGCCTACATACATTTTGCTGTTATTGGGCAGTGTATGTTTGTGCTTGAATATGTGGGCATTATGGCATCGAGAAAGTATGATGCGATCGCTTCAAGCATTGTATTTGTCAGCATCTAGTCTACTGGGGCAAATGACAACTGCCAAAAGATAACTTCAAGCAATTAGTTGCACCTAAGCAGAAACCCGGTTTGTCAAAAAACCGGGTTTCTTACTTTTAACAATTCTTCAACCTGCTAGAGCTACTCAGCGATCGCCCAAATGGGTCACCTATTTTATAGTAAAATTATAATAAGATCAATAGTTAAAATACGGAAGTGTTGATCGGGCGATATGCTTCCGGCACGCTGCGCGATCGCGCACTATACTCAAAATTGATCGCGCAGTTGAATGTAAAAAATAGCACTCAGCAATAGCGATAGGGATGCAGACACCAGAACAGTTCATCAAATGATATTCTCAAAGCAATGGGTCACCAAGATGATTGCCGTCGAGCTATGACCGATGCAGAAATTTTAACAACTGCTTTTGTAGCAGCTTTGTTTTTTAATGGCAATCAAGCTCTAGCACGACAGTATTTACGTGAAACAGGTTTAATGTCTTAAAAAGGTAACTGAAGCTTTCGACCTCGCCATGTCTGTTTTGATGACGGAAGCGATCGCGATCGCCATTAATATGATGTCCGCTAGCTTAGGTTGTGTATAATTTTTGATTGTGTAGGGGCGGGTTTTA
>DNGG01000066.1:6190-9806 GCA_003486675.1 Cyanobacteria bacterium UBA11372
AGCACGCTTTCCGGACATGATATAACCCCTAACTACTGTTTCAATTCCCCCTGGTTTGAGTCGCACGTCTGCGTCGATAAAGAGTAAAAAATCTCCCTTGGCTTGGCTTACGCCTTGTAGACAAGCCCAATTTTTCCCAGTCCAAATTTGGTTTTGGGGTCGCTGTTTTCCAGCTAAAATTTTCAGCCTTGGATCGTTAAGATTTGTTTGGAGAGTTTGAGCGATCGTCTACCACCCAAACTTCCAAGTTGTCAGCTGACAACTTGGTGCTGTTCAGCACAGATGTAATGCAATCCTCAATGTTATCTGCCTCGTTGTAGGCAGGAATAATCACTGAAAGTTGAGGATTTTTGGGTGGAATAAACTCACCAGATTCTAAATTGGTAACCGGATGCAGGCGAGACGCTTGCAAAACAGAGTAGCGCAATCTAGCCGAATAAATGGTGATTCCGATGATAGAACTACTCAGAACAATTAATAATAACCAAATTCCAGTTACTTCAGGCATATCTACACTACTAAAATCCGAAATTTCAGGCTCAATCTCGCCCCCAAATATTAATCGTACCGTAAGCGCTGCCGCTGACCAGAATTTGCCCATCGGGACTGAGGGCAAGAGATATTACCGACTCGGCAATATCTGCGGTTAAAATGCCGATTTGCTTACCGCTGGTTAAATGCCAAATTTGAATCGTACCGTCGGCGCTACCGCTAATTAGGGTTTCTCCATCTGGACTCATAACAATTGAAGTGACAGCACCTAGATGTCCTTTTAGCACCGCGATGCGGTTTCCGGTGGGAATATGCCACAATTTTACGGTTTTATCGCTGCTACCAGAAGCGAGAATTTGCCCGTTAGGAGAGAATGCGATCGCAGAAATCGCCCCTAAGTCGCCGCTAAAGGTTTGCAGTAGATTTTTGCGCTCCCAATCCCAAATTTTAATCGTGCCATCGGCGCTACCAGAAGCAAGAATCCCCCCTCCTTGCCCCCCTTGGTAAGGGGGGTGAGGGGGGAGCGGACTAAAAGCAACTGCTCCTACCGCGCCCGAATGTCCTTCTAAAGTTTCAATTAATTCTCTTGTTTCTAAATGCCATAGTTTAACTGTATGGTCAAAATTACCGGAAGCGAGAATCGCTCCTTTGTTTTGTGGATGGGGCGAAATTGGACTGATGGCAACGGATCTAACAGATCCGGAATATTCCCAAAAGGTGTAAATTGATTTGCCGCTTTCGATATCCCATAGCTTAATGGTTTGATCTGAACTACCGCTGACAAGGGTTTTGCCATCTTGTCCTAATGCGATCGCATATATTTCTCCCCCTCTTTCGCACAAGGGGCGAATTAGCTGTCCATTTCTCAAATTCCACAGTTTAATTGTTTGGTCAAAACTACTGCTAATCAGCGTTTTTCCATCGTTGGCAATTGCCAAATCGCTTACCCAATCACCATGCGCCGGTATGGTATGGATGCAACGCCAAGTTTGTTGCGGAGGTTCGCTTTGAGATGCCCTAGAGGGTACAGCATATTGTGGCACGGGCGTCGCGCCTGTGACTCCACCACCAGAAACATATTGTGGCACGGGCGTCCCGCCTGTGACTCCACCACCAGAAGCATATTGTGGAGGCGCACCCATCCTTTCGGCTTGGCGTTGCAATGCTTCCACCTGCTGGGAAATTGCGGCAATATTATCGGATAGCTGTCCTAAAGCTTGCTCTAAATACTCTACTTTAGGTCTTGGTTTTTCTTCCCTATCCCTATCCCTATCTCTATCTCTATCTCTATCCCTACTTCCTGCTTTGCGTTGAATTGCTTTAACCTGCTGTTTAAGATCGTCGATTTGACGTTGCACCGTGCCATCGACTTGATCCGAAATCGCACCGAGTCCTCGCGATAGGCGCGCCAATCCTTGTTCTAAATCCTCTATCCTGGTGGTTAGGGAAGAGCGGTTGAGATAATTGGCGATACTGGCTAAAGACTCCTGCAAGTTAGCGCACTGCTGCTGAAGTTGCCCAATATCTTCATAAATTGGCTTGATATTCGCCTGAATTAACGAGGCGAGATAGTCTGGTGCTGGTATGCCAGATGGGGTTATGCTGCTGTAGTAGCTGGTAAAAGATTTGAATTGGTCTGAAACTTCTTGCTCAACTTGCTCAATGGCGTCGCTAGTTTCCTGCTGCATCAGCAGTTCAAAGCGACGACGGTTGATCAGGTTGAGACATACCAACACCGATAGGGGTGCGATCGCGTAGATTACCTGTTTTGCGATCGCCGCGACTATCAAGCCAATAATTAAGCCTACCAGGAAGATGAATTCCGCTATTTCCAGGCGGTTAAGCTTGTTCGACATTGCAACACTTGCAAAAGCTATCGTGCTTGAATCATAGCAGGGGAGCGGGGGACTCCGGGAGCAGGTGAGTAAGGGAGAATGGAAATTCAAATGCCCCTCTTGCCCCTGGATCGCACCTGCACAAGAAGCCCCTCTGCCCAATTACCAATTACCCCTTACCAATTCTGGCTAGAATTACGCCCAATTGAACGCTAATCACTCCCAAAATTGCACTACCTGCCCAATAAAGACTGGCAATTAAAAACGCGCGATCGCGCAGCAGGTAAAGCGTTTCGATCCCGTAGGTAGAAAATGTCGTATAAGCGCCCAAAAATCCCGTTGCTACCAATAGTCGCACTTCTGGGGAAATCACCCCCACTCGATCTAACGCCAAGGTGGTGAAAAAGCCCATGCCGAAACAGCCGGTAAGGTTAATAAAAAAAGTTCCGTAAGGAAACCCCGTACCGAAGCGTTGCACAAACCATACGGTGAGATAGTAGCGACTCAGGGCACCGGCGATCGCTCCTAAACTTATAGCAATTGGATGGCGAATGGCAGGATCTTGCAGCATCTAGTCTGAAAATAGCGTGTTGGGTCTAGCAGTCTCTACTGAAAATACTTAACTTTTTTATCCCATCTTTCTGTTTCACTTCAACCTTCTTTAAGAAATATATCTTTTTATCTCAAGTTTTACAATTTATGCTTAATTTTTCAATGAGAAAATGTAAAAAAAATATAGATATTAAAAAAAAATTATACCAAGGGCATCTAGTTGCTTTTTGATTCTAGAATTTTAAGACGAAAATTTTATTTCATCCACAGATCCTTTAGTCTCAAAAAGCCCCTAAAGAGGCTTTGTTTGTCTAATAGAAGGGGAATTCACTCATGGAAGACAGTCGCAAGCAAGAACTCGATGGGATAAAGTCTAATTTTTTAGACAGGTTAACTGAGATTTTTTCCAACCAGATGGATAGCATTATCTTAGCGGTTGAACTCTTGAAATGTTCTGAGTATATCTGGACAGAGTCGGAAGAATCATATCTAGAGTTTGTCAAAAAATATGCCATTCAAATGGTTGAATTCATCAAAAATAAAACGATAATCATCAATCCAAATGAAGCAGAATTAAAGTCTAGGTTAGATCGTTGCGGCAAAGCTTGGTGGGTGGAAATTACCACAACTAATCCCGCCATTAACTACTATTTTGGCCCCTTTATTAGCGCCAAAGAAGCTGGAATTGCCCAACCAAGTTACATGGAAGCTATAGAACATAAGGGAGAACAAATACA
>DNGG01000066.1:9911-13529 GCA_003486675.1 Cyanobacteria bacterium UBA11372
ATTAACTACTATTTTGGCCCCTTTATTAGCGCCAAAGAAGCTGGAATTGCCCAACCAAGTTACATGGAAGCTATAGAACATAAGGGAGAACAAATACAAGGGGTTCGCATTCAACAGTATAAGCCCACATTTTTATCAATTTTGACCCGTGAATCGCCAGAAAGCTATCAAAATCAAATAAATTATATCTTCAACCCAGAGTTTAACTAATACCAAATTGGGGCAGAGGTCATGGTTGCTGATTTTTTTGGCTACGAGCAATTACCAATTACCAACAGCAAAGTTTCTTCAATTTGCTGTCGCACACCCTCAGTTACTTCACAGCCGCTATTGAGGCAATCTACCAGTAATTGATTCGCATCATAATATTGCTTGAGCAATTGCTTTTGTTGATGGCTAAATTGCCAATGGTGACCGGCATGGTGATGGGCAATCAGCAAGGCTTTTAACTCCTCAATCCAAGTTTGACCGTTCCCTTGCCACCAAGTTTGAAAGCTTTCGGAGTTTTCGGCTTCTTGAGGTAATTTTGCTTTGAGTTGTTGCAGCGAGTTTTGCAATTCTAAGGCTAAATCGCGCTTTCTTGCTAAATCAAAGTTAAGCACACAACTTAGAATTAATTCAAGCTCCCATAAACGCTTCAAAGCTGGGTAAATTTTATCATCGGGCGTTCTCAATTCTCGTTCAAATTCAATGGCAAAATTAAAGTTGGGTGTCAGGGCAAGGTTAGAGTCAAGCTTCTGAGCAAAGTTTAGATCAAGCGGTAGGGGAAAGTCAGGCAAGGGGGGAAATTTAATCTCAAGGTTGGTTGTGTTTAAAGCAAAATCTAAATAACTATCGAGGACACAGGCAAGCGAAAAATAAAAGGCTCGCACGGCAGCGATTTTGGGATTCTCTTGGAATGACCAAGATTTTTGAATCACCCATTTTAAGAAGTGCTGCAATGTTTCATCTTTTGCTAAAAGCCCATCGATTTGTTGTTTCATTATCTGCAACAAAGGAGCAGCATTTGGCAAGATTTCAACTAGGGTTAAAAAGACTGAGTGCCAGCGTTTATCGGTTATATTGGTGGAGAAGGTTGCTTGTAGGGGCGGGTTTAACGAGATATTTCCTGGTTCCAGAGATTGATTGGTAAAACCCGCCCCTACAGTTAAACCGGCATTGGCAATTTGTTTGGCTGTTAAATATACCAGAAAAGTTTGGTGAGAAAAAGCATACATATTGTGCGATCGCCAAACTAATAACCCATGTTTTTCCTCAATGGATTTCACCAGGGCAAGGCTGGCTACTTCCAAGGCTTCCGGATCTGTATCAGCGTCGGGTAACTGACGCAAATATTCGGCAATATCAGGCTGAATTTTGGCAATCTCAAAAACACAATCCCCCCGCTCAAACGCAATCGCTGCTAAATAACTCAACAGCTTAATTTTGCCTGCTAATGACAAGTTCGGAGCGGTTTCATCTCGTTGAATTCCCCTAACTGCATCCCATCGGCATAACATAATATCCAAAGCTTCCCGATAAATTTTAGAGCGTTGACGGGGAAATTTAACTTTGGCATCAAACGCCAAGCAAAGTAGATGGAGTAATAGCGGGGTGGCGGCAAGTTCTCGAATTAAGTCCCCTTCTAGGTTCAATTTTTCAATAAATGCAGAGGCTTTGGCGATTCCTTCCTGTTGGTTATTTTTAGGGACTGTGACAAACCACTTTTTGGCAAAAACTGCGATTTGTTGAGTGTTAAAATCGGCAATTTCGACTTCGACGAAGTTTTCTAACTGGTAGTTACAAGCGGCTGTTCGAGTGGCGATCGCATACTTATTCTTATAATACCTCTGGGAAAAGGCGCGAATTTCTTGCCCAAGGGCATCCCTGTCTTTTTGCCTCACTTCATCTAACCCATCGAGTAAGATCAGCATTCTGCCACTTTCCAACAATTTTTCGACTTCTTTTGCTCCTATGCCGCAAATTTCTAACTCTTGGCTGATGTATTCTAGAAGAGATATTCCGTTGCTGGTATCTTCGCCAAAGTCCTTCAGTCGCATAAAAATCGGCACCAGGGAATCTTGCAACTCGCCTCGCTGACACGCCCGTGCCAGATATTGCAAAAATGTCGTTTTACCCGATCCTGGTTTTCCCAGTAGGATTAACTTGTTGTACTTTGCCACAGCTTCCAGTGCCGATACTCTTTCTGGGAGCCTTTTTTCCGAGTTGGAAAGCCAATCAGATAATTCTAACCACTTGCGAGGGATGGGCTGTTCTAGAATTTTAACTTCAACGTAAATATCCTCTAAATTCACTGGGTAGGCAACATCCAACAGGCGGAGAGTGCCGCACTGGTGTTCAATTTTCTCGCCGTATTGCGATCGCGCCCTTTCTACCAATGCGTCAACATTGTCTAAACTGATACCTTCTTCATCAGTAACAGCGCCATTGGTTATCTCGGCAATTTCTTGCCAATTCAAACCCAACAAGAAACACAGTTCAATAAAGACTTGACGATCTACAGGTTGCCCTGCGAAAAATCGTCCAATTGGTTGGCGAGTTTTTATACCAATTTCTCTAGCTAAATCTGCTTGCGTCCATCCCTTGCTAGCAAATGCTTGCTTTGCTTGTTTGATGCCTTCTAAGGATGCTTGGAACGATCGCTTCGCCATAACCTTACTTCGCTGCTACCTGAGCCTATATTCTATAAGTTTTGGACAAATAATACAAATAATACCTAAATGAAACGCTTAATCAAACTCGAATTCATCCAGGAAGCTTTTATGGTAAAAAAGCGACTATGGTGCATCTACTGGGTTCATTACTAATATCGTGTTCGGTAGCATTGGTTGTGTATGTTTCGCCTCTCGACTCGTTACCAGGCTCCGACTCGTTACCAGGCTCTTGCCTGGTAACGCAGATAAGCGAGGCTCTGCCTCTGGTAGGCGCAGGATGGTAGGCGCAGGAGGCAGCAGCCCACATGCACAGCATTCCCAGGCGGAACTTGGGAACGAGCCATACACTACCGATGCCTAAGGACATGATATAAAACCAGCGATCGCAAAACTCGTTTAATCAACCCGGTAACGAACGATTGATTAACCAGCTGGCATAACATTGCCTTAGCCGTTGAACTTTTGCAACTTTCTGAGCAAAAATGGACTCATATCATGTTTGTTTGATTACCCATAATTAAGACGGACGCTCCTGACGCGGAAGGGGAGGCGGAGAATTTTAATTAAGGGTGATTTGCCTGACATCATATCAAGCGCCAAACCAATTCCTCGAGTTGATGCAAATCCAAACCGATCAAATGTCCGATCTGATCTTTAAGCGAATAGCATAATCGGGAGGGCGCAGCGCTGGCGCCCTCCTTGTATCAAATGGTGCAACGAATGATTAAAATTGGTTGATTGGGCACGGCGGGAGACAACCTTCGAGTTGCGGGAAAAGCTTATTTATGCCGTGCCCGTACAAGGATCGTTGATCCGATGGAAAATTTCTATAATTCCGATGCAACCGGATTTGATATGAGCGATCGCAGAGCCTCGATCGGAATCATATCATGTCCGCTTGTATCGAACTTGCATATTTAATAGTGTTTACGGTGTGGGTTTTACCAAAAACCTTTGATACCAA
>DNGG01000066.1:13796-17957 GCA_003486675.1 Cyanobacteria bacterium UBA11372
CCGATGCAACCGGACATGATATCAAACAGCTATGAAGTGACTTGTTTCAATACAAGCCTTCAATTTTGGGGCTAATACCCTGACATGAGGTTCTGCAACTAAGCTAGTGTGATCGCCAGGAACTTTATGAATCTCCAATCCACCCGCAGCCACTTTGTCCCAACCTAATTCGTCACTATCGCCTCCCTCGCTGGAAATAAAGACGCTTTCACTGGCGCGGAAAAGGGTGACTTTGCCTGGATAGACTTTTGGCGTGTAGTTAAACAGCACCTGATTATAGGTGTTTGTAATCGCTGCTTCTCGCATCAGGTAAGGCAAGGGACGTCCCGGACGTGGGTCTAATTTGTAGGCAATCAGCTCCAGCTTATGCTGAGTTTTCTCCTTAAGCTTGTTCGCCTTTTCTAGAATATAAGACAACTTTTCTTGACGTTCGAGTTGTGAAAAATGACTCAAAACTCTTAAACCCTGCTTCAACTGCTTTTGAAGATGCCGATACCATATCAATCTTTCCAGGATAGACCTTGTAATGGAAAAATTCTCTGTCCTGTATTTGTCATCGGCTATGCAACGCGCTCTTAAGTATTCGGGATTGTAAGAATCAAACAAAGCCAGCAAGGCTACTTGCCGATCTTGCGCGATTAGTTGCTGAGACATCTCGAATGCAATGATGCCCCCACCAGAAAGACCACCCAAAAAATAAGGGCCTTCTGGTTGCACAGTACGGATTGCTTTAATGTAGCGCTCTGCCATTTCTTCGAGGGATGTTTGGAAAGATCCTTTGCCATCAATCCCTTCTGCCTGTATCCCATAAACGGGTTGATCCGACCCCAAATGACGCGCTAAAGCTACATAGGTAAGGACGTTACCTCCAACGGCATGAATGAAGAACAGCGGTGGTTTAGAACCACCTGTTTGAATCGGTACCAATGAAGACCACGAACCCGACCATTCTTCTTGACCAATTAAGTTGGCGAATTGCTCGATTGTTGGTGCTTGAAGCAGGGTTGACAAGGGCAGATTTTTGTTAAAAGCTTTCTCGATTTCCGCAAACAGTTTGACCGCTAGTAAAGAAGTTCCTCCCAAATCGGAAAAGAAATTATCCCGAATACCAATTGGCTGGATGTCTAAAACTTTCTCCCAAATTTTTGTGAGTTTAATTTCTAACCCATTTCGGGGAGCAACAAAGGTTGGTTTTTGCGCTATATTGCAGCTATCTAAAACACCATTTTCATCAATTAGCCGCTCGGTTTCTGTGGCCTTTAAGCGGGTAATTGATGAGATTTTATGTTGAGGATCGGCAATCAATTTTTCCAGCAAATTATGGTAATTATCCAATATTTTGCCGATGGTATTGCCATCGAACAAATCTGTTTTGTACTCCATCACCACCGTCAGAATGTCCCCGTTTTCTTCCACGAATAGGGATAAATCAAAATCAACCATTCCCCTGTGGACATCGAGGCGACTCGCGGTGATGCCTGGTAAATCTAGAACCAGATCGGGAGCCTTTTGTAAGCCAACTATGACTCGATTCAACGGCGTGCGAACTAAGTCTGCCAAGTCCTGAAAAGGTAGGTCTTGGTGTTCGTAAGCCGCTGTAGTAACTTGGCTTCCTCGACGCAGCAAATCCTGAAAACTTGGGTTGCCAGACAAGTCGGTACGGAGCGGCAATATATTGTTGAAGTACCCAATTAAATTCTCGATTTCCGATTGGTTACGACCGAGAACCGGAGAACAGACAACGATATCTTCTTGCCCTGTATATCGATTGAGCAATGTTGTAAACGCCATCAACAGGGTGACGAATAAGCTCACCCCTTCCCGCTGACTGAGAGACTTCAAGTCATCGGTGAAATTTTTGGCTAGTACTAAGCGTTGAATTGCGCCTCGGTAAGTCCCGATAGTTGATGGAGGTCGATCCCCAGGCAGGTGGAGTGGGGGGACGCTGTTTCCCAGATGCTGCTGCCAGTAGTTTAGTTGAGACTTGATAGCTTCACCTTGCACCCACTGCTGGTGCCAGGAGGCAAAGTCAGCATATTGGATGGGTAATTCCGGCAAGGGTGATGCTTTGTAGTATGCAGAAAGTTCTCGCAAGAACAAAGTCAAAGACCAACCATCGGCGACAATGTGGTGCAGGGTGACGAGCAACCAATGTTCGTCTTCCGCTAGGCGCAGAAGTTTGACGCGCCACAATGGCCCCTCTGCCAAATTAAATGGCTGCTGAGCCTCCTGGGAAGCTAGCCGCTGGGCTTCTGCTTGCCGCTGGTTTTGAGGCAGATTTTGCAGGTTTATTACTGGCAGGTGGAAGGTTGTTGCCGGGGAAATCTTTTGCACGGGTTTTCCATCCATCTCTGGAAACGTGGTTCGCAGGATTTCATGGCGTTGCGCAATTTCTCCCACGCTCTTTTCCATCGCCGCCACATCGAGGGAACCCTCAAGGCGAAAAGCTAGAGGGAGATTATAAACCGAAGTATCGGGAACCAAGCGATCGAGCGATCGCAGCCGTTGTTGAGCCAAAGACAAGGGCAGATCTGCATCTCGCGCCACGGGCAATATAGTTTGATTGGAGGTGTTGGCATTCAGAGACTTTTGCAGCAACGCCAGGATTTCTGGTTTGTGTTCGACTAGAGAATCGCGCAATTCCCCAGTCAATACACCCTTGGGAGCCTTGATGCAAAGCTGGTCATCTTCAACCCACAACTTTACACCCCGTTGGGATAATTCCACCAAAAGTTCAGTCGGTTTCATAGTCTGATTACTTCCTCTTCTTCTTCATCATTAAGGTCAGCAGATGGGGCTTCTGTTAAGGTGATGCTCGCTAAAGCTAATTGCTCAGACAAAGCATTTGCTAATTGGTCGATACTGGCTTCCACAATAAATTTCTTCATTGGTAGGTCTACCTTGATGTCAGTTCTGATCCAATTCCGCAATTGAATGCTCGTTAGGGAATCCAGTCCCAATTCGTTCAATGAATAATGAGATTCTGGCGGATTGGATGCATCTAGACCAAGGACTTTTGTGACTTGAATTTGCAGATAAGCAATTAAAAGTTCCCGCTGTTTTTCTGGTGTTGCTGTCTGCAATTGATTGATTAAGTCGCCAGTTTGCAATCGCGTTGGCTGGCCTTTTGCTTGTTGCCGCGCCTCCTTAGCTAAGTCGGAGAATAAAGGCGGGTATGCATCTGCGGGGAATTGCTCTAGAAACTTCGACCAATTCGCCGATACCACTCCAATTTGAGCCGCATTTTGTCCTAGCAATTCTTCCAGTACCTGCAATCCTTGTTGGGGAGCGATCGCTTCCATTCCCCGTGCTTTCATATAATCGGTAGCAGCTTGAGATGTAGCAACTGCCCCAACTTCCGACCAACTGCCCCAATTGATACTCAATCCCGGCAACTTTTTAGATTGGCGATGATAAGCTAAAGCATCGAGAAACGCATTGCCAGCTGAATGGTTGGCTTGACCTGCATGACCCACTAGCGAGGCAACAGAAGAGAACATAACAAAGAAGTCTAAAGGTAGGTTCCCAGTCAAGAGGTGGAGGTTCCAAGCACCTGCTACCTTCGGATTCAAAACCTTGGCAAAGCGTTCCCAGTCTAGCTGTGTCAGGGTGCCATTATCCACCACCCCGGCGGCGTGAATTACTCCTCTTAAAGGTCGTTGCGACTGCTCAATTTCCCTGACGATCCGAGCAACTTCTTCTGGCTGGGTAACATCTGCTTTTGCCACAACTACTTCAGCACCCATTTGCTCTAATTCTTCGATCTGGCTGCTACCGCTGCGGCTTACCAGTACTAAATGCTTCGCTCCCTTTTCTACCATCCAACGAGCCACCAGCAAACCTAAACCACCCGTACCGCCGGTAATTAGATACGTACTGTCTTTGCGGAAAGTAAATGTTTTGGGTGTATTTTTTGTTTGGTGACTGTGGACTAACCTGGATACTTGACGAATGCGATCGCGCCAAGCCACTTCATCTTCCTGACTCTTTAACCAAACTTCCTCAAATAACTCCTGCGCCTCATTCCCCTGTGCATTCGGATCTAAATCCACGCGCACGCAATGCAATTCTGGGTGTTCCAAGGCGATGACTTTGCCCATTCCCCACAAAGCAGATTGCGCCACTCCCGGCATATTAGACTTCGACCATATCTCTTGTGGG
>DNGG01000066.1:18179-31715 GCA_003486675.1 Cyanobacteria bacterium UBA11372
TAGGCGTCTCGCCTGTCAAAGAGATTCTTTTTTGGAGAGGCAGATTACACCCTGCCGGTACTGCACCCCGCGTCACCAACCACAGGGAAGGCAATTCGGACAATCCACAAACGAGAGATTGAACTAAAGAAAGCGCACTACCGCATCCTTGCTGCGAAGCAATCTCTAAATCTGCACTCGTTAAAGATTCTGCACTTACTGCATCCAAACTCCACAAATGCACCACGCCGTGTAACGGAGGCTGATTTGTGCCTACCGCCTTCACCAGTTGCTGAAAGTCGGCTTTATTAGCTGGATTGATGCTCAATTCTTGCTCGGATAACTGTTGGTACTGTTTCCCTGCAAAGACAAGCGTACAAATCTCACCTTGCGATCGCAGCTTGGTCGCCAATTGCTGCCCGATTCCTTGACTATCCGCCAAAATTAGCCAATTTCTCGGATTTGATGCGTTTAAATCCCATGCAATCTGGTCACTTTGAGCCACAGGACGCCATTCCACTTCATATAACCAATCCGGCAAGGCTTCGCAACGCTGGCGTTTCAGCTTGATTCCCTCGATTTTGGCGATTATCTGTCCATCCGGGGCATATAGATGCAAGTCGGCGCTGATAGTTTGCGCATCTTTCGCCGGATGCACTACAACTTGACTCCACAAGCTGGTGCCGGGACGATGGTAAACTTGCAAGCGTTCTAACCCAGCTAGAGAATAGGTAAATTGCTTGTCATCGGGGAAAGCAACGCCTAAAAGCTGGAACGAAGCATCTAATAAGATGGGATGCAGGTGATAGTCGGAAGCTGTGGCGACTAATTCTTGTGGTAATCGGATTTGAGCTAACGCACTTATACCACCCCCTTGGGAAACCATGAGTTTTTCAATCCCTTGGAACAAGCGATCGTAATTGAGGCCCCGCGCTTGTAACTTTTGGTAGTAGGATGCGATCGCTAACTCTTCACCGCACTGCGCTTGTAAAGCACCCAAGTCAACCCTAGACGCATCACCATCTGCCACCAAAACTCGCCCGCAAGCGTGCAGCATCCACTCAGGATTCTCACTTTCATTCTCAGTCAAGCTAAAAATGCGGAAAGAATACTCTTTGTCTCCCATGGGAGACAAAATTAACTGAACGGTTTTAACTTCATCTTCCAGTAGCACCAGTGCTTGGTGAATCACCAAGTCTTCTACCAATAACTTGTCGGATTTAAGCGCCGCCACCCCAGCAGCCAAAGCCATTTCCAGGTAAGCCGAAGCTGGAAGAATCACAGTCTCAAAGCAGCGATGGTGCTTCAGAAAAGCTTGCCACTCAAGGCTAACAAGCGCCTCGAAACTAATATCCTCAGTTCCCGCGATCGACAACTTTTGACCCAAAAGCGGGTGCAGATTTTTGCCGCTTGCCCTTGACAAAACTTTGGTTTTATGTATCGAAACTTCATTTGCTTCAATCCAATGGCGTTTGAGATCGAAGGCATAAGTCGGCAAAGGCAAGCGGTGACGCCGTTCGCCTTCGTAAAATCCCGACCAATCCACCTGTACCCCAGCCAGCCAAAGTTTACCCAAGGTATTGAGCAAGAAAGCCAAATCCGATTGAGTATCTTGCGGATGGCGCACCGAAGTCAGCACCACTTGCTCAGATGGCTTCTCTGGATGCTGTAGCGCTAACGTAGACAAAGTCCGCCCTGGGCCAACTTCCAGCAGGATTTGATCCCCATCTTGGAACAACTGTTGCAACCCTTCAGCAAAGCGCACAGTTTGGCGCAGGTGTTTTGCCCAATAATTCGGATCGGTTGCCTGTTCATCTGTAATCCAAGTCCCCGTAACGTTGGAAACGTAAGGAATTTCCGGGGGATGGAGAGTAACTTTTTTAACCAATTCGCCGAAAGCATCCAGCACGGGTTCCATCATTTCCGAATGGAAAGCATGGGAAGTATGGAGGCGACGACCTTCCACGCCTTGGGCGGCTAATTGCTTCTCTAACCCATCGATAGCTTCCCCAGTCCCCGAAACCACGCAGCGAGATGGGCCATTAATTAAAGCGAGGGAAAGATTGTTACCCAGATAAGGTTGCAACTCCCGTTCTGAAAGAGGAACGGCGATCATCGACCCTGGAGGCATCTGCTGCATCATTTTCCCCCGTGCCGCAACCAGAGATAAAGCATCTTCCAGGGAGAACACGCCTGCAATACAAGCAGCGACGTATTCCCCGATACTATGCCCAATCGTCGCGGCGGGATGGATTCCCCACGACATCCACAACTTAGCCAAAGCGTACTCGATCGCAAACAGCGCTGGCTGAGTCATAGAAGTTTGTTTGAGTAGCTCAGCCGCCTCCTGGGCTTTTTCTTCGGCGGGATAGAGCAGATCCCGCAGATCGATCCTCTCTCTGATCTCGTTCCCAGGTTCAACCTGGGAACGAAATCCAGGAGGCTCTGCCTCCCCTAATCCAAAGTGTGAACCTAAATAAGGTTTAAGAATTTCCGCACAGAGATCGATTTGCTCGCGGAAAGTCGGCTCAAGTTCGTACAGTTCCAGAGCCATATTGACATACTGCGACCCCTGCCCGGAAAACATGAAGGCGACAGATCGTTCCTTCGGCTCCTGCAACTGTGTAACAATCCGTTTCGGATCTAAAGTTTCCAGGGCAGTTACAGCATCTGCCAAATCGCGGCAAACCAACATCCGCCGACGATCAAAACCCCGCCGCCCCACTTGCAAGGTATAAGCGACATCAGCCAAATTCAGATCCGGATGCTGCTTCAGGTGTGCGGCTAAATTTTTCGTCGCCGCTTCCAAGGCAGAATCGGTTTTAGCCGCAAGAACCAATAACTGATACTTTCTCCCCTGCTCCTGCTCTATAACTGGAGCTTCTTCTAAAACAGCATGGGCATTTGTGCCACCAAATCCCAAGGAAGTTACCCCAGCACGGCGAGGCGTGCCATTAGCTTGCCATTGGCGCAGGGTTGTATTGACGAAAAAGGGACTGTTAGCAAAGTCGAGATTTGGATTAGGCTGCTCGTAGTTCAAGCTGGGTGGAATCAGCTGGTGTTTGAGCGCCATTACCGTTTTGATTAGACTGGCGATACCAGCAGCGCGATTCAGGTGACCTACGTTGGGTTTAACCGAACCAATGGCACAGAAGCCCTTTTTATCGGTACTGGCGCGGAATGCTTGCGTCATTGCCGCTACTTCAATCGGATCGCCCAAAGCCGTACCAGTCCCGTGGGCTTCCATATAAGAAATAGTTTCCGGCAAGACACCGGCAACTGCTAGCGCCTCAGTAATTACACTTACTTGCCCATCTACGCTGGGAGCCGTGTAGCTGACTTTCTGCGTCCCGTCGTTATTAATCGCCGAACCCTTAATAACGGCATAAATATAGTCCCCGTCTGCCAGAGCATCTTCTAAGCGCTTCAGCAAAACCAGACCCAAACCACTACAGAACAGCGTGCCTTGTGCTTTAGCATCAAAAGTGCGGCAGTGTCCGTCGGGGGAAGCGATGCCGCCTTCTCTGTATAAATAGCCAGATATTTGGGGAACTTGGATCGAAACCCCGCCTGCCAGTGCCATTTCGCATTGATAATTCAGCAAGCTTTGACAGGCTGTAT
This sequence comes from Cyanobacteria bacterium UBA11372, assembly GCA_003486675.1. Taxonomy (GTDB): domain Bacteria; phylum Cyanobacteriota; class Cyanobacteriia; order Cyanobacteriales; family Aerosakkonemataceae; genus Microseira. The sequence goes on from DNGG01000066.1 coordinate 21,780, forward strand.
GTACCGCAACCAATGATGTAGAGCAGGCGGTATTGATGCTCATGCTCGGCCCAGTTAAGCCCAGCTTATAGGAAATGCGCGTTGTGAGGTAGTCGCGATCGTTACCCAGCGAAATTGGGTCTTGTTGCTGGAGCCAATCGAAGTCTACCAATTTGAGCAGATCCGGATTGGAACTGAGGTTTCTGTACAAGTAACTACTCATCGAGCTACCCGCATAGATGCCGATCCGACCTGGGTATGTTTGCGAGTCGTAACCAGCATTTTCTAGAGCATTCCAGGCACACTCTAGTAAAAGGCGCTGTTGCGGATCCATCGCTTGCGCTTCCCTTGGTGTAAAACCAAAGAACGCAGCGTCAAACATCTCGATGTCTTCTAAAACCGCATTGGCTTTGACGTAGTTGGGGTTGTTCAGTAAAGCTGGGTCTACACCCGCCGCCGCTAACTCTTCATCGGTAAAAAATGAAATAGACTCGACACCGTTACACAGATTCTGCCAAAATTCCTCAACATTTTTCGCCCCCGGAAATCGACCCGCCATCCCGATAATGGCTATAGGTTCTATAGATTCAAATGTTTCTAAGTTATCCATTATTTCTCCTTTTTTATTAGATTGTTGAATGCAGCTTTTTTTTACTTGCTTTGCTATCTGAACCTATAAACCTGGTTTTTTCCTATAGCTCTCTTGACAAATCAACGGTTTTTCTGCTCGACTTGTTTTCTTGGCCTGAAAAATTATTTTTTTAGGATTTCTTTTTTAATTTTTTCTGTTTTTTAGACAGCTTTCTTTTAAACAAGACTCCAAATCCCAGCACCATAATCGAACCCAGGATAGTCTCACATGGTTCGGGTACCGCTGTTGTCCCCACTCGGATTTCATAGATAGTACCAACACCAGTAGTTCGGTTGTTTTCTGATACGTATAGACTGATGTCACCTAGTACACCAGAACTGGACGGCCCGAAATCTAAATCTCGCAGGTCTTCGGCAAATCCGGTAGCGAAGGCGGTGGCACCGCTAAAATCTGACTTGATGCGGATAATTGACGATGAAGGACTCTCAAAACTTACTGCATAGAAAATGTCACCTGTTATCGGATCGACAGCCCCTCTCGAACCAAAACTATTACCTCTAAAGTATGAACGCACATCTATATAGTCGCTAAACTTGAAAACATCTTGGAGGCGACCGTCAGGTAATACTTCAATCAGCTCACTCGCATTATCACCCATCATCAAGAGCTTGCCGTCTCTTGTAACCACATGATCGTCCCATGCTTCATCTGGTATGATCGGAACCAGCGGCGTTCTATTATTTAAATTCCCATTCCTGGGAATGCTAAACGCCCCTTTAGGATTGTCACTGGATAAAATTGCTGTGTTGCCGTCTGCTGAAAAGGTAAGACCACTCGCCGTCAAATCAATTTGCCCGCCAGCAAATCGGGTCGCTGGCCCTCCTGCGGGGTCGAACCCCCAAATTCCGGTGTTTGTTGCAATGTAGTATCGACCCTCAGGTCCTAAAGTCAAATCGTTGCCAAAGCTGCCTATATTGCCTGCTTCCAGGGTCGAGCCTATCTGACGCGCCGTACCCAGGCCGGTGGATAGAATCAATCGGTTCAGGGTACTGGGATGATCGAAGTCGTTACAAGGAATATTATTGGCTTGGCTGACGAAAACGCCGCTGCCGTCGGGGGCGACTTCTAGCCCTCCCATATAGAAGGGTGTACTGGTTACGTTTGCGGGTAAGCCACCTGGGGTGCAATTGATTCCGGGTGGGCTGTTGAGCAAGCCACCTCGATCGTAGATAGTGAGGGAGCCAGCTGTCGGTTCGAGAACGATTACGGCTGCTTTCACAGCTTCGAGATTACCAACGACTAAGGTTAAACCAGCCAAACCCGTCAGTAATTTTTTCATAGTTAATGGGTAGATGTCCTTTGCTGCATCAGTTGTTTGCGTTTGGCGATCGCTTGTTTTTGCCGTTGAGCATTGTTCTGGATTTGCTTTAAATCTGTTGTCCCCCGATCTTCCTGGCTTAAATATTGGGACATGGCGCTGATGGTGGGATATTGAAATAAGTCCACCACCGATATTTTTCTGTGAAAAATTTCTTGCAGTTTGCTGACTACTCGCGCTATTGCCAGAGACTGACCGCCGAGGTCAAAAAAGTTGTGGTCAATCCCAACTTTTTCTATTTGCAGTACTTCTTGCCAGACAATAGCTATGGTGCGTTCTATCTCTTTCTGAGGCGCTACATATGTGGCTTCCAACTCTGTTTTCTTGGGCGGTACGAGTTCTGTTTCTCTCAAGGAAGGCAGGGACGAGAGGCGTTGCTCCCCATTAGCAACCAGACTTTCCAACAACCTCTGAAAATGCTCTAACATCTGGGTGATGGTAGTCCCATCGAACAGGTCAATTTTGTAATCTACAAACCCTGTCAGGGTTTCTCCCGTCTCTTCCAAACATAGGGAAAAATCAAAATTGGCTGTGCCGTTGGGGATATCCTGGAAACTAACTTTTACACCAGGCAGATCGGGAGTTTGACTTGCGGCTGGTTGCAGGGCAAAAAAACCGCGAGTTAGGGGGGTGCGTGCTAGATTTGGCAAATCTGCGATCGCTTGAAAAGGCAAATCCAGATTTCTATATGCTCCCAATACAACTTGGCGCACTTGACCCAATATCTCGCCAAAATTTGGGTCGCCTCCCAGGTTTGTCCGCAGCGGCAATATATTAATAAAATAGCCGATCAGATCTTTAGTCTGGAAGCGATGACGACCGGCAATCGGCGAACATATCAGCATGTCTTCCTGCTTTGTATATTCGTAGAGCAGCATTTCAAATGCTGCCAGCAGGGTCATGAACAGAGTCGCTTCTTTGTTTGCGCTCAATTTCTTCAGTTCTTCTGTTACCTTCTTGTTGATGACCAAAGATTGACGCGCCCCTCGGTAAGTTGGTACTAAAGGGCGCGCTTTATCAATCGGTAACTCTAACGGCGGGACGTTCCCTGTCAACTGCTGCTCCCAGTAAGCTAGCTGCGACTCCCACTTTTTACCTTCTATCCACTGTTGCTGGGAAATTGCAAAATCTGCATACTGTTTGGGTAGATCGGCAAGTGGCGAGGACTTTTGGCTCAAAAATGCTTCGTAAAGTGCCGCCAGTTCCTGCATAAATACAACCAAAGACCAGCGGTCAGAAATTATGTGGTGTACTGTCACCAGCAATAAGTGTTCCCCTTCGTCCTTTCGCAGCAGTTTGAAGCGCCACAACGGACCAATTATCAGGTCAAAGGGTTGCTGCGCTTCCTCTTCTACCAACTGTTGCACTTGCGCCTGTCGCTGTTGGGGCGGCAGTTTTTGCAAGTCTATTACTGGCAGCGTTACCTCTACCTCTGGGGAGATCAGCTGAATCGGTTGTCCATTTACTATCGAAAAAGTTGTTCGCAGCACTTCATGGCGTTGCACAATTTCCCGCAAGCTCTGCTCCAGTGCAGTCAAGTTCAGCCAACCCGTCAAGGTATAAGCGACTGGAATGTTGTAGATCGAACTGCCAGGTACTGATTGATCGTGGAACCACAACCGCTCTTGAGCCAAGGAGAGGGGGGCATATTTAACTTCCCTAGCTTGTCGAGCGAGTGCTTTTTTTAACAGCCCTGGGTTTTCTGTGGGCGAAAGTTCCGTTCTATTGCTCATTGGTAGACACCTGTCAAAACTTGTGTATCAATACAAGTCAACTTTGAAGCTTTAATTCCTAACTTGTTCTTTGGGTTAACAATCCGATTGCAGCAACTTCTGCCGTCCCTCGTACCAGGACAGCCCTCCGTATTTGTACTGATTTTTTGTTCTAATCTGCTTGCGCTTATCGTAATTTCACGCAATTTTTCTGTCTATTTAATTTTTTTACCCTAAAATAAAATTTTTTGGGTAGATTCTGAATCAAGATTTCATTTTTCTACCAGATCGTTGAGTTAAAGTGTCTCGCCCCACGCGATGCTCAGTTTCGCCCCTGCGCGAGCGTAAATGAATCTACTTTGCTGCACCCTGGCGACTTGGCGAGCGATTAAACAGCAGTTTTACTGAAGTTTAGACCAAGCCGATTTATGCAATCGTAATTTCACTGAAATTCCCTGTCAATCAGATTTCATCTTCCTTCACTAATTTTTCGCAATCACCCACTATTTGTGTAACAAGTGTGAAAATCCGTACCGGCAGGTTGAAGTTATCAGCCGTGTAAAGTATAATTGGAGGTTTTAAAATTAAACAAAATACTCTCCCGTCGGTGGAATAGATGAGGCTGTCAAGCCGACGATATTAAAAGGAGGCTTTTGCTATGAATCAGTTTAAAACCGTTGCCTTATTAGGTCTGTTAAGTGCGCTGCTGATTACTATTAGCTACTGGATAATCGGCGGCACAACAGGGATCGTGATGGGAATCATCCTCGCAGCAGTCACAAATCTGGGGTCTTGGTATTTCTCAGATAAAATAGCACTCGCTGCCTATGGAGCGCAGCCGGTGAGTCCAAGCCAAGCGCCCGGATTGTACCAAATGGTGGAACGACTGTGCGATCGCGCCAACCTCCCCATGCCCGCAGTTTACATCGTTCCCACAAGAGCCGCTAACGCCTTCGCCACGGGAAGAGATCCGGAACATGCAGCCGTTGCCGTAACTGAAGGCATTATGCAAATCCTGCCAGAAGACGAACTCGAAGCGGTGATTGCCCACGAACTCAGCCATATTCACAATCGAGATACCCTGACTCAAGCCGTTGCTGCTACCATCGCCGGTGCAATTTCATTTTTGGCTCAAATGGCTAGTTACGGCATGTGGTTTAGCGGCGGCAGAGATCGAGAAGGAGGTAGCAATCCCATCGGATTGCTGTTGACTTTCATCCTCGCACCCATCGCCGCAACTGTTATTCAGATGGGAATCTCTCGCACGAGAGAGTTCGCTGCTGACGCTGGTGCTGCTAAACTCACTGGTAACCCGCGCGCCTTAGCTAGAGCGCTGCAACGCTTAGAAAACGGCGCCAGGGAAATGCCAATCGAAGCGAACCCAGCATTTGAGCCGCTTTTGATTATCAATCCCTTCTCAGGGGAGTCTATTTTCAAATTGTTCTCTACCCATCCCTCCACAGAAGCACGCATTCAAGCATTGCTGAAACTGGAGCAACAAATTTCTGGCTCTCGATATTAGTAAATTTTTAAGTAGGGAGAAAAAAACATGACAGAACCAACTCCTAGCACCGAAACTGCAATCGTGGAAGTCACCCCGCAAACAGATGCCCTGGTAGAAAAAGAAATGGCAGGCGAATCCGACGATCTCAAGCGGGAAACCAAAGCATTAATCGACGCACTGAAAAAGCGGGCGCAAGCAGAAGCCGCCGCCGCCACGGAAACGGCGCAATCAGTTGGCACCATGACGCGGGATGCCTATCTGGATGCGGTGCGGAAAGCCAGGGAAACCCTGGAACAAAACCAGCTGTTGTTTGAGCGCGATCGCATCGAATACTCGATGAAACTGATCCAGATGGAAGCCGAGAAAAACTGGGAATCCATCTTAAATGAAGTCAAAGAATGGGGCGATCGCTTAAGCGAAGCTGCCAAAGCCGCCTGGGAAAAGCTAACAGCACCCCGGGAGTGAGCTCTTGAGCAGGTGAGCAGGTGAGAAAAGTAGATACTGTCTTGACTTTTGACATCCTCGCCGCAAGAGAAGTGCGGCGATTCCTCACCATACCAACTTTAAAAGCTGGTTGGTAAAACCCGCGCCTAGATTTCTCACCTGTTTGCCCGCCGCGGTTTAATTAAATTGTCTGCTTTCCCCAAAGCTGGTTGGTAAAACCCGCGCCTAGATTTCTCACCTGTTTGCCCGGGGCGGGTTTAATTAAATTGTCTGCTTTCCCCAAAGCTGGTTGGTAAAACCCGCCCCTACATTTCTCACCTGCTCACCTGCTCACCTACTCACCTGCTTACTTATGGCTTACCGCAATCCTGCCCCTACGGTTGATATCATTATCGAGTTAATTGACCGACGCGATCGCCCGATTGTGTTAATTGAGCGCAAAAACCCACCTTTTGGATGGGCAATTCCAGGTGGTTTTGTCGATTATGGGGAGTCGGTGGAGGTGGCGGCGCGCCGGGAAGCTGAGGAAGAAACGGGGTTGAAGGTGGAGTTAATCGAACAGTTTTATGTATATTCTGACCCCAATCGCGATCCGCGTCAGCATACTTTGAGTGTGGTTTTTATTGCTAGTGCGACGGGTGAACCTCAAGCGGCGGATGATGCGAAGAATTTAGGTGTTTTTGAGTCTTGGTGTGTGCCGGGAAATCTTTGTTTTGACCACGATAAGATTCTGCGGGATTATTGGAATTATCGGCATTATAAGTTCCGTCCTCGTTTGGGTTAGTTTTATTGAACCGCCAAGACGCCAAGAACGCCAAGAAGAAGAGAGAGAAGAGGTAGGTTTGCTGATTCGGTGTTAGAAGTAGCGCTTGGGTGGGTAGACTAACTTACAGGAGATTGTGAGGGTAATTATGGATGCTGATGAACTTTTGGAAAGATACGCAAAAGGCGAACGAAACTTTAAAAATCAAGACCTAAGAGGAATAGATCTACAAGGTGCTGAACTCAGTGGTATAAACCTAAGTGAAACAAATTTGTACGGCGCAGACTTGAGCGGAGCCAATCTCACAAAAGCTATTCTTTACAATACAAATTTGGAGCGCTCATCGCTGATTGACACAACTTTCATTCAAGGAAATTTGCAATATGCCAACCTAAATTGGGCAGATTTGACCGAGGCAAATTTAAGTTTGTCAGATTTGATTCATGCCCAATTGTTTAATGCCGAATTAGAAAATGCTACTTTGACAAAAGTAAACCTTAGTCAGGCTAATTTGACTGGTGCTAATCTATCCAAGGCTAACCTGAAAGATGCCAATCTGAGTAGTGCAAACTTAAGCCTAGCTTACTTGTACGAGGCCGACCTAAGTAGAGTATATCTAAACAAAGCAAATCTAACTAATGCGTGTGTTCAGGGAGCTGATTTAACTTTGGCAAATCTGTCGGAAGCAATTTTCCAAAATACACAACTTCAGCGATGTAAACTGCAAAAATCCAATCTATACAAAGCCAATTTATCTGGCATTAACTTAAATGGTATAGATTTTAAAGCAGCAAATTTATCAGAAGTCAACCTACAAAAAGCCTGTCTTATAGGAGCCAATTTAGAAAGAGCTATTCTGACTTGGACTAATTTGATTGGAGCCAATCTGAATGGAGCAAATTTAAAATCGGCAAATTTGATTAACGCCAGAACTTACAATTGTAGCTTCCAAAATGCAGACCTAAGCGATGCAATCATGCCTGATGGAGAAATTTACCAGCCTAAATACTATGATGAAAAAGTAGCTAAGCAGCAAGCTAATGATAAACATAAAGTAATTCGCACAGAGGAAGTAACCGCAGCATTAGGGAAATGCAATCAAGCAATTGTTGCTAGCGGTCAAATGATATTTGTTGCAGGTCAAATTGCTATCGATCCTAGAGTTGGTACGATTGTCTATACTGACGATGTGGCTAAGCAGACGGAACAGGTAATGGCACATATCAAATCGATTCTTGCTGCTGCTGGTGCTAGTTTAGAAAATGTAGTCAAAACTACTGTATATCTCGCGGATATGAACGACTTCGCGGCGATGAATGCGGTTTATTCTAAATATTTTGATGACGCGATCGCCCCCGCCCGCGTCTGCGTTCAAGTTTCCCGTCTGCCTAAAGATGTATTGGTCGAAATTGACTGCATCGCTGTGATTTGATTTTTCACAGAAACCCCAGAAACCGGGTTTCTTTTACGGCATCAGTAAGTTTTCTCCCATTGCTCAAAGTTTTTCTCCTGCCCTGTCCCTACAATGTTGGTTTGTACCAAATTTAAACCCATTGTGAGCTTATAAAATATTCGCTGTAAAAATTATTTCAACTATCCTATGACCTATGCCCAAAAAGCACGGGGTTCCTTGGTAATTATGTTAGAGCTAATTGTGTGTGTTTCAAATCACTCTTGAGGCGTAAAGTTATCACACTTTACCAAATCTTTAATCACCCAGGCAGTTATTAAAGGTTGCCTAAAATGTATCTGTAACCAGAGAGGAGTGTATCTTTATGGTTAAATCAAAAGAAGTCAAGTTGAAGCCGAATCCGTTTACGGCTTATCGAGATCCAATTACAGGTAGGTGGATGGTTGTGTTGCCCGCACAACAGCAATCTCCTGTTGTGGCTTGATAGCAGTCTGTGTGCAAGAGTACGTATGCAGATTGAGCAAGTAGCTAATTGCTAATTGCTCGTCTTTTCCTGGATAATTGGCTATTAGCCACTAAGCTTTAGCAATTTTTGACCGCTCTTAATTATTTTAGGACTGACGCAGGTCGAAACGAGAAACCGGGTTTCTTTGTCGATCTCTCCCCAGCAAATCAACGATTTTGATCGCAAACCCGGTTTCTTAGCGTAAGTTTTGACTGCTATCTTGATCGGCTGTGCCGATCGAGTTCATCCTCTGCTGTCGCAGGAACAGATAAATCTAGTACAAAACTTGTGGTAGCGATCGCTAACACTCTCCGTAACAAAATTTTACCGCTCGTGACTAGCTCTCCTGTAGCTATCAACGTTAATTACAGCGGATTGCTTTTCGTGTGAGGTACAGCGAAATCGCGAAAGTTTGTGTAGCGGCACCCTTAAGGGTGCCGCTACACAAACAAAGCCGTACCTCATACGGCTGCAATCCGCTATAAACGTATGTCCGATACAGTCAAACCTATGCATTTTCTTAACAACTGGGTTTTCAGCCATTTTTTGGCTCAAAATATGGTAAATATACTCATAATCAAACAAACCTAGTTTCTATTCCCTGTCTTATTAGTAATGACTCGCAAAATTATTCGCACTGACGACGCACCCGCACCTGTAGGACCTTATAATCAAGCGATCGCTGCTTCTGGTCAAATGATTTTCGTCGCGGGACAAATTCCCCTCGACCCCAAGACGGGCGAAATTATCGGCACTGGTGATATTGCCCTGCAAACCGAACAAGTGATGGCTAATCTGCAAGCCATTTTGACGGCTGCTGGTGCCAATTGGTCAAATGTGGTCAAAACTAGCGTATTCCTGGTAGATATGAACGATTTTGCCGCGATGAATGCGGTTTATGCCCGCTTTTTCGATGAAGCTACTGCCCCCGCCCGCGCCTGCGTTCAAGTTGCTCGTCTGCCTAAAGATGTGCGAGTCGAAATTGAATGCATCGCCGTTGTTTAGGGACTAGGAACTGAGGACTGGGGAAAGCGAGTTTATGGTGATATACAACAATCTGGGATTTTCAACTGTATCCCAAGTTACCTAATCGGGACGAGCCTAAAAACCGGGTTTCTTTGCCCTCTCCAGCTTATTGACTTTTCTTTGCAAAAGTAGTTGACTAAAATTTGCAAATGCTTAAAACTGTATTCAGCAGTTGTTGCCACTAACTCTCTATAGTAAGTGGCGAAACTTCTCTATTTACAAAAACATAAGTAGGGCTTGTGAGGAAAAACTTAGTACTAGGTGCAAGTTCAGCACTAATAGCACTGACAAGTATTGGCATTAATGCAGTTGAGAAGGTGCCGCAGGCGATCGCTCAGCACACACCAGAGCATCGAGTGCAACAGCCAATCGCCCAAAATACGATGACGCGGCTGAGAATTGCTTTCCCTTCCCGCAGAGATTCGACAGACTTGCAGAATAAGGCAAATCAGGTGGCGCAGTTCCTGTCGCGGGAATTGGGAATGCCGGTGGAAGCGATCGTATCCGATGAAACCGCCGCCGTAGAAGCTTTGCGAGCGAACCGCGTCGATGTGGCGTTCTTAAGCAGTCGCCCCGCCATCAGGGCGGAACAAGCAACTGGGGCGCGGATGGTACTGGCAGA
>DNGG01000066.1:31912-37430 GCA_003486675.1 Cyanobacteria bacterium UBA11372
GCGCGGATGGTACTGGCAGAAGTACGCTCGGATTATTCCGGTGGAAATACTTACGATTCGATTTTGGTGGTGCGAAAAGATAGCCCCCTGCGTACCCTCGGTAACCCCCAACAAACCCTCAACCAACTGCGCGGAAGAAGAATGGCGTTTGCTTCTCGCACTTCTGGATCGGGATTTATTATTCCGACGGGGGATTTAGTTGGTAGGGGGATTGTCCAAGGGCCAGATCGGTTGGATAGTTTCTTTAGCCAAGTTACCTATGGGGATGGCTACAGCAGTGCGTTGCAAGCGGTGCTGCGGGGACAGGCGGATGTTGCCGCTGTATCGGAATATGCTTTAAATCCCCCGTGGATTACGGCAGCGGAAGCGGCGCAATTGCGAGTTTTGTACTCGATTTCCGGCGTACCGGCTCATGGAATTGTAATTGATGACGACGTTCCCGCACCGATGCGCGATCGCATTATCAACGCGCTGATGAAATTAAATCAGCCCGCCAATAACGGCATGTTCCGCGCCCTGTATAATTCAACAGAGTTGCGACGAGTCGATCACAACCGTCACCTGGCGCCGATGCGTCAAGCATTGCAACGCGCCAGATTAGAACCATAGTAGGTAATGGGTAATGGCGTTCCCAGGCTGAGCCTGGGAACGAGGGTAATAGGAAAAACCATTACCAATTACCAATTACCAATTACCAATTACCAATTACCAATGACTATTGAGTGCGAAAATCTAGAAACCGGATACAACAAAGCTCTTAAACGTCCTATCCTGAATGGGATTAGTTGCAAAATTGAACAGGGTGAATTTGTGGCACTGTTAGGATTAAACGGTGCTGGGAAATCTACTCTATTAAGGGCAATGTTGGGGTTAGTTCCCTGTCAAAAGGGAGAACTGAGAATTAATACTTTAACGATGACTCCTCATACTTTGCCCAAAATTCGCCGCGATGTGGCGATGATTTTTCAAGGCGGGGGATTAATTCGTCAATTGTCTGCGTTGGATAACGTGCTGTGCGGACGTTTGGGAGAATTGTCGAGTTGGCAGACGCTGTGGGGATTTGGGGAGAGCGATCGCCAGGTTGCCCTAAAATTGCTATCATCCTTGGGATTGGCAGATTTAGCTTACCAGAAAACGGGGAAACTCAGCGGCGGACAGCAACAGCGGGTAGCGATCGCGCGCGCGTTAATCCAATCCCCTCAAATTTTACTCGCAGATGAGCCGATCACGGGTTTGGACGTCATGGCAACGCGACAGGTGATGGATACCTTCGCCAAATTACACGCAGAAGGGATGACGATTGTGACGGTGTTGCATGACCTAGCGATCGCATCTACCTACGCCAAACGCGCCATTGTTCTCGATGCAGGTAGTATAGTTTATGATGGCCCCTGCCACGAGGGAATTTTAGATTTCAGATTATCCAATACTAGGTAATAGATAGGTAATGGGTAATCGGAAAAACAATTACCAATTACCAATTACCAATTACCACTTTTTAGCTTGGAGTTAAATTGAAAGTGACCAAATCCTTACAACCAGACGATAAATCCAACATCCAAAATTTGCTGACTTGGTTAAGTCGCCTGGGCATTTTTGCGATCGTTATTTTAGTTTATGTTTGGGCATTTCAAGGTTTAAAAATTGACCAAGCAATAGTTGAAGATAGCTGGAAATATGTCATAACTTTTATTAAAGATTTCTGGCCTCCGAATTTTGAAATTATAGATATTGCCATCAAAGCCTTAATTGAAACGATCCAGATGTCAATATGGGGAACTACAATCGGCGCAATTATATCCCTACCGATTGCAATTTTAAGCGCCAGAAATTTAGCTCCTCGCTGGTTGCAATGGATAGCTAACTTGCTGCAAAATGCCGTCCGTTCCGTACCTTCGATTGTTTTAGGATTGATATTTGTCGCAGCGATTGGACTGGGCGCACCCGCAGGTACATTAGCTTTAGGAATTTACACAATTGGATATTTAGCCAAGTTTTATCAAGAAGCAATTGAATCAGTTGATGCCCGTTCGATCGAATCCTTAAGAGTAGGTGGAGCTTCTTGGATACAAATAGCTCAATACGGAATTTTACCGCAAGTGTTACCCTTGGGATTGGGTTACACATTATATATGTTTGAATATAATATCCGCGCCGCTTCGGTTTTAGGTGCAGTGGGTGCGGGTGGGATTGGGTTTCAATTGAAAACCTATATTGATAGTTTTGAGCGAACAAAAGCAGCAACGATTATGCTAGTGCTGTTAGTTGTTGTAACTTTAATTGATACTATCAGTAGCAAATTACGCCAGCGGTTAGAGTCGATGTAGCCATACACTCACGCCGCCAATACAAAAACTCGCCTTGAGATAGAAAAAATCCCTATCGTCTGTTGCTAGGGTTTGGGTAGAGTTATCGCTACCCTTATGAAATTACACCATAGCAACTCCCATCGTCGTAAAGAAATACTGCGCGGTATCTTTGCGGTATGTATCATCATCGTGGGAATTACCCACTTTATCAGACCCGAACAATACGCTAGAATTGTGCCGCCACAACTGCCTTATCCGGTTGAATTAGTTTATATTAGCGGCTTTTTTGAGATTTTAGGCGGAATTGGGTTAATGATTCCCTTTGTCAGCGTTGCAGCGGCGTGGGGATTGATTGCTTTATTTATCGCCGTGTTTCCAGCTAATATCAATATGGCAGTCAATAATATTCCGATTGAAGGGATTCCCCACAATCAAGTACTGTACTGGGTGAGATTGCCATTTCAAGCGGTTTTAATTGCTTGGGCATATTGGTATACTAGAAAACCACAGGAACAACCAGGTGCAGAAATAATAGAAAAAACCGCAGGATCGCTGATTAATGAAACTGCTGGAAGTTTGAGCGATCGCTAGACTATTATACCTTTCTAATAACTCTTGTGGGGTGGGCCGAAAAGCCCGCCTTTTAGGTTAGCGTAGGTTGGGTTGAGGTACGAAACCCAACTTTTGCATCTGTGTGCTTCACTCAACCCAACCTACAAAGAAATGGCTTTCTCACCGATGTAAAATAAACATCATCACAGTATAAATCCTTTAAAAATGCGAGAACTTTACCCACCCAGAGAACCTTATAACTCAGGATATCTAAAAGTTTCTGACCTTCATAGGATTCATTTTGAAGAATCGGGCAACCCAGAGGGAAAACCAATTGTATTATTACATGGAGGACCTGGAGGTGGATGTCCGCCGTTTTATCGACAATATTTTGACCCGGAAAAATGGCGGTTGATAATGTTTGACCAACGCGGTTGCGGTCAAAGTAAACCCCATGCGGAATTGCAAGAAAATACAACTTGGGATTTAGTTAATGATATTGAAAAGCTTCGAGAACATTTGAATATCGAGCAATGGGTTGTTTTTGGTGGCAGTTGGGGAAGTACTCTATCTTTAGCTTACAGCCAAACTCATCCAGACCGCTGCAAGGGTTTAATCTTGCGGGGCATTTTTATGTTGAGACAAAAAGAAATACGCTGGTTTTATCAAGAAGGAGCCAGTTATATTTTCCCAGATGCTTGGGAGGAATATCTTAAACCGATTCCCATCAATGAAAGAGACGATCTGCTAACAGCTTATTACCAACGCTTGACTAGCCCAGATGCTCAAATTAGATTAGAAGCGGCTCGTGCTTGGTCAATTTGGGAAGCGAGTACGAGTAGATTATTTCCCGATTTAGATTTAAAGCAAAGGTTTGGGGTTGATGCATTTGCCGAAGCATTTGCCAGAATTGAGTGCCATTACTTTATCAATAAGGGATTCCTTGAACCGGAAGATCAATTGCTTTTAAATGTGGATCGCATTCGCCATATTCCGGCGGTTATAGTTCAAGGACGTTACGATGTTGTTTGTCCGATGATGTCGGCTTGGGAACTGCATCGCGCTTGGGAAGAAGCTGAGTTTATTGTAGTTCCCGATGCGGGACATTCGATGAGCGAACCGGGAATTCGCAGTGCATTAATTGAGGCAACGGATAAGTTTGCTAATTGGTAATTGGTAATTGGTAATTGGTAATTGGTAATTAGTAATTGCTCATGGGAATATTTTGTATATCTACCATTAGCCATTAGCCATTAGCTATTAGCCATTCGCTTTTTTATGGCTGCGATCGCAACTTCTATCGCCCGTTGTTTTTGCGGATCGGCTCCTTGGGTATATTCTGGAGAAAATGGCACTATAACATCGGGTGTGATGCCCACTCCTTCTATTCTTTTGTTTCCGTCAACATACACATCCGCGACGGCTACGTAAAGCAAGCTATTATCTGACATCAAAAACGGAGAACCTGCAACGACTGCACCCGCTGTTTTTGTCCCCACAACTGGACCGATATCATATTGTTGAAAGCCATAAGCTAAAATTTCTTTAGCGCTGCGACTGCCTTCATTTACTATCATTACTACGGGTTTATTCCAATGTGCGATGTCTGTCCATCGCCTACCGTCGCGGCGAATATTTGTCACGCTTGGCCCTTTTGCTGTATAGATATTTAAGGCACTAAGCGGTGCGCCTCCCCATCCATCTCTGAGATCTAAAACTAAGGCATCGGCTGCTCTTAAACGACCGTAAAATAATTCTGATTCTAATTGTTCCTGATATTGGTCGCCAGCATATGACCAGATGTGAACGTAGCCAATTTTTTTCCCTTCCCGTTCTATTATTTGGGTGCTAGCTTGCATTGCATCGAGAAACATTGTAGTTGCGTCGAGCATTTTTGGCGTCACGGTTATTTCTTGCTGAGTGTTGAGCGATCGCTCAATTTTCATCTTGACATTTTGCCCCACTTTCCCCTCAAAAGATTGAACAGGTTTAAATGGGCGACCTTCTACGCTAATTATTCTATCTCCCGCCAGCAGTCCTGCATTAGCTGCGGGAGAACCATCTAAAACACCGCTAATAAATGTCTTACCATTAATGTCTTTAGTAAAGATACCAATGCCGCTGTATTCAATCTTACCTTGCGGGAATATCTTTTTTAGCTGCTGTTGTAAGTCGGGATTTCTTGGTGCAAATATGCCTAAAACTTGATAGTAAGCTGGCTCTTCTGGCGTGTAGAAGCGGGTATGAGAGGTTTTTAATTCGGCAAGCATTCCATTGATAATATTAGCCGCTTCTTCCTTGGAATGCGCTTTTGTCACTTGCGATTCGTATTTTTGTTTCAGCGCTTTCCAATCGACGCCATTAAACTTGGAATCGTAAAAGTTATCGTTGACAGTTTGCCAAACTTCGCCAAAAATTTTAGCTGGCGCTTCTCCTCTAGTAGGAATTTCTGGTAACAACAATACCGATAGCAGGACAATACCAACTCCGAGCAAAGTTATGAGTAGTTTAAATTTTTTCATCGGGTAGGGATAGAGCAACAACTACTTTTGTGCGTTTGCAGCCTTCGTAGGTTAGCATTTTCCCCACCCCGATGAAATCGTCCGAATGGTCGAAAATTTTCAGCACTTACGCACGACGATCTTAGAAACCGGGTT
>DNGG01000066.1:37623-38121 GCA_003486675.1 Cyanobacteria bacterium UBA11372
CGACGATCTTAGAAACCGGGTTTCTTGCTGCGATCTCTAGTTCTCTTGCGACGATTTTTCAGAGAAACAAAGGTGATTTGCGTAAGTCCTGAAAAATCAACGCTTGGCGAACAATCTTGAAGCAACACCCATGATACCGAAGGCTAGTAAACTGAAAACAGAGCCAGGTTCTGGGATTGACTTACTATCAGACTTATCGAAGGATATTGCCTGCAAATTCGCTGTTTTGGTATTGAATAAAGGCTGGAAATTAAAATTAGCTAATGTCTTTCCAGGCGCGGGATCGATGTCTGTAATGGTCAAGCTGGAAACGCCCTTACCGAGTAGAGAAACGAAGTCAATCTTGTCACCGGATTTGAATTGACCCAGAATTTTGCCTTCTGCTGCCACGGTAAATAAATCGTCAGCATCGTCGGTGAAAAAGTCGATAATATTAGTAATTAAAGAATCGCCCTCTACCTTATATTCTATCCCGTAAGTTGTTGGTGGGTCAACCCA
>DNGG01000066.1:38364-40309 GCA_003486675.1 Cyanobacteria bacterium UBA11372
TGCAGGTCTTTAACGATTTGGTCTGGAAGTAATGCCGTGTATTGAGTTTTTCCTGCTAGCCAAGTTTGCGCGGTGTTGCTATTTGCGATCGCTGTCTTCATATCTCCTGAAGATATTTTTTTTGAGTCGGATGACCCCTGAGTGCTAAGGGTGGCATTTCCAATTGCTGAAGCGATTGTATTCTGGGATAAAGTCGGGACTGCGGTGTCTAATACACTTGTTTCTGTTGCCGTTGCTGCAACGTTAGAATCCGTAAGCGTTGTCTGGGTTCCGACTTTTTGTACCGAGGTTTCTAATCCACTTAAAGTGGTGTTTAATGTGTTTGTTCCTGCTGTCATTGCTGCAACGATAGGATTGGAAATGATTGGCTCAGTTGCGACTGTTTGTAACGAGGTTTCTAATCCGCTTAAATCCGTTGCCCCCGATAACAACATTGAGTCGGTTGTATTTGCTTGTAATGAAGTGTCTAATCCACTTAAATTGTTGAATTTGCTAAACAGACTTTTAGCTTGCTGTTTAGTACTATTCTCTTTAACTTCTACTACAGTTAGATTTGTAGGCTTATTGAAATAACGCCGATACGACCCTGTAACAGATCCCGAAGCCAATTCTTGATTCCCAATAAAATCTTTTTGTTGTGAAAAGCTATTTAATTGGACGCGGTTAGTCTTTTGAGCGAATAGATAATCCGGGCCACCTAGAGTTGATAAGTTTCCGGATAGAAGAAAGTAATCTAAGACCCCTATATTCTGGCTGTTCGTCGTATCCAACACCAAAAAGTAGATATTTCCAGCCGCCTTGGCACTTTCTGTAAAGAAAGTATCAATTGAAGTTTTCAGGTTTAAATCCCCGGCAAAATTAAACTTAAAATAATCGTTTGTTCCGACCAAGAAGTTGCCGACAACTTTAGCCTTACTGTCTGATGTACCTAAGTAATTATTCCCTTGACCTATACCCAGACTTAAGGTTGTATTGTAGGCCAAGGGGTTCTGCCGGTTAAAAACTGCATAAGCTGAAGCATAGTCAACTATTGAACTGCCTGGGGCTGCATTCGTAGAAACATAGCCTTCGGCTTTAGTAGAAGTTGCAGTGGGGCTATGACTAAAGTTATTTAATAGGAAGTTCGCGTCAGACAAGGCGAGGGTGGCAGCTTGAGCGGGAGCAGATGCGATCGCATAACCAGTGGCTATCGGAATCAGGCTTAAAAATAAGCGATTCACCAATCCTATTTGATTGGAATTCCTATCAGACTCGTTTGTTTGGTTAAACATGACTCTTATCCTTAAACCAATCTGGTGATGTGATTAAGAGTGATTCTAGCTTTCTCTTCCAACCAGAGGTTGCCATTTTGGCATAGCAATAATTCTTAATCAAACATCTATAAATAGTTAAGAATCATGGCTAATAGCTTTTTCAAGTAAGCTATTAGCCATGTGATAATGCTTCTATATACTAGACTTAAACCCAAATACTATAATATCTCAGAGCTAAATTGAATACCTGCCAAAATGGCAACTATTCCCTGGTAGGCTCGTTTATATTTAAAACCATACAAGCAAGGTTGCGATCGCAGCGATCGGTTCGATTAATTAATTCGTTCCTATAAATTAGGAGAGTTCTATGCGTCATCCGTTTGATTTAGATCCGGCTGAATTGGCTGCGATCGACTTAGATTTTGAAGAGCAACTCACAGATGAGGAAGCGACACAAGTGGGAGGGGGGCTATCAATTGCCACAACTCTGGCTCTTGGTGAAGAAGGTGGTTGTTGGCCTAAGCCTTTGCCCAAACCGATTCCCATCGATCCTTGCGTCACGACTAAGGCTTTAGGTGAAGAGGGCGGCATCACAAAAGCTCTATATGAAGACGGTGGGTGTGCAACCACACTCGCTTTAGGCGAAGAAGGCGGATATACTACCCAATCTTGTGCTGAAACAGGATGCGATC
>DNGG01000110.1 GCA_003486675.1 Cyanobacteria bacterium UBA11372
TTAAGATTGCAGATTTGAGATTTCAGATTTTTTCGTTGTAAATCTCAAATCTAAAATCTCAAATCTAAAATCCTCTTATGGGCCAGCAAAAACCGCTTCTTCCACATCTTGTCTGCTAAGGGAGTATTTAAACGAGCGTTGTACGTCTTGACCGTTCTCGCCTGCTTTTAGATAGCGGACTGTGATCTGATCTATATCTAGCCATAACTCGGCTTTCCAGTCGCGTTGCTCGACTGTCCAGCAATGCAGTTCTCTGCGGTCTTGTTGACATCCGCGCTGTTTTAGCCACTGTTCAATTGCCGGGAGGGGATGGTTATAAAGGGGCGTATCGGCAGGAGGAAGAATCATATTAACGATTGAATTCAAAATTAGATACCTTTTCGTTTTTCTTAGTGTAAACCTGTTGTTGCAGCGATGCTGAATTTGTCGCCAGGGGTTCAAAGCCGACATCCCCACGGGTTAATCCGACGGCAACGGCTAACAATAAACATCCTACAAAAGTTAGAACCAGAATAAACAGGGCGAAAATTTCTCCCGCTGAGAGGGGTCGATCCGTGGGGTCAAGGTATGCCGAAGAGGAGGTGTAGCCCTTTTGGGAGGGATGGTTAAAGTGTGGCGGGGCTTGAATGACGCTGATGCGGGAATACCCTATTTTGGTATCGTAGGCTAGCCGTCGCTCTGGGTTGCTGAGGGTGGCGTAGGCTTCGTTGAGTTGTTGGAATTTGGGGGTAGCGATCGCTCTCGGCAATTCGGTAGTATCCGGATGATACTGCTTGCTCAATTCCCGATAAGCCCGCCGAATATCGAGCGCCGATGCGGAAGGATGCAGCCCTAAAAGGGCGTAATAACTAGAAGAAAAAGGTATTTTAGCTGATATCGTCCGATTTTCGCCGTTCGGATTTGTGCTGTTACTGGTCACCGACGCTTCCCTTTAGGAGTTGTGACGGGGTTTAAATTTATTTTAACTGGGAGTCAGGATGAGCGATCGCCATGTTTCGGCTTACTCAATTCGGCTTTTGCTTATTACACATAATTTTGATTTTGTCAATATCTGAGTTTTATTTCTGTTTCAGTACCAACAAAGTAATATCATCAAAGACTTTTTGCTCGCCAATATGTCGCCGCACATCATCTATTACGGCTTGTCTGATTTCTTGTGGCGATCGCGCAGAATTTAGCCTGACATTGATTAAAAAATACTTCCAGATGTTCGTTACAAATACGCAAGATCGCAGCGCTATAGTATTTTTCCCTACACCCAACTCCGGGGTGTGGAACTGAATTTTGAGACTTGACGTGAAAAGTTAAGGTATAGAACTGTCGCAAAATTATTTATACCACCCACAATTGTAACACCGCCATTTAAGTGCCTCTTTTTTAGGGAAATAAGCTTTGTTTTTGGGCAGTTGCAGAGGTTTCCCATGAAGATCGCGATAGCTTGTATGGTGTAAGTCAGGGGCAAGGTGTATCCTCATCATCTCTGGGTCAATTGTAATCAGGTTGAGGTCAAAGAGCGTATGTAAATCTGCCCGAAGCAATAAGCCATTTGAGGGGTGATTATTTTCAGTTTCAATATAGGGGATGATGTGGGCAGCTTCGAGGGCTTCTTGGGCATCACAACCAGTGATGGCACACCGATAGTTGTAAGCTTCAAGCAACGTTTGACGGAACTTAGATTGTCCTTGTCGCCGAGCAATAGATATAGTAATTCGCTCTTTAGCTTCTTTGATACTTTTTGGGCTGAAGTATTTTTCAGCATCAAGATACTGTTGGGCAAGATCAAGCTCATCACGCTTTTGAACAACATGGTTAATTTTGTTTATTGATTTTTTGCTTTCATTTACATAATCATCTTCAAAGTTCAAGTCTAAATACATTTGATTTAATAAATTACTTTTTTCAACCTTCATTGAATTGCTTGTTAAAGCTTCCGAAGCTATGTATTTTTTGATGTTTATAATTGGCTCGCTTTCAGTGGATAGTAATATTAAAATAAAAAGTTCCTTTAACTTGTTTCCTATCACAACGCTCAAATTTTCAGCATTAATATCTAGTATATCCTTCGGTTTGAGATGTAAGGCAGCATAACCACCTGCTTGTTTAAGATTGTTCAGCCAATCCTTCAATGTCCAATTGGAATTGCCAATTTTATCCCACCAGCCATAAACCATATTTTTATCATCGAATTGCTCGATTATCGGAAATATTTCTTCTTGATTTTCTTGAAAATTTTTGATAAAATTTCGTTTTGATAATCCGGACAAACCAATAACAAATACCTCGGAATAGATAGATACAAATAGGTCTGGATAATCAGAATTCCAACCAGCCCAGCGCTGACCTTGTAGATAATCGTTTAAATTCATAAAGTGAAACTTAAGCGAACATCCCATGAGATTATGTTGTTCGTTAAAGCAATGATTAATTTCCCAGTTTGTCGAACCTTCTATATTCCGATAATACGGACAGAAAGATCTCATTTTGAGCGATTGGGACTCGGCGATTTGAGCCATTTGTCTAACCACAGGTTTAAGAAGGCTCAAAAATGGCTCCGAAACGTGTTTTCCATACTCCTTTCGCAGCAAGCTATTTCGGTAGAAAGCGCTTGACTGATTCACTTGAGTAAGAATTTCAAAAGTTTTGGTTGAAAAAGGGCAGTTAGGATGTAAATTGTTAGATGCTGGAAACATTTGTTTTTTGAAAGGGTAGATTATCTAAGATAGTCTTAACGCTTGCTCACACTTGCATCGCCAACCTTCACCTGATTATAGTTGACAACGCCGCCAATCGCTGCTAACAGCAACCATCCCAATGTATTCACGCGAAAATCAAATAAAGTCACATCTACTGTATTAAATAAAATACAGCCGCCAAACGCGACTAAATAACTAAAAAATATCAATTTACTTCCTTTCTCACCCGACCAATTATTTAGTAACAGCACGCCTTGAGCGACAACCCAACCGATTAAACTACAAAATAAAATAGTTGCGGGAATTCCCGTTTCAGCGGTTAACATTAAAAAGAAATTGTGGGGATGACCGAGCCATAGATGCATTTTTTCTTCGTAAAGCGGGGTAAAATTACGCAATCCCCACCCCGTCCAAGGGCGCTGCTGAATCATCGACGCCACAAACTGCCACTGTGTCACGCGCATCAGTGCTACTGGTCTATTTGGAAACATCTCGTCGGTGAGCCTTGCCCAAAAGAAAGCGGGTACAATTGCTCGCAACCATTGGCGTATGGGGTCGGGGCCAAAGGCAGACCAGAGGATAGCGCCGGTAACTCCTGCTACTACGGTAAGCAACCAACGCCAACCCAGGTAAACCGCGAAGGCGAGAGTAGCTAAAGCAGCAATCCCCCAACCGTTGCGGGAGTTGGTGAGGATGAGAGCGATCGCATTCCCCACAACTGCAATGCTTAAAAATAAAGATTGGTAATTGGTAATGGCTAATGGGGGATTTTCTTTGCTATTAGCTATTAGCGATGAGCGATTAGCGATGAGCAATTTTTCACACAATAATCCCAGTGCCAGAATGAAAGCGATGGTCAAATAGGCTGCGAAAATATTGGCGTACATGAACACCGATGCCATTCTACCTGGGGGGTTACCATTGGGAGCGATCGCACACCCTAAAATATTTGCTAATGACCCGGATACAGACCAATTTAAAAATAACTGTCCGAAGCCGAGAATGACTATCGGCACCGAAGGTATTACCAAAATCCAAGCAATTCGCCGCAGTTGAAAAGGTGATTGAATCAGTTCGCTAAATGCGACAAATAGCAGGAAAAATGGCAAAAAATTACCCAACCCCAAGAAAGCTTCTGAGGGCTTAAAAGCGAGGGTTGATGTAATAACTAACCCAATGGTGAAAACTGCGATTCCGCAGTTAAGCGGGCGGCGAATAATTGTATTGAATTGCTGCCCAAGAGTGACCAGAATCGCCGCGACGAGTGGCAATGCTGCCAAAGCTGGCATGATGGGGAATAATAGCAGCCCAATTTGCAGGAAATTCCAGCAAAGATTTTGAATGTAGGATTTGGGATGGTAATTGGTCATTGGTAATTGGTCATTGGTAATTGAATTTTCCCATTACCGATTACCGATTACCGATTACCCAATCTAAAATTTTATGCGGGTTCCCAGCAGTATTCGTCTGAACGGGTGAGGCGAATTTGAGCCAGGGCAAAGATGGTGGGGATAATGCGGGCATAGTTAGTAGAAATGGCGCGCCAACCGAGGTCGGCAAAGAACCAAGCCCACAGCATTGGTCCTAAAAAGGCAAATACACCCCGGACAGCGCTGTATCTTGCGGCACTCAAAGCCATTCCCTGTTGAGCGCTTTTGGCTAGCATATAGCCTTGTACCTTGGTGGCGACTGCCGCGCCGCCAGAAACAACCGCTTCCCTAGCCATCTGATAGGTAGCAAAGTGGATGGCAAACTGACGGGCAATTTGTTTCAGCAGCATTGGTTGCAGTACCGAAGTAACTGCTAAGGCGCTACCTCCCTTGAACAGCCAACCCAAGGGATCGCGCTGTACGGACAGGGGTAGGGGTTGAGAAAGTTTTGATTCGGAGAGACTTTGTACAATTCGCTGCTTCAACTCATTTTGCTCGGATGCGGGCAATTGTTTCGATGCCCGTTTCAGCAGGTTGAGAAATATCTCTGCTTCGATATCGGTGGTGGAAAGCTTGTGGGAGTATGGAATTTTCAGATAGCGACAAACTTGAATCAAGGTTTGGCGATAAGTTACCTGATGGGTACGCCCTTGCAATACGGTTAAGCCATCGGCTGCCAAGAAGCGAAACCGCTCTTCGATCGTATCTAACCAGGCTTGGCGATCCTGGCTTTGCACTTCTATCGGCTCGGGGGTGCCAACGTAGTCCAGGGGATTGAACCGGCGACAGAACAGAATAGCCGTCAGTTGCTCCAATTCTTCTTCCGTTGCCAACTCCAGCGCTGCTCTTAACTCATCCAAAGTCAAATCCTCCCAGACCCCAGATTCTTGCTGTTCCCTATTCTACAGCGATTATTTGTCTGCGGCAGGCCAGATGAGGGAAACAAGTTCAACAGTTGACAGTTGACAGTTGACAGTTACGCTCACCCATCCGGGTTTGTGTAAAAAATCGTTTATGAAACTAATGAGCTACTCAGAAACCCGGTTTCTCAGATCGGTTTCTGTGAAAAATTGTTTATGAAACGAAAGAGCGCAGAATCAACCCGATTTTGTGTAAAAATCGGGTTGATTGACCGCTCAAATTTAATCGCAGGAGGCGACAAAATTAATGTTTGATGTTGCTG
>DNGG01000439.1:0-302 GCA_003486675.1 Cyanobacteria bacterium UBA11372
AGCAAAATGCCTGTTTGCTTTCCCCTAAAGCCTATTTGCTTCTGATTTCAGTAATTCGCGCAATCATCACAACTATCGCTATGTAGCAAAAGCGGTGCAAAATTTGCCAATATTGGCTCAGCTGGCTCGATACCAGTTTCAGATTCAAGCGCGATCGCAATGCTAAGAGCGCTGGTGAGTGCGTGTAGTGCTACCTACCACGTGATGCAGAAAAAGTTAATTTTGCTCGCCGCACCGGGAAGATCGCAGCGATCGCTCTATTCTCACTCACTCCCAAAGAGCGATCGCCTACAGCGGATTGC
>DNGG01000439.1:569-6902 GCA_003486675.1 Cyanobacteria bacterium UBA11372
AACGCTTTCCCTCACAAGGGCTGCAAGCCGCTGTAAAATCTGCTTCTAACGTACAGTTCCCTTCAACGCTTCGGCATCAATGGGTTTGAGCAAATAAATCCGCAGCAGATGACCGACAATTCTCAATTGGAATGGTAACTTGCGTAACGCCTTCAACCACTTGGGTTGAGAACTACCATCGATTTGGGACATTTGCAAATTCAAATCGGAACAGCGACGCAAGCGGCGGAAAAATTCTGGATTTTCCGTGTCAAGAACTGATGGGAAAGCGCGTGCTGCCGTCTCATTGGTTTTGCGAATTACTTCCGTATCAAACTCGGTTTCATTGAGTCCCAACACGCGATAAAAATTAGCCCGTTCGTGAACGGTTAGCGTATGGGTAGCAAATACAGTCAGCAGGAAAAAGCGGCTCCATAGGCGAGATTGCCAAGTCTGCCAGAGTTTGGGTTGCGATCGCAACAGTGCCTTAAAAATATCCCCGTGGCGGTTTTCATCCTGACACCAGCTTTCAAAGTAGCGGAACAACGGATAGAACTGATTCTCAGGATGTTTTTCCAGATGGCGATAAATGATGATGTAACGCCAGTAGCCAATCTTCTCTGACAAATAAACCGTGTAAATCACCCATTCAATCGGGAAAAATGTATACACCCGATTCTTAGTCAGGTATGCCAAATCAATCGTCGTGCCAAAATCCCCCATCGCTTTATTGAGGAATCCTGCATGGCGAGCTTCATCCCGTGCCATCAAGTTAAACATTTCACCCAGCACAGGACTGCGATTTTTCAACTTGCGAGACAGTTCCTTAAACAGCAGAAAGCCAGAAAACTCGGAAACGCAAGATCTTTCCAAATAATCGATAAATGCTTGCCTAGCTTCTCCAGTCAGGTTATCCCAGGAGCGATCAAACGTCTCATCTCGCACGAAGTGGTGGCGGTTGTAATCGGCGCGCATTTCTGCCAGCATCGCCTGTAGCTCAGTTTCCTGGGCAGACAAATCCAGCTTTGCCGTTGTTTCAAAGTCTGTTGTATAAAACCGGGGTGTGAGAATGTTTTCTTTTATCGCCTTTGTCTTAGCTTCCGATATCTCCAGAGTCGGCTTCGGCAGAGAGTTAACCATGATGTTCGACGCAAATAAGCTTAATAGCTATTAAGTTATAGTACTTGTCGCTTTTTGAACAGACCTGTTGCGGAAAAATACAAAAAGCGTTTACTTGGTTGGAGTTTTGTTAAGTTATGAAAACTTCAGCTCATTTAATCGCTGAATAGCTATAAAGTATTTACCTAGTCGGTTGTCTGCGGCGCGCCTGCTCAGGGATCTTACTGCTCGTAGCTTTAGTGGGTATCGCCAAACAACCATTTCTGACGAATGAGGTAATTTTGACATGAACCCGGATCTAGCCAACTGCCTGCGAGAAGGCACCAAACAGTCTCACACCGCCGCCGAAAACACTGCCTATATGAAGTGCTTCCTCAAAGGGATTGTGGAAAGAGAGCCGTTCCGTAAGTTGTTGGCAAATTTATATTTAGTCTACAGCGCGCTAGAAGAAGCACTTCAGCGTCACCAGACTCATCCAGTAGTAGGACCGATGTATTTCCGCGAACTTAACCGGACATCGAATCTGGAAAAAGATCTGGCATATTACTATGGCGACAACTGGCGCGAACAGA
Source organism: Cyanobacteria bacterium UBA11372 (assembly GCA_003486675.1). Classification (GTDB taxonomy): domain Bacteria; phylum Cyanobacteriota; class Cyanobacteriia; order Cyanobacteriales; family Aerosakkonemataceae; genus Microseira. The sequence goes on from DNGG01000439.1 coordinate 2,240, forward strand.
TTGTACCCTTACCCGCAGGTCAGGTTTACGTCAATCGCATTCAACAAATAGCCAATACCGACCCAGCGCTTTTGGTAGCTCATGCTTACACTCGCTACATGGGCGATTTATCTGGCGGTCAAGCCTTGAAAAATATTGTTCGCTCAGCCTTGAATTTACCTCCCGACCAAGGTACGGGACTGCATGAATTTGAGCAAATCCCGACGATGGAAGCCAAAAGAGCATTCAAAGAAAAATATCGTCAAGCGCTTAATTCTTTACCCGTTGACGAGGCAACAATTCAACGGATTGTAGACGAAGCAAACTATGCATTTGAGTTGAATCGAGATGTGGTTCACGAGTTAGAAGATGATGTTAAAGCGGCAATTGGCGAACACGTGTTTGATTTACTCACCCGCCAGAACATCCCCGGTGCAACCGAGCGACCTCATCACGGTTCTGTTGCCCAACCTGTAGCGCTTGAATACAGCATTTAAAAGATTTGATTCGCCAAATCGCCTCATTGAGATCTTGCACAAATCTCATAGCCCGCCCGGAAATAAATGATACTGTTGGCGAATTACCTGGGGGGTCTAACCCCCCATGTGCCTGCGATCGCCTCGTTACCAGGCTCCGGCCTGGTAACGCAGATCAGGAGGCTCTGCCTCTCTTCGGCGCAGGAGGCAGAGCCTCCAAAACAGCATTCCCAGGTGGAACCTGGGAACGAGATAACGAGATACCTGGGGGGTGAAACCCCCCAATCGATTCGCCAACAGTATCATAAATTTCCGGGCTAATAGCAAAAGTCGGTTAAAACCGACTTAATCTCATCAAAGCAGTCAGTTAAAACTGACTTTCGCTACTCGCTGTGGGAATTTATTCCCTAGCGGACTATGACGCTGATGCAAGATCTCAAATCAGCAACTCTAGTCACCAATCAATAAGGGAACGCGCACCAATGAGCTTTTCGCTGCCGACTGTTCAATTTGACCCAACATTACTTCGCAAGTATGACCAGCCCGTACCGCGCTACACTAGCTATCCGCCTGCAACCGAGTTAAAAACAGAGTTTGACCAAGTTAATTTCAGAGCCGGAATCGCAGTCGGTAACTATAAAAAAACGCCATTATCGCTTTACTGTCATATTCCGTTTTGTGAGACGCCTTGTTATTTCTGCGGTTGCAATACCGTCATCACCCAGCGAAAAGAATTTGCTGTACCTTATCTAGACTATACAGCTCGTCATATTCGCCAGATGGCTGAGTTAATTGATAACCAGCGCCCAGTCGATCAGATGCATTGGGGAGGAGGGACGCCGAACTATCTTTCTCTCAATCAAATTGAACGGTTATGGACGACAATTAACGAGCATTTTCGCTTTGCTCCAGATGCGGAAATTTCCATAGAGGTCAATCCCCGATATTTAGACCGAAACTACGTTCTATTTTTGAAAGATTTGGGATTTAACCGGATTAGTTTTGGCCTTCAAGATTTTAATCCCCAAGTGCAGGAGGCAGTTAACCGCATTCAATCAGAAACCTTGCTGTTTAATGTGATGGAGTGGATACGAGAAGCGGGTTTTGAGAGTGTCAATGTTGACCTGATTTATGGTTTACCTTTCCAAACCTTGAATACGTACCGCGATACGATAAACAAGACGATCCAACTAGATCCAGATCGGATTGCTGTATTCAATTTTGCCTACGTGCCCTGGATCAAACCCGTACAGCGAAGGATTCCCCAAGAGGCTCTCCCCAAAGCTTCAGAAAAACTCGATATTCTGCAAATGGCGATTGAGCAACTGGGTCAAAATGGCTATCAGTTTATCGGCATGGATCATTTCGCCAAGCCAAATGATGAATTAGCGATCGCGCAACGAGAAGGACAGCTTCATCGTAACTTCCAAGGGTATACTACCAAACCAGAATCAGACCTGATTGGGTTTGGAGTAACATCAATTAGTATGCTACATGATGTCTACGTCCAGAATCACAAGCGCTTGAAAGACTTTTATCAAGCGATTGAACGGGGAATTTTACCCATTGAACGCGGGGTAAGTCTCAGTCAAGATGATGTAATTCGGCGGACAGCAATTATGGAATTAATGTGTCAATTCCAACTGTCAAAAGATGATTTTGAGGAGAAGTATCATTTGAGTTTCGACCAAGATTTCGATGAGTATTTTGCCGCCGCACGGTATGAATTGAAGAAATTAGAAGCCGATGGACTGCTCCGTCTCTCTCACAATTGCATTCAAGTAACACCCGCTGGACGCTTGTTAATCCGCAATATTGCTGCTGCTTTTGATACCTATCTCCACAAGAAAGCAATGAACACTTTTTCTAAGGCAATTTAATAATTTGCGCCACAAACCAAGGAATTTCAGATTTTAGATGTTAGATTTCAGATTTACTTATATTAAAAAATCTAAAATCTAAAATATGCAATCTGAAATTCTTTGTCGCTGCTCAATACAAATAAGGAGGAAAGCAAACAATGCGTATCCTGATGATTCAACCAAATTATCACTCCGGGGGAGCGGAAATTGCCGGAAATTGGCCTGCCAGTTGGGTGCCCTATGTGGGTGGCGCATTGAAGGCAGCAGGCTTCAATGAAGTTCGCTTTGTTGATGCCATGTGCAACGACATTGAAGACGCAGAATTAGCAGAAATCATCCGCAATTATCAGCCCGATGTTGTGCTGGTAACCGCAATTACGCCGATGATTTATAAGTCTCAGAATACGCTGAGGCTGGTGAAAGAAATTTGCCCCAATGCCAAGGCTATCATGGGCGGCGTTCACCCCACTTATATGTATCGAGAGGTACTGAGTGAAGCACCCTGGATTGATTACATTATTCGGGGAGAAGGCGAAGAAATTACCGTCAATTTGATGCGGGCGATCGCTAACGGCACCGATGAAGAAAAACGCCGAGAAATTTTGGGCATTGCCTTTCTAGAAGCAGGTAAAATTGTTGCTACTCCAGCCCATCCTCCAATCAAAGATTTGAACGTTCTTACCCCAGATTGGAGCCTGCTAGACTGGGACAAATACATTTATACCCCTCTCAATACGAGGGTTGCCGTTCCCAACTATTCGCGAGGTTGTCCCTTCCGCTGTCGGTTTTGTTGTCAGTGGAAATTCTGGCGTAAGTATCGTTCCCGTTCGCCCAAACAGTTTGTCGATGAAATTGAACGGTTGGTGAAAGATTACAAAGTAGGATTTTTCATTCTGGCAGATGAAGAACCAACAATTAATAAATCTCGGTTTGTCGCTCTCTGCAATGAACTCATCGAGCGTAACTTAGGCGTTCATTGGGGGATTAATACGCGAGTAACTGATGTTCTACGCGATGAAAAAGAATTGCCGCTTTATCGCAAAGCTGGGTTAGTTCACGTTTCATTAGGAACAGAGGCAGCCGCACAATTAAACCTCAATTTATTCCGCAAAGAAACCACGATTGCCGACAACAAACGAGCCGTTCAACTCCTGCGGCAAAATGGGATTCTGGCAGAAGTGCAATTTATTATGGGATTGCCCAACGAAACGCCAGAAACAATCGAAGAAAGTTACCGAATGGCGCGAGATTGGCAGGCAGACATGACCAACTGGAATATGTATACGCCGTGGCCTTTTTCGGAACTGTTCCAAGATTTAGCGGATAAAGTAGAAATCCGCGATTATTCTCACTACAATTTTGTCACGCCGATCATTAAACCCGACAACATGACGCGGGAAGAAGTCCTCAAAGGCGTACTTCGCAATTATGCCCGTTTCTATTCCTGGAAATTTCTTGAGTATTGGTTTGAAAAAGATCCCTTTAAGCGGCGTTATTTACTCGGCTGTCTGTGGGCATTTGTCAAGACTACTCTGAATAAACGCTTCTACAACTTGAAGCGAGTGAAGCAAAAAGGACTCCATACAGAAATTGATTTTGGCTTTGATGAAGCTAAGATTTTGACTTCCGAACAAATGGCGCAACTGAAACAAGAACGTCCAGCAGATGTAGACTTTACTGGTACGATTTCAGCTTGTGGCGCACCCAACGATTTGTCGGAGAGCGATCGCTACACCAAACCGCAGCAGCAGTATGATGATATTCAGGTAGCTGTGATTGAAGATGACGAACAAACGCGCATCAACCTGCGAGTGAATTTGAGGGCGCAAAATGGGATTGAAGTTGCCAGCGAAGCAACGAATGCAGAAACAGGTTTAGTGTTGCTGGAATCCATCGATGTTGATGTTGCCGTTGTCGATGGCACTCTCCCGGATATGGATTTGATTAAATTCATTCGCACCGCACGTAAAGTTCAGACAAATTCTTACGTGATTCCGTCAAAAATTTTGCTTCTGGTTACTCCCAACCAACAAGCAACTTTGTGCGATGCTGTTGCTGCTGGAGTCGATGGATTTTGTTCTAAAGATGCTCCAATTGAGCAATTAGCAGATGCTGTGCGAACCACTCATCGCAACGGCAGATATCAAGATCCTGCTCTCACTTCTCTGATTAAAACAACAGTAACCGCAGGATAAAGAACTCAGGACTTACGCAACTGGCACATCTGTTGGTTCGTAGTAAGCGCTTGATCGCTTAAAGATTGGCACTCGCATTGCCTACTACGAACACCTTATTAATATTTATATTGTGGCAGTTGCGTAATACTACAGATCAAAGTATTGTAGG
>DNGG01000098.1 GCA_003486675.1 Cyanobacteria bacterium UBA11372
ACGAACCGCAACTGCGTTACACTGCTGATAATCAACTACCCGTGGCGGAAATGGTGGTGCAGTTTTCCGGACTGCGCTCGGAAGAACCGCCATCGACTTTAAAGGTGGTAGGATGGGGAAATTTAGCTCAGGAGATTAAAGAACGCTGTCATCCAGGCGATCGCGTGCTGCTGGAAGGTCGTTTGAGCATGAATACCATCGAGCGCAAACCAGAAGGGTTCAAAGAAAAACGCGCCGAATTAACCGTGCAAAAGGTTCACTACTTGGAAGCCGATCGTAATTTTATCCCGGCTGAACCTGCTGCGACTCCTGCGAGAACCACTCCCGCTTACTCAGCTCCCAATCCAGATTATTCTTCTCGTCCCGCCACTGCAACAGGTTCTCCCGCTAAGGTTGCTACTGTTCCACAAGTCCGCGATGAAGAACCTATGCCAACGGTTAGAACGAATCAATTTCAGAGTCAACCGCTGCCTGTAAGCGAACCTGATGTGGATGATATTCCCTTCTAAATTAGAGGAAAGGTAAATTAAAAAGTAGGGGAAAAGATCGGGTTGCCCCTACTTTTTTTTGAGCAATTCTCTGATATTATGTCTGGCGATTACCCATAATCGGCAGCCGGGACACGGCGTTATTAACTTTATCTGTGTCCCTTAAATCTCTGATGCCGTGTCCCTACGCAACGACTCTGTGATGTTTTTTTATTATGGAATTCAACGGACATCATATAACACCGATATTTAATTGTACTAAATGTGGCGATCGCAACGGTACTGTCCTAAAAAATTGACTATGACATCTGCATCCAAAACCAGCAAATTTTTACCTTCACGACTCGCAACTTTGCCTTTTAAACACAAAGCTAGCACCTGCATCTGTGGGTTTAAAATTATCGGTGGTGGCTGAAGTTTCAACCCTTCATAAGCGATCGAATATCCCATTTTATTAACTGCTAAACCTAAAAATTTACCCTGACTGCGGATGACTATAATGTTATGTTTTGTATGAGAAAAACTTCCGAATCCTAGTATATGAGCTAAATCTACTAACCATAAAACCTGCCCTCGCCAGTTACAAACCCCCATGACACTGGGGTGCATATCGGGAATGGGGGCGATCTGGCTGGGGTCTAAACTTAGCACTTCAGCCAAGTTTGACCCAGGTAGCATGAATTGCTTTTCATCTATTAGGGAGAAGCTGAGGAATTGCATGGTATGAATATAGGTGCGATAAAATAATATCGCGAATATCAGTTGCTAGTAAAGTGGAACTTGGCAGCAAATCGGTTTGATGAGTAATGACTAACGGACTATCATCTGGAGAACTGGGAATCCGACCGTGCGATCCTTTTACCAACGAAGCATCTAAGGGAATAATATCTAGCAATGTGCGAAATCCCAGCTTTTTATTAAGTAATAAACCAGCAAGTTTTAAAGCAGGAAATCGAATAGCCGGATCGATAAACAACTCGGCTGGATCGTAACCGGGTTTGCGATGAATATCTACAGTGCGAGCAAAGTCTGGTGCTTTTTTGTCGTCCAACCAATAATAATAAGTAAACCAAGCATCTGAAGCTGCAACTGCTACTAAATCTCCAGATCGAGGATGATTTAAATGGTACGCTACTTTCTCTTTTTCACCGAGTACTAATTCGACACCGGGTATGTTTTCCAGCAGTTGGCGCACGTGGGAAATTTTGTCTTTATCGTTGACGTAAATGTGAGCAATTTGATGATCGGCGACGGCGAAAGCAATACTTGATCCTGCATCGAGTAATTCTCTTCCTAATTCTTCTCGCACGGTGAGATATCCATATTCTCGCAATATTCGGTTTAATGAAACTGGGCGACTCACGGGTGTGATGCCATATTCCGAAAGAACTATGACTTTTGCGCCGCGATCGCCATAAAATTGAATTAAGTCTTGGCAAATTTCATCGACTTGTTTTAAATCGGTTGCAATTGCTTTTTGATCTGTGCCAACCCGCTGCAAGCAGTAGTCTAAATGGGGAATATAAATTAACGTCAAAGTTGGATTATGCAGTGCTTCTACAATTTTGGCAGATTCGGCAATCCAGGCACTTGAACGGATGGAGGTTTTTGGCCCCCAAAACTCGAATAAAGGAAAAGTACCGAGATGGTTTTGTAGATGCGATCGCAACTCAGCAGGTTGAGTATAAATATCGGGAATTTTCCGCCCGTCGGCAGGATACATCGGTCTTGGCGTTACCGAAATATCCGCACTTGAATACATATTATACCACCAAAAAAGGTTAGCACAGGTAAAATTTGGGTCGATTAATTTGGCAGTTTCCCAAATTTTTGCAGCCTGAACGAGTTTATTAGATTGCCGCCAAAACTTAACTTCACATTCGTCTTGGAAATACCATCCATTGCCGACAATTCCATGTTTAGCGGGAGATTCTCCCGTCAAGTAAGTTGCTTGCACAGAACAAGTTACGGCAGGTAAAATCGGCTGAATTGCACTAACTTTTCCTTGAGATGCCCAACGGGATAAAAATGGCATATGTTCCCCTAAAAGGCTAGGTGTTAGTCCTACGACGTTGAGAACAACTGTTTTATGCCAGTCGGATTTAATGATGCTATTTTTCATAATTTAAAACCAGATTAATTTGAGCTTTACCGTCGGAGATACTATGAGCTAAATTTTCCCGCGATTTTTGGTTCATTTCTTTTACCTTGAGGACGATGAGATATTCGTAAAATGCTTGCAATGTACACCAAGTGAAACCAGCCGAACCATCCAAACAACCTTTTAGTCCAAAATACATATAAAGGAAGCGAACTAACGGTCTAAAAGGAACGCGCAGGGACAGATTTTTGAGGGCGCGGCGTCTTTGTAATTCAGAACTACCGAAAAACAAATCTCGCCAATTAATTGTTCCCGATTCTAACTGGCTGATGGTTTCAATTGCTTCATCGGTTGAATAGCGATTGTGCTTTTCAATCCAGCGACTAAAGCCTTTGCTACAGGTGTAATGGGGATAAGTTTCTTTGAGAAATCCAGTTGGCCCTAAACAAACTTCTCGTTCGGCATGACCGTAATCGGTAAACCAAACTTTGTCTTGACAAAATAGGCGCATTTGGTAACGGGGATATTGGGTGCTGTGACGAATCCAAGTACCCATAAATAAGACTCGTTCGGCAACGTAATAACCGACGTATTTGGATGTTTTGCTGGCTTGGAGACATTCAGCAAATAGCTCTTTGGTCATCCGTTCGTCGGCTTCTAAAATGTAAACCCATTCGTATTTAGTGGGTACGTTTTGTAACATCCACGTGCGTTGCTGTCCGTGACTTTCAAACTTGTGCTGGACAATTCGCACGGGGTAGCGACGGGCGATTTCGACAGTGCGATCGCTACTATACGAATCCACTACAATGACATCATCAGATAGCATTGCCGATTCAATTGTATGGGCAATATCTACTTCTTCGTTGTGGGTCAAAATGTAAATTGAGATCATGATAATTTAACAAGCACCAACTTCTCGAATCACCACGTATAAAGTTTGGCAAATAATTGCCAAGTCATACCAAAAACTCCACCGACGCTGATAGCGCAAGTCTAACTCGACTACTTTTTCAAAATCTTTCACACTAGAACGACCTCTAACTTGCCATTCTCCAGTTATTCCCGGTTTAACATCTAAACGTTGCCAATGATGCTTGCTATAATTTTCGACTTCATCTAAAGTGGGTGGGCGAGTTCCTACTAAACTCATTTCTCCCATTAGTACATTCCAAAATTGCGGCAGTTCATCCAAACTGGTACGGCGTAAAAAACGCCCCACCCGCGTGACCCTCGGGTCATTATGATTCTTGAAAATCGGCCCCTTTGCTTCATTTTGTACCAAAGATTGCAACTTATCGGCGTTGACTATCATGGTGCGAAATTTGCGAATTTTAAAAGGTTTTCCGTAAAGACCGCAACGTTTTTGCGCGTACAAGATAGGGCCGGGATTATCTAAATAAATAGCAATTGCTATCGGTACGAAAACAACTAACAGAATCGTTAATCCGATTAAACTACCTGCAATATCAAGTATACGCTTAGAAACTGAATTAACTGAAGGATGAGTAGAACCAACCCTGATAGATAAAGTTGTCATAGGTTCAACAGTTGACAGTTGACAGTTGACAGTTGACAGTTATTTCTCGCTAAAGCTAAGAAGAAAGATAAAGAAAACAAGATCTAAATGTAGGGTGCGTTAGCGAAGCGCGTAACGCACCGCAACCACCAGATATGATGTTGCTAATAACTGATATGATGTCCGGTCGATTACCCATAATTAGCAGCCGGGACACGGCAAGATAAAAGTTATCTGTGTCGGAGATATCTCTAATGCCGTGTCCCTACGCAACGACAGAGTGAAGTTTTTTTATTATGGGCAATTCAACGGACATCATATGATGACAAAATTAGACCAGCACAGGTTCTGGTTGAGGCCAACGATTCCTGAGTTTAGCGATCGCAGCCATTTCATTCATGAGGCGGTCAAATCGGTCTGGTGTTAAAGATTGAGGGCCATCGGATAAAGCTTTTGCTGGGTTCGGATGTACCTCAATCATAAGAGAATCGGCATCAGCTGCGATCGCTGCAAATGCCATTGAAGGCACGTACTCGGCTTTACCCGTGCCGTGACTGGGGTCAATTGCTATTGGTAAGTGAGTCAAACTTCGCAAAACCGGCAGAACTGATAAATCTAAAGTATTGCGAGTATAGCGCTGATCGAAACTACGAATTCCCCGTTCGCAAAGAATCACATTCTGGTTACCAGCATCCAAAATATACTCAGCTGCCATCAACCATTCTTCAATCGTTGCAGACATTCCCCGCTTCAAAAAAATTGGCTTATCTTGCGCGCCAACTTTTTTAAGTAAAGGGAAGTTTTGCATATTGCGCGCGCCGACTTGTATTATATCAGCAACCTCGGCTACTTTACTCAGATCTGCCGTGTCCATTACTTCTGTAATAATGCCCAATCCGGTTGCTTTTCTCGCTGCTGCTAATAAACCTAAAGCACTTTCGCCATGTCCTTGAAATGCATAAGGAGATGTGCGAGGTTTGTAAGCACCACCGCGGATAAATTTTGCGCCTGCTGCTTTAACTCGCCGCGCCGTTTCTACAATCATTTCTTCATTTTCCACCGAGCAAGGGCCAGCAATTACTACTAATGGATGTTCTTCGCCAAAGTAGACAGTGCCTGATGGTGTAGAGACAGCAACTTC
>DNGG01000548.1 GCA_003486675.1 Cyanobacteria bacterium UBA11372
TTTGGTTTTGTGGAAATGGGATCGGATGCTGAAGAGACAGCCGCAATTGAAGCTCTTGATGGAGCCGAGTGGATGGGCCGAGAACTTAAAGTTAATAAAGCTAAGCCCCGGGAAGACAGAAAGCAACCTTCTGGTAGCTGGGGTAACAATAACCGGGGTGCCCGTCAACCTCGTTACTAAAATCGCAACAGCTTCCCTATTTCGAGTTAAATTCCCTCCCTGTAGTTAAAACTGGCGCTTCTGGGGGAAAAACCCTGGTGAGGCGAAACAGTTTCAGCCAAAGGTAATTAAACCAACTTGAGATAAAAACGAAAGCAGCCATTCAACCCGAATGAGTGATATGTCCCTGTAGTTGCCATGCATACTACAGGGTTTTTAGTGGACTGACGCACGCGGGGGCAAAAACCCGGTTTTTTTCTTCGATCTTTAACTTCCCAACAGGGGATTTTTCCTAAAAACCGGGTTTCTTTGCCTGGAGGGAGAGGAAGATTTAGCTAGGTGAATGACTTCACCGCCAAGTCGGCTAGGGTAACGGTGTAACTTTGTTGCTGTTGAGTGGCAACAAAGGCGATCGCAACTTCACAAGCAACGGCGACGGTTAAGGTTACTAAGTTGCGTGCGAGGGGGTAGTCGCAGACATCATCGTTGGCGGGTGAAGGGACGCGATAAACTTGATTCCAAATTACTTCGGCGTAGTCAGGGGCTAATCCGACGTGCAAGCAAGGCAGGTTAGCTGTTTCGCAATAATCCTTTACAGCTTTGCGGGCGACGCTGTTATCAAAAGTGTCGATAATTAAAGAACTATAGCGCAGCAGTTGTGGGGAATTGGCGGCGGTGAGTTCTTTAGATTGTGCGTCTAAATTGACTCCCAAGGCGCGATAGAGGGAATTTGCCAGCATCTTAGCTTTCATTGCACCGATATCTGAGCGATAGTAAGGTTGGGTAGAAAGGTTGCGTTCTTCGATGCGATCGCGATCAATCACTTTAAGTTTCCCAAATCCCGATCTGGCAAGGCTTTCGGTGATATTCGCCCCTAACGCACCCGCACCGCATACCGTTACAGGGAAGTCTTTTATTTTCGCCATCACTTGGGATGTGCGATAAAGTTGTTCGTGGAAGAAGATGGACATAAAATTTGGTAATTGGTAATTGGTAATTGGTAATTGGTAATTGGTTTTTTCTATTACCTATTACCCATTACCAATTACCTATTCAGTAATCTTGCTGTTCGATGACGCCGACTAGAGATTGCAAGTCGAAGTCGCGATCGCGTCCGCTCAAACAAATACCAGAACTGATGACTGTGAGGTCATTTTTAGTAATGGCAGAAGTGTGATGTTCGCCGTTAGCGGTTGTCCATTCTACTAGCCAGTGGTCGGTGCGATCGCTAAATTTTTCCAAATTGCCGCCACCTTGCTTTAAGGCGGCTGCTAGGCGCTTCTCGTCGCGTTGTTGCTGCCAGTTTGCTATCCGTTGCGTTGCCAAATCGTAGGCGGTACGCATTTCTGTTGTGATGCCTTTGAAGCGTAATTCTTCGATTGGCGTTTGTTTTTTGAAGGCTTGGCGCAGGTTTTCGGCTACGATTGGATCGGCGCGACGGTCGAGTTCTTCAAACCAGAAGGTGTGTCCGTCGTAGCGTGCGATCGCGCACTCAAAAGCTACCCCCTCAGTCACTAAATGCACCGCCACTGGTTTTATATTACCAATGCGTTGTTTAGCATCTGATTCATTAATAGGATAAGCCAGCCAAGTTTTGCCTTGCAAACTATAAGATAATCGCAAGCGAAACGGTAGAAGTAATTTTAGATATTCTGCCAATTGTGGCAAACTGGGTTCATCAACTAATTCAGCTATGCTCGTTCCCTGACTCTGGCTGGGAACGGTAATAGGTTGAAAGATTCCCCAGCCTTCAAAGTTACGCGGTTTTGGTGTGAAAGTATAGATAATTCCAGATACTTTTGTACGTACTAATCCTTTATAAACGCAAGGCGCGAGGAATTGAGTATTGTTAAGCTGCGCTTCTTCTGCGGCGATTTGATTTATGAGCTTGCGGATATCTGCCACAACATCACCTCTATTTTATACTTTTTGAATGTAGGGTGCGTTAGGCGCATTTTTTAGATAAATGCTCGGGTATTAATTAATATTATGCGCCGTAACGCACCTTCTGGGGGCGGTGCGTTACACTTCGTTAACGCAACCTACGTTACCTCGATTATTTTGTTGTTTGGAAATGAGTTTAAATTAACCGTTACTAGGTTTTAAATCGGAGAGGTTGACTAGCTGTTATAACTGGATTTGGTTGTGGCGATCGCGTACTTGCAATTTTAGTTTCACTGGCTTACTATTCCAGTCTATCTCGATCGTGCCAAAATTCAAAGATTTGAAAAAATTGCCTTGCCGATATTGGTTGTGTTCTTGGTCTAAATTATCCCAGCTATGGGTTAAACCACTAGAAGTAACTTCGTAAAGTGGATATCCATTCCCCAGCTTAATTTTTGAGATTTCAGCGAAATGCCTATCTCCGCTTAAAAGAATGACGCCGGGAACTTTAGTATTTTGAATTAAATCAAATAGACGTTTGCGTGCTTGAGGGAAGCTAGCCCATTTTTCATATTTATGTTGATCCGGTATAATTTGAATTCCTGAAGCGATTAAATTGATCGCCGCTTTGCTAGTTTTTAGTTGATTTTCTAGCCATTGCCACTGCTTATCGCCCAGAATATCGCTATCGGTTCCTGGTGCATCTTTGTGGTAACGAACGTCGAGTAAAATTACTTTAACTTGGTTGAGTCCTGAGCCATAATTATAAGCTGTATAAACTCCTTCTTGTCGCCGACGCGGACTGTTTTCTGGTTCATCCAAAAAATCTAAAAATAACTGCTGACTTTCTGCCTTTTTGCTATATTCTTTGCCTCGATTATTTTCACCATAATCGTGGTCGTCCCAGATTCCGATTGCATAAGTGCTTTGCAGCAGCGTTTGATAATCTTTATTGGATTTTTGCAATTGATATTTGCGCTGCATATCTTTCATGTTTTTGGTATCGGCGTAAATATTATCGCCTAGCCAAATCCAAAGATCTGGCTTGTTGCTAATAATTGTTGACCACAACGGCTGCGGTTTTTCTTGTTTATTGCAAGAACCAAAAGCAATACGAGAGATAACAGCGGGAGGCGCACGGCGTTCTATATAAAAGCCATTTTGATTAGTTTCTGAAGGTAAGTTGTTCTGATTGCAGCCAAACAGGATTAATGCGGCTGCAACGATTGGTAGTAAAAGCCTAATTACCTGGAACATAAATGCTTTTACTCCAACTTAAAAATCTACACAAATTTGTGCATAAATTCAGACATCAAATCAATTCGCCCTTTTCTTAACATAGCTGGATCTAATCTTTCTGTTGTGTTGCAAGTCATCAATACGACAAACTTTTGTTGATCTTGAATTCCCCCTTCTTCTATTACGCTTTGGTACAAAGTTCCATCTAACAAACTCAAAATATGTTCGGTTTTGTTACTGTATTGAGCGGCTTCGCTGGCTCGGTCTTGCGCTAAGTTATCGGCTTCGTTGATAATAATGCAAACCCGCTGCAAGTAAGTTGGTGGAACAAAGTTTTGCACTGCATCGTGATCGAGTATAAAAATGACAAATCCCAGCGGTACTAAAATTTCTTTGGCTACGGCTTGCGTCCAGGCTGTTTTACCCGTTCCAGGTTCTCCATGTACTAAAACGGCTAGCTGATTTTGGTCTAAAATTGCTTGTTGAACTTTGTCGGTAAAGCTTTGAATTTCGTCGGTAAATGACCGAATTGGATACTGACTGTTAACTTGTCCGACACGGCATTTGTAACCGCTGAGTATGACTGCTAGATTGTAAGTGGCTTTGTTAATCAGCGGAGCTAAATCCTGGGAAATTAGGCTATACCAGCGGCGTCCTTTTTCGTAGGTTTCGATTTGCAGCCAAACTTGATATTTCGACCAGTAGGCATAAACTGTGCCTAATGTTTCGATACGATTCCAGCTAACAAAGCGCTCGACGGGATAATAAAAATGTCGCTCCAAACAAGACTGAGTAATTAAATCGGGACGGCCTAATAACTCCAGGACTTTGAGTACTGTAATTTCCCGCAATTTGTTGAGGACGTAATCAATGGGAATGCTGTCGCGGCTGACTAATTGAACTATAGGCGTTTCGGTAGATAGAACGTCTCTATAGCGATAATCTGGGATGGGCGGATCGGGGGTGATAAAATTCCAAAACTCATCAATGCGGTAGCGGGTATCGTCAGAAAAGACATGGAGTATATTAGCCCACCAAGAATATTGGTTGCGCCCTAAAGCATCCCCAAGATTGCTGATTAAATGTAGGGTTTTATGGGAGAGTTCCCAAGTATCGTTAGTTGCAAGGTGGAACAAATACTCCCAGTTAAGTTCTCGGTTTAAAGGTCGCCACCCAGCACCGAGTAAGCCTCGGTTTTGGGGGTTGTTTTTTGCTGAGTTTTCGTCGTTGTTGCCAAATGCTGAGAACATAATTTATTTTGGTTATGCTTGCTGTGGTGGTTGTGATGAGGAAGCGATCGCTAAATATTCCGGTGGTACCATATCCACTAGCCACACCCCGTTTTCCGAACAGTAAAATGTATAACCCGCCTCGTGCATTTTTGCTGCATTGACGGCAAAAACCACTGGACGACCATTTCTTTTTCCTACCGTTCGCGCCGTATTTATATCTTTAGACAGATGTACGTGGTGTCGCGACATTTTGTTAAGACCCGTGTGAAGAATCGATTCAACTGCACCCTCTCCTGTACCGTGGTATAGCACATCTGGAGGAATAGCGGTTTCTAATTGTAAATCAATTTCTACACTATGTCCTTGGTTAGCGCGAATGCGAGTCCCTGTCGAGTCGAATGAAAACCGTTTTTTATCATTGCGTGCAACAACTTCATTTAATTCATCCCGGGTAATGGGAAAATTGTGTTTTCTACAAGCATCTAAAAGTTCATCCACTTTCACCCAGCCACCTTCAGCAAGTTTAAGACCTATTCGATCTGGTGCGTGCCGTAGATGTTTGCTGAGATATTTGCTGATTTTAACTAAACGAGTATCGTTCACAAGCTAATTTTTATAGTTTATTAAACACTGGCTTGCAAGTTACAGGCCAGTGTTTGTTTTATATTATACTACAGCTACCGGCGACAGATTTTTGATGCTTGACTGCGCGGACGCACAGTTGGGCTACTAATTCTGTCGAGGTGGCTGCACTTTGGATCTGAGCAAAGTTTAGCGTGTCTGGCTTGATGCCTGCTTGATGTAGAACTTTTTCGACGCCTTCATCGCTTAATTTCATGCCAGAGGAAAGAAAATCAGTACAAGGCCCTTGATGTCGCAGAGTAGGAGTCTGGCTGCGCTTCGCCCAAAAGTGGCTGATGACGTGGTAGACATGCCCCTTACCCCAGGGGAAGCGTACAGCAACGACAGGCGCGTTATGCTGCACCAGTAAGTCGTGACTTGCGGCTTCGACTTGCACCGTCTTGGGGTTCAGTACTTCGATTGGGTAACTGCCCCACAGCCACCATTGAGGATCTGCACCCAAAACTACAATATCCGACCACAGACTGTTGAGATAAGGTTCTACAGAAATAACGTCTTCACTCGTTGATTTGTTCGTCCAGCGTACCGTGTTGGGAAATGCCTTTTCAAGCACGTAGTGAAGCGCCCAGTCGGAAGTGACTAGCCAATTACCTTTTTCGACATAATTGCCAATTTGCTCGATTAAGGTTTTGTCGTAATTATTAGAACAATTTACGAACGCAATTTTGGCTTTTAGTGCTTTCGGGTTTGGGTTAACCGTTGCAGGTACGCCGAGACAGTGCAACACCTCTTCGACTTGATCGAAGCTACCGGGGTAGGCAGCAACTTCATCTTTGTGAATTTTATCGAGAACTTCCAAAGCTGCGGGATGCTGTTCGGCGAACCGTTGCCGCACGGCAAGGGCTGCTACTTTGTAAGCGGTTTGCATGTCACTCATGGCGTTCACCTTTTATTATGGGGGCGAGGGTAATTATTAGGCTTTATCCTGCTTTTGTTGGTTTTTGGGTTGGATTTTTTCTACTATTTCTTGCGGTGATACGTAGGTTTTTTCAGTGGAATATTCTTGGGCTAGTTGCTGTTGGACTGCTTGCGCGATCGCTTTGTAAACGTCTTTCAGTTCGCTCATAACACCACCTCTCGAATCAATAGAACAGTAAAATTACGGAAACTCAGTTTCAACAAATCAGATTGATGGATATATCTACAGATGACCCCCGCTGAAAAAATGTGGCAAAACAGGTACTAATCAAACAAATCGCTGCAAAAGAGTTGATTAAATATGAAGAAACGTTTAGGAATGTTTGCGATCGCTCTGGTTTTGGCTGAAGGGTTAACAGGGGGTGCTGCTTTCGCCGCTGAGGATAACTATGGTGCGATCGCTACATCCGATTCTGGTGCTTGGGGTTATGGCTACAACTACCCCACCCGCGCACAGGCTGAAAGGGCTGCCTTGGAAGAATGTGGGGAAGCTGGTTGCGAAATTCAAGTCTGGTTTCAGAATGCTTGCGGCGCTGTAGCCAAAGATGGCACAAACCTCGGTTGGGCATGGGCTGAAAGCCGCGAAGAAGCCGAAGCAAATGCGATCGCGCAATGCGGTACGGGAGCCTGCACCATCGCTACCTGGGCTTGCACGGATCGATAATTTGTGCCTCTACAGGTTTTAATTGTTATTTAGTTCGCGATTTTGGTATAGGTTGGGTTGAGATAACGAAACCCAACCTATGCTATTTGACTTAACTGCCGAAAAAGATAGTCGCGTTCATACTAGGTTTGATCGTTGTCGGTAAATTGGTTTCTGGATCTATCTCCCCCTGAAAATTCTCGCCGTAGTAAGCTGCTTCAACTGTAATTCTACCAATAATGTGGCGGTTAAATTCTGCCAATTCTTCAGCCGGTATCCACAATTCCTGATGAATTCTGCTACCAACGGTTTGAACTTCAAATTTGTTGGCGTAGTCGGATTCGACTTCAAACTTAGTCACGAAGCCAGCAAAACTATTTGTTTTTGTATTCCAGTTTCGTGCAATCTGCTCGGCATATTCAAAATTGAGGACTGGATAAAAAATCGGCTGTTCGGGAAGTCGAGGGGGAAATGCTTTAAAGTCGGATTGAGCGATTAATTCTAGTTCTTTTAATCCGACTGGACGGTAGAGTATCATTGGGTATTAATGGCTAAAAAACAGCTAAAACTTTTCATTTACCTTTTGTGCTTTGAAAGAATAATTAGAAATTCATTTACTACAGCTTTTGGTTGATTGTAGCACTTCTCAGCAGGGTATTGTTCAATACAGAGAATTCCTGATTTTTTAAACCAAGCATCCTTTTCCTTATCTTTCTCATACCTATTTTGGTGAAAAGAAATTTCCAAGATTCCAAATGTTCCATCTAAACACACTAAAAAATCTACCTCTCTATGATCTTCATAAATTTTTCCAGTTTCATGCCTGACAGCTAGAGGTAGTGGAAAGAACAATACTCCACTAGCTTCTAACTCTTGTGCAATCCTAATTTCTGATTTGGATGCAAACTTCATTTCGTTATAAATAATAGGTTCTTTGCCGTTTCGGGCAAAAACCTTCTCAGTTACAAGTCCTTGGTTCAAATCTTTTGAGTTTAAAATGAGAAATTTAATAGTTTTCTGCCAGTTTTCTTCTACACTCAGCAGTTTAACTCTGTAGTTTAGAGGAAACTGTTCCATATTTTCCCAAACATGCCCCTGGGCGATCAATACGAAATAATCTCTTAAAATTTGTTGTATTTCATCATTTTTCCTAACAATTGAGTAAGTACTAAGTGGTAGATATACTGCAAGACCTGAAATGTAAAATCCTCCCTCATATTCGCTGTATGATTCATCAAAACATAATTCTGCATCGACAATAATTGCTGCATAGTCGTTCCAGCCATAATTTATTAAGGCTTGAACCCAAGTTCGATGTAATTTTTCTAATAATTCTGGATCTGACATTCAAAATTACTCCCAGAAAGCTGCGGGGTGGACACTGCCCATCAGCAAAGCTGATGAGCAATATCCTATTTTAACCCCTACTTATCCTCCCGCAAGGGTAGCGGCGTATCCAGAATTTCCATCAGCAATTCTAGTTAAGTAGGGTGCGTTAACGAAGTGTAACACACCAACCTTCATGGTGCGTTACGGCGCGGATTTTTATTTTTTGCCAAAGTAGCAAGATTAAATGCCGCGCCTAACGCACCCTACAATCTACAGTGATTACTCAATTTCTTCGCCTAGTATATACCGGACAAAGCGACGAACTTGGATGTTTTCGCCGAATTGAGCTTGAGCTTGCTTTACCAGATCTTCTATTGCCATACTTTGATCGCGAATGTATGCCTGATCCATCAAAGACATTTCTTTGAGACGTTTTTCAAT
>DNGG01000309.1 GCA_003486675.1 Cyanobacteria bacterium UBA11372
TTGTGATCTCGAAAGATAGTTCTAGCAGCGACCACTGAATCAACAAGATAGGATAGCGTTCGGGTTTCCATAGGGCAAGCTACGCTTTGGGCGCGCTAAAATTCGACATGGCTCGTTCAACCTAGTTGCCCTCCAAGGAGATGCTCAATGTTTTTGGATGAACTGACACCTATCTTCCGAGAACTCACCCAGCAACCAGTTGCCTTCTTGGGTGGCTTTTTCGCCGGGATGTTGCGATTGAAATTAACTGATGAACCGATTAAATCTTGGCTCGAGCGAGAAGGCGGTATTAATACTCAAACAGCCCATGCACCCCTTGACCAAAATGGTAAAACAGGCCCTCAATCTATTTCCATAGATTGAAGACCGATCTGAGATTTTGGTATTTGACTAGCTCTTGATTCATGAAGGTCGGCGAAAACCTAAATGCTTTGCGTTCTTAGCTTTGACCTTCATGATTAAAAAAATCTAAAATTTGCCTAATGGGGTTAAAAATACTCTTGACTGGTGGCAAGCCATGCAAAACACCATTGTCAGGGAAAACCAATTCTATAGTTCATCTAAAGTTAGAGAACGATTTAGCAAAGCTTTCCTAAAATAAAAGTAAAGGAGCTAGGGCGTTGAAATAGCAGAGCGATCGCTCTGGACATTGTCTAACCCAAAGCTCGTCCTTGGCGCTAGAAACGTTAACAATCTTGCCAAACCCAACCAGCAAGGACGAGCAAGGGTTGTGACTGTTTTGTTGTCCAGCAGTCGATTAGGGATCTGTGTAACAGCGCCTATACCAAATAAACCCCTATTGGTTTACAGGAAAGCGGTAAACCCCGCCCCGCTTTTCTCTCCACTCAAAACAAGGCAAAAATTTGTATGGGTAAGTAAGTTTACCACAATCATCTGTCCCTAGACAGATGCTGGAATTAAATTTACCCATACAAGCAAGGACAAAGAAAATCTTTTCCATTTATTTTGCCTTTTTAGCATCGGCAGCCAGCGGGGAATTTTGAACAAAACAATGGCAGACACGCATCCGCCAATCGCTCAAGAACGTGCCCTCAAACGGGATTGCATGACCCTGTCGCGTCACGTCTTGCAGCAACTGGGGAGCTTTTCTACAGAGGCACAGGATCTCAGTGCCATCATGGGTCGTATTGCTTTGGCAGGCAAGTTGATTGCACGCCGTCTCAGCCGTGCCGGATTAATGGAAAACGTACTGGGAGTGACGGGGGAAGTCAACGTCCAGGGCGAGTCCGTGAAAAACATGGACGTGTACGCCAATGAAGCGTTTATCTCGGTATTAGAGCAAAGCGGCCTTGTTTGTCGCTTGGCATCCGAGGAAATGGAAAAACCCTATTACATTCCAGAAAACTGCCCCATTGGTCGCTACACCCTGCTGTATGACCCGCTCGATGGCTCTTCCAACATAGACAGCAATTTGAACGTCGGTTCCATCTTCTCAATTCGCCAGCAAGAAGGAAACGACGAAGATAATTCAGCTAGCGACTTGCTGCAAAACGGACGCAAGCAAATTGCAGCAGGTTATGTATTATACGGCCCCAGCACGATGTTGGTTTATTCCATCGGCAAGGGCGTTCACGCTTTTACCCTCGACCCCAGCTTAGGCGAGTTTATTCTTTCTGCGGAAAACATTATTATTCCCGACCACGGGGCGATTTACAGCGTCAACGAAGGTAACTTCTGGCAGTGGGAAGAATCGATTCGCGAATATATCCGCTACGTTCACCGTCACGAGGGCTATACCGCTCGTTACG
Source organism: Cyanobacteria bacterium UBA11372 (assembly GCA_003486675.1). Classification (GTDB taxonomy): domain Bacteria; phylum Cyanobacteriota; class Cyanobacteriia; order Cyanobacteriales; family Aerosakkonemataceae; genus Microseira. The sequence continues at coordinate 1,770 of DNGG01000309.1, forward strand.
GCGGGGCATTAGTAGGAGACTTCCACCGCATTTTGTTCCAAGGAGGCGTGTTTTTATACCCAGGAACGGTAAAGCGACCAGAAGGGAAATTGCGTTTGCTTTACGAAGCTGCACCCATCGCCTTTTTAGCAGAACAAGCTGGGGGTAGTGCCAGCACGGGAGTGATGCCAATTTTAGATGTAGTGGCAGATAAAATTCATGCCCGCACGCCTTTAATTGTTGGCAGTAAAGATGATGTTGCCCTGGTGGAATCTTTCGTGAATGAAAGGTCGAAGGAGCAAAGCGACAAAGTGATGGCTCATCAATAAAGAGCGCTAATGGCTAATGGCTAATGGGGAAAATTAGCAATTAGCAATTAGCAATTAGTTAGCGTCAAACAAGGACACAAAGATGACAACCAACCATATCTTAGAAATTGAGCAATTGGGTCAAAGTATCTGGATGGATAACTTGACCCGCGATTTAATCCAATCTGGGGAACTCCAGCGGCTGATAGAGACGCGGGGACTGCGAGGGATTACCTCGAACCCGGCTATTTTTGAAAAAGCGATCGCAGGCAATAAAATCTACGACGCCGACATCGAAAAAGGAGCGCGCGCCGGATTACCCACATACAAAATTTACGAATCCCTCGTATTTGAAGACATTCGCAACGCTTGCGATATGTTCCGCCCGATTTATGAAGAATCCAACGGGCTAGATGGTTACATCAGCATTGAAGTACCACCAACGATCGCCCACGATACACAAGCCACAATAGAAGAAGCGCGGCGCTACTATCAAGAAATCGGTCGGGAAAACGTGATGATTAAAATTCCCGGCACTTCCGCAGGTTTACCAGCTGTAGAACAAGTCATTGCCGATGGCATTAACGTTAACGTTACCTTGCTGTTCTCAGTAGAAAGCTACGTCAATTGCTTCTGGGCTTATATTAAAGGCTTGGAAAAACGGGCGGCTGAAGGAAAAGATATTAGTAAGATTGCTTCAGTTGCTAGTTTCTTCCTCAGCCGGATTGATAGCAATATCGATGGTCGGATTGACAACAAGCTAAAAGCAGGCGTTGAAAGTATCAACGTCGAAGCAAAACTGCGGGCAGTGAAAGGGAAAGTGGCGATCGCTAACGCTAAAATCGCGTATCAGAAGTATAAGGAGATCGTAGAGAGCGATCGCTGGCAAGCGCTAGCAGAAAAAGGTGCAAAAGTACAGCGCCTTCTATGGGCAAGCACCAGCACCAAAAACCCCGAATACAGCGACGTGATGTACGTCGATGAATTGGTAGGCCCCGATACAGTTAATACCTTACCGCCTAATACAATTGAAGCTTGTGCCGACCACTGTAGCGCCGAAAATCGGATTGAATCGAGAATCCAAGAAGCTTACAACTTGATCGAAAGTCTCAAAGACCCAGACATCGACATCGATATTAACCAAGTCATGGACGAACTGCTGAGCGATGGGATTGACAAATTCGTTCAGCCGTTCCAATCCTTGATGAACTCGCTGGAAGAGAAGGTAAAACTGTTGACACCTGCGTAGTTTTGTGGTAATAGCTAATGGCTAATTGAAAGAATAGCCATTAGCTATTAGCGAGATCCAATCCCAAATTCCCAAAAAGCCGTGATGCTGACTTCAAACGGTCTGGTAGACAAAGAGCTTGATGCTGCCAACGCGCCACTCAATGACGAGGAAAGAGAGCGGCTCAACCAACTCGAAGTCATTGTAGAGCAAGGACTTCAGACTTTCTACGAAGTCGGTAAAGCTCTTATAGAAATTCGAGATCGAAAACTGTACCGAGAAAGCCAGAAAACTTTTGAAGATTATTGCCGGTACAGGTGGAGTATAGGCAGACAAAGAGCATACCAATTCATCAGTGCTGCCCAAGTTATGGAAAATTTGTCTACCAATGGTAGACAAATTCCAACGAGCGAGCGTCAAGTGCGTCCCCTATCTGGACTGTCCCCAGAGTTACAGCGAGAAATTTGGCAAGAAGCGTTGGAGTCAGCACCCAATGGTATTCCTTCTGGTGCAATAGTTCAAAGCCTGGTAGACAAAAAGCTATCTTCCGGAAAAATGGTGCAAGAGGTCGAGAGTAGCCCTTCGGAATTAGAGCAGTTGCGCCTGGAAAATAAACGCCTTAAGGAACATATCAGACAAAAGGATCTCGAAAGAGAACGCCGTGCGGCTGAGGTCGTTACCGAACTGGAACGCTTGCGGGAGGAAAATAGGCAGCTGCGGGCTGAACTTCGTCAATGGGAAAGGGATTGGGATCTTCGCATTGCTCAAGAACGGGAAAAAATCCGAGCAGAAATCAAAGCTGAATACCAGCACATCATAGACGACATGACAGCCAAGTACGAAGGCGTACTAGCAAGGCTGGAAGCTATTGAACGAGGAAACAAGTAAATGGTCACACTGCTAGAAAATCCCCTGCGCGTTGGTTTACAACAAGAACGGGTTCCCGAACCCCAAATTTTGGTTATCTTTGGTGCATCGGGCGACTTAACGCAACGCAAGTTAGTGCCAGCGATTTATCAACTGAAGCGACAAAGACGGCTGCCCCCAGAAATTACGATTGTAGGCGTGGCGCGGCGGCCTTGGAGCGATGATTATTTTCGCGAACAAATGCGCGAGGGCATCGAGCAGTTTTCTGAAGGGATTGGCAGCGAAGAATTTTGGCAAGACTTCGCTCAGGGATTGTATTACTGTTCTGGCGACATCGATAACCCAGAAAGTTACCAGAAACTGAAGCAATTGCTGGCTGAACTCGATACCAAACGCGGTACTAGAGGCAATCGAGTATTTTATCTGTCGGTTTCGCCCAACTTTTTCCCCGAAGCGATTCGGCAATTAGGTGGGGCGGGAATGCTGGACGATCCGATTAAAAACCGTCTGGTGATTGAAAAACCCTTTGGTCGCGACTTGGCATCGGCTCAAGTTCTCAACCAAGTGGTGACCAAGGTTTGTAAGGAACAGCAGGTTTACCGCATCGACCACTATTTAGGTAAGGAAACAGTTCAGAACTTACTGGTGTTTCGCTTTGCCAACGCGATCTTTGAACCTCTGTGGAATCGCCAATTTGTCGATCACGTGCAAATTACCGTTGCCGAAACCGTAGGATTGGAAGATCGGGCGGGCTATTACGAAACATCCGGGGCGCTGCGGGACATGATGCAGAACCACCTGATGCAACTGTTTTGTCTGACGGCAATGGAAGCGCCGAATTCCCTCGACGCCGACAGTATCCGCAATGAAAAAACGAAAGTGCTTCAAGCCACCCGGTTGGCAGATACTCGCAATCTAGAGTTTTCAGCAGTACGGGGTCAATACGCCGCCGGGTGGATGAAAGGAGAGCGAGTGCCGGGTTATCGAGAAGAACCAGGGGTGAATCCCAATACCACCACACCCACCTACGTGGCGATGAAGCTGATGGTGGATAACTGGCGTTGGCACGGGGTGCCGTTTTACATGCGAACTGGCAAGCGATTGCCGAAAAAAGTGTCGGAAATTTCCATCCAATTCCGGGAAGTGCCGCATATGATTTTCCAATCCGCTGCCCAACAGGCTAGTTCCAACATTCTGACCCTGCGAATTCAGCCGAATGAAGGGATTTCTCTGCGATTTGATGTCAAAATGCCGGGATTACAACTCCGTACCAGACCAGTGGATATGGACTTCCAATATGGTTCAGCGTTTGGCAAATCGTCGGGTGATGCTTACGATCGCTTGCTCCTAGATTGCATGTTAGGGGACCAAACCTTGTTCACCAGGGCAGATGAAGTGGAAGAAGCTTGGCGTGTAGTAACGCCAGCACTGATGGCTTGGGAAGCACCTACAGATCCCGCTTCGGTTCCCCAATACGAAGCCGGAACTTGGGAACCAGCAGAAGCAGAACTGCTAATTAACCGCGACGGGCGTCGTTGGCGAAGACCCTGACAATTGCAGATTTGAGATGGCAGATTTCAGATTAAATAAATCTGAAATCTAAAATTTCCCTTTAGATGTGGATTAAGGTTAGCTAGCCAGAATACAGAATCCTTCAGAAGTAACAAGTTAACCTTTCTAAAATCCAGTTATCTAAAAAATACATGTCATACCAAATGCGCTTCGATTACCCCTTTTATGGCTAACGACTGAAGTCGCGCCTACACAACCAAAGACCGCCTACGCGGTCTAAGCGATCAAGGGGGTATTAAACCCGGATTTGGTATCAATTGCAGATTGTAGATTTCAGATGGCAAAATTTATTCAATCTGAAATCTACAATCTAAAATCTAAAATCCTTTCATCCAAACTCCCAACTATGGTTACACAATCTGCTCCGATTGTTTCCCTCCAGGCACCGAAAGATGTGTCTATCAGCGATATAGAAACTGAACTCGGTAAAATCTGGCAAAGTTACGGTATATCGAGCGAAAACGGGTTGCCGATGGCATCTAGGGCAGCAACGTTTACTTTGGTAGTTTACGAACCAGAGGCAACCCAACAACTGCTAGCGGTTCTGGGATTTTATAAAGGTCCGGTGGATGGAATTTCTGGGCCACGCACGAATGCAGCGATCGCGGCAGCGCAGAAAGCGTATAACCTAGCAGTTACAGGTAAATCGAGTCCGGAATTAGTGGAAAGACTGCGTGTCGAATACGCCCAAAAACGTAATAATGCGGCGAAATCAGATGCCAACGGTGGGGGTCAAGCTCCTCAATACGATCCGGATGCAGCGGGTGCGGGTTTTGCAGATGCGATCGCTTCTACTAACCCCTGTCGCGTCATCGCTCTTTGTCCCATCGTCGGCGAAGATGAAGGGGTGACGGCTCAAGTTTCCGCTTACTGTCCGATTCAAAAACAAAGTCGCAGTACTTTGATCTGCTGCGAATACATTACCCTCAAAGGCACAGAAGAAGCTTTAGAACGCATTGCCGGGATGATTCCCGCCCTGACTATTTCCGATCTTCCCAAGTTCCTCTGGTGGAAAACAACACCCGATCCAGAAAACGAGTTATTCAAGCGACTGTCTGCCATTAGCAGTTCGGTAATTTTTGATTCTTCCGGGTTCCTGAATCCACAAACCGATTTGTTACAAGCATACAGCTTGACCGAATCGGGGATGGCGATCGCAGACCTCAACTGGCGTCGTCTCGCCTCCTGGCAAGAACTTACCGCCGAAACCTTCGATCCCCCAGAACGTCGCGCCCACATCATGGAAATCGACCGGATTACCCTCGATTACGAAAAAGGCAATCCCGCCCAAGCACTGATGTACCTGGGTTGGATCGCCAGTCGCTTGCAGTGGACTCCGGTTTCCTACGTAAACGAAGGTGGCGAATACAACATCAAGCGCATCAAGTTAGTGGGTGCGGAGGGACGGGAAATTGAAGCCGAGTTAGCCGCGATTCCCGTTGCCGATACAGGGGAAATAGCGGGAGATTTAATCAACCTGCGCCTTTACTCAAGCAATACAGCAGCAAACTGTTGCACCGTCTTGTGTTCGGAAACAGGCGGCTGTATGCGGATGGAAGCAGGTGGTGTGGCACAAACCTGTGAAACGCGCCAAGTTACGGCATTATTCGACCAAAAAGCCGAATTCTTGCTGTCTCAGCAGCTACAGCGCATCGGACGCGAGGTACTTTACGAAGAAAGTATGGCTGTGGCAACGCAAGTTTTAAAGTTGGCTAATGGGTAATTGCTAATGGCTAATTGGTAATGGGAACTACAATTACCAATTACCAATTACCAATTACCAATTACCAATGACTATTGCGATCGCAGGCACAAGTAGCGGGGTGGGCAAAACAACGGTAACGCTCGCCCTGCTTGCTTATTTGAAGTCTCGAAATATACAAGTTCAATCGTTTAAGGTTGGCCCAGATTACATCGATCCGATGTTTCATGCCTACGTAACTGGTCGCCCTTGTCGTAATTTAGACCCAGTACTCACTTCTGAATCTTACGTACAACAATGTTTCGCCCGTCACACCCAAGGCGTGGAATTCGCTTTAGTAGAAGGCGTAATGGGATTATTTGACGGAGTAGATAATAACCAATTAGCAATTAGCAATTACCAATTAGCAATTCCCTTTGCCAGTACCGCTCACATTGCGCGGTTGCTGGATTTGCCGGTATTGTTAGTCATAGATTGCAGTCGGTTATCGGGATCTGTGGCTGCGATCGCGCACGGTTATCGCTCGTTTGACCCTAAAATTAAGCTAGCTGGGGTGGTGTTGAATCGAGTGGGAAGCGATCGCCACCTACAATTGCTCAAAGATGCTCTAGAACCCCTACAAATCCCCATTTTGGGCGTATTGCGAAGACAGGATAATATTAGCATCCCCGACCGACATTTAGGGTTAGTTCCTACAGAAGAACTCTCAGAATTAGATGATATTATCGACCAACTTGCCCATTTGGGAGCAAGTTGTTTTGATTGGGAACAGTTATTACCTTTGCTGAAAAGTGATACTGTAGGGGCGGGTTTCACCAACAGTGTATCACTCGAACAGACAACCTTAGTAAACCCGCCCTCTTCCCAGCCAAGTTTCAGTAATAGTTTATCAGTGGGAGAGACAAGCTTAGTAAACTCACGCATCCGGATTGGAGTGGCACGCGATCGCGCCTTCAATTTCTACTACGCTGATAATCTAGACTTGCTGCAACAATTGGGTGCAGAATTAGTATTCTGGAGTCCTTTAACAGATAAAGAATTACCAAAAAACATCCAACGATTATATTTCGGCGGTGGTTTTCCCGAAGTTTTTGCCCAACAATTAGCAGAAAATAAACTTGCTTGCGAATCAGTTCGCAATGCTATCTTGACAGGGATGCCAACTTATGCAGAATGTGGCGGATTGATGTATTTATGCGAGCAAATAATTGATTTTGAAAATAAGTCTTGGTCGATGGCGGGAATATTACCGACAACAGCGGTAATGAGTGGGCGTTTAACATTAGGATATCGACAAGCGACGGCTTTGCAAGATAGTTTGATATTACCTGCGGGTGCGACAGTTTGGGGACATGAGTTTCATCGTTCTCATCTATCTGAAAAGCCAACAAAACCCTTATTTCAGGTAAGAGGATATCACAGTCCGGTGACAGAAGAAGGATGGCAAATGCATCAGGTTCATGCGTCTTATGTGCATCTTCACTTTGGTGCGCGTCCGGAGATTCCGAAACACTTTATACAGAATTGTTTGAGTATTTCTTTATAACTTAAGTTCGCGGTATATGATTTTGAATTCAGTTCCTCGCAGCTTTTCTTCACCTGTAATGCGGAAACCCCGTTTTTCGTAGAGAATGTGTGCAGTCGCTTGACTTGGATTGTTTGATGTGTATAATCGCAAAAATTTCTTACCTGCCCCTCGTGCTTTTTCAATAGCAAAATCAACTAATTTACTGCCAATTCCTTGACCGCGACAAGCTGGTTCTACACAAGTCCAGCCTAACCAATAAGCTTCACCTTCATCTTTCCGAGTGGAATATAATCCTGTGGTTCCTATGACTTTCTTGCCATCATCATCGATGGCAATCCAGTAATTTGCTTCTCCAATTCCTGCTAGATAAAACAATATTCTATATAACCAGCTATTTTTTGCCAGACTGCCACGAAATCCGATACTAGCTCTTTCTAAAAGTCTTTGATATGGAAAAACTTTATTTACAAGATTAATGGCTTCATCAAGGGTTTCATGGGATAGAGGTTCAATATGCATAGTTGGGTTAATTGGCTCAGGTTGCTCTTTTATGGCTATTTTATTCGCTGGGCAAACCAGCGGCGGATTAGTTCCACTTGGAAACGATAGCCTTCCTCAGTTTGCTCAATCAGCTGACGTTTGACAAGCAGATCCAGAGCGCTGTAAGAGTTATCCGAGAACTGACGTGATATTACCTTTTTGTTGACTGTTGCACCTTCGCCTTTTGCTGCCAAAAACCGTAGTATTTCGGTTCATCCGGATTTACTGTGCTAATGTATAATAAACTACAAACCACTAGAGATGAATCTACTACTTACAGAACTACTTAACTTACCCGGAGTTGTTGTAGAAGACTGGCAACAAACCGAAACCTCATTAATTTTATCTGTCGAATTAGATGCAGACTGTGCTACTTGTCCAAGTTGCCAAGAAGTGAGTAAGCATCTTCATGCTAATACTAGCTATTGGGTGAGAGATTTACCTTTAAGTAATAAAGAAGTATGGCTAAAAGTTAATCGACGAAGGTTCAAGTGTTTAAAATGCGAAAAACCTTTCAGTGAAGAGCTATTATTTGTGGGCAGAAGGAAAAAATATACGCATCGATATGCATCAAAAATTACTGCCCAAGTGATTCATAGCGATGTCCATAATATAGCAGAAATTAACCAATTAACTGATGAAGAAGTTTGGTCAATGGTCAATCATGTAGCTACTGAGAGAGGCGCGGTAGATGTCAGCCAACTAAAAAGATTAGGAATAGATGAAATCAGTCTGGTTAAAGGGGGTGGAAAATATATTGTTGTATTAGTAGATTTAGACAGTAGAAAGCTTGTGGGATTAGCCAGACAGAGAAAACAGAGTGAAATAGAAAAAGTGATGCGCTCCTGGGGTGATCGCGTCTTGTCACAGATAGAAGAGGTCAGTTTAGACCTCTGCGTTGTTTATAAATCATTGGTGGAAAAAAATTGTCCTAATGCTGTATTAACGGCAGATAGATTTCATGTAATGAAATTAGTCAATGAAGAATTAAACTCGGCAATAATTGAGCAAAAAAAAACAGCCGAAGCTTTAGAGGTGAAAGAGAGAGCTAAACTGTTTGGCAGTCTTAAAGGCAGTAAATATGTTCTGCTAAAAACGGAATAATCATTGTCAGAGAAGCAAAAAGAAAAATTATCTATTCTCAAAGAAGCCTCACCTTACCTGGGCCGGATGCACGAATTAAAGGAAGAGTTTATTAATCTGTTTGACCAGAGTAAAAATTTAGGAGAAGGTACTTTAAAATTGCTTGATTGGTTAGAAAAAGCACAAGGATTTTTTCGGAAAACTGTCGGGACAATTAAGCGATGGTTTGCTGAAATAGTTGGTGACTTTGAGCGTCACACGACTAATGGGGTTGTTGAAGGAATTAATAACAAGTTAAAACTGTTAAAGCGGTCAGGTTTTAACTTCAGAAATTTTGATAATTTTGAGCTAAGAGCTTTGCTTTACTGGCACTTTCCCTAGTACTTAAGCACACTGCGGACGGATGAACCGCATATTTATCACTGCTGATGCCTAACCGATCTATCTCAGCCTGAAGCTTCTGCCGTCCTTGGGGGGTCAGTATCAAACCGCGATCGCGCTGTTGCTTCCCTGTACTCATCAGTTGACGGGGCTTAACTTTGAGGTAACGATATTGCTGAAGTTAAGGAAGATACGGATAGTTTAACGAACTTAAGCTAGTTCCCGAGGTCTGTCAATTATCTCCGATTCCCATGCCCAAAAGCAAGCTCTGACTGGTATAAGAAACTTAATAACGCAAAACTCACAAAGTTCCTGCTTATTGTCTTCTGAGTCGTCCCAAAACTGTTTCAGCAGGTGAATGATAGACATTGTAGAGTTTAAAACATAAAAATGCTTCCCAATCAATCAAATACCAGCCAGTCGTTACTATCCACTTCTGAAGCAGATAATTCTCTCAAAATTGAGGAAAATATAATTCAAGACTCTTGGCGTCAAGCTTGTTTTAGTTATAAGGCAACTGTTGGATTCATAATCGCCAGTGCTGTTGTCAATATATTAGGTATCGGATTGTTGTTTTTTGGCAAAGTTCCAGAAGGGACAATTACCACCGCCAGCGGATTAACCACAAATATTGTCAGCGTACTGATTGCGTTCACTAAAGAAAATAACGACCGACTCGATCGCTTAACCAAACAATCCAAAGACGAAGATTGATTCGGCTGCTACGCGGATGCGATCGCACGCACCCCACACCACCACCCGCGAAAGACGCGATCGCACCCCAAAACTCATCGCCAAGGAAGCGATCGCCTAAAAACCCCTAATTCGTGCTGGTCAAATCAAACACAACCTTAAACGGAATCTGGGGCATTCTTTGACGCAGAAACTGAAAATGCCCCTCTGCGTCGGAGCGGCTGCGAAATCGGGCAACAACGATCCATCGTTGTTCGGGCAACAAACGTGCGATCGCCCAACAATTCAGGCGTTCTCGATAAGTCATAATGTTATTTGCCTCCAATAGATGAACGGAGTCAAAGCCAGTCCTTTACTTTCCACGGTTGCGGGCTGGCTTTTAAACACATTGTCTAATCAACTTGTTATTTAGTCAAGCGGTTTATTCACTTTATTTAAACAACATGCTTAATCGAAGCGATGCCAAAGAAGCCTACCCCACGACCGGAAGATGAAGAATCACACCTCAAGAAGCTCCGAGAAGAATTAGACATGAGTCAAGAAGACTTAGCGAGAGAGCTTGGCGTTTCGTCTCAGACAGTCAGTCGCTGGGAATTGGGCAAGAACGTACCCACATTCACGGTTAAGCAGATGAAAGCCTTAGAGCGACTGCTCAAATCTATTGGCAAATCGATTAGCGATCTGCCAGATCATCTGTAGCCAAGCGATGTTACAAAAGCAGCAGCTAAAACTAGATTGCGAATCGAATACAACCGGATAAATTATGCAGCGAGATCAAGCACTAGAGATTCTAAGCAAACACCAAGAAGCAATCAAAAACTATGGAGTCCAATCCCCTGCTAGAACAAGTGCAGCGCATCCTACAAACAGAATTTAGTGAAGGATAGCGATCGCACCCTCTCTCCCCTCTTTTTCCTCTGCGTCCTCTGCGTCTTAGCGGTTCAATATCATAAAATACTCTATACTGCCACAAAGCGTTCCTGACTCGCATCAACACCGGGCAGTATTTTGTTCTATCGACGATCTTACCCATGAAGTCTTACCGAGCCGCCGCGATCCAAATGACCAGCACACCTGAGCTAGAAAAAAACCTAGTGCAGGCAGAAGAACTGATAGAATTAGCCTGGGGGCAGGGTGCGGAATTAGTAAGCCTACCCGAAAACTTTTCCTTTCTGGGCGAAGAACAAGAAAAGATCGCCCAAGCAGAAGCGATCGCCGTCCACAGCGAAAAATTCCTCAAAACAATGGCGCAACGCTTCCAAGTCACCATCTTAGGCGGCGGCTTCCCAGTTCCCTGCGACGACGGTAAAGTTTATAACACCGCCCTACTAATCGACCCCAGCGGTATCGAACTCGCCCGATATCAAAAAGTACACCTATTCGACGTCAACTTACCCGACGGTAACACCTATCGAGAATCTAGCACGGTCATGGCGGGTACTCACCTGCCCCAAATTTGTCATGCCAAAGAATTGGGTAACTTAGGACTCTCCGTCTGCTACGATGTCCGCTTCCCCGAACTTTACCGATACCTATCCCAAATGGGAGCCGAAGTATTATTTGTTCCCGCTGCCTTCACTGCTTATACTGGCAAAGACCACTGGCAAATTTTGCTACAAGCGAGGGCGATTGAAAACACCTGTTACGTAATCGCACCCGCTCAAACAGGGCGTCATTACGCGACGCGCCAATCCCACGGACACGCGATGATTGTTGACCCTTGGGGAGTAATTTTAGCCGATGCCGGGGATAAACCTGGGGTAGCGATCGCAGAAATCAATCCATCTCGTCTGGAACAAGTGCGCCGTCAAATGCCATCATTACAGCATCGCGTCTTCCGATAACAACATGTTTGTGGCGATCGCACCAGATAAAATCCAGTTACCTCCAGGAGCGGTAGTGCG
>DNGG01000036.1 GCA_003486675.1 Cyanobacteria bacterium UBA11372
AAACGTCCCGATTTTATCGCACCGGGAGGAAACGCCTACGGGCAACGTCAGCGGGCGCTTTGTCTGAGAGACTACGGCTGGTATCTGCGTCTAATTACCTACGGAATTCTCTCCGGAGACAAAGAACCGATTGAGAAAATTGGGTTGATTGGCGTCAAGGAAATGTACAATTCCCTGGGCGTCCCCGTCCCCGGCATGGTTGAATCGATCCGCTGTCTGAAAAAAGCTTCTTTAGCACTGCTTTCCGAGGCAGACGCCACCGAAGCAGCCCCTTACTTTGACTACATCATTCAGTCAATGTCCTAAGCTTGTCCAGGCTCAGCCAAAATAGGCTAGAAGCTGCGATTACCGACACCTCTTGTTCGATCTTAACTAACTTCCCCACCCTTGGCGGTGCTTCCTGGCATCAGCTGTGTCAGAGTGCCGCCCAGGGGTGGGGAAATTTTAATTTGGTCATCGGTAATGGGTCATTGGTAATGGGTCATTGGTAATGCTTCAACTACTCCACCCTAATCCGCTTCGTCCTGAAGGGACTCCGCTACGTTGAGGGTGGAGATTGCATCTATCGTCCAGCGCAGTTCCGAATACCTCGCTCATGCGTTCGGCTTTGCTTTCATCCGATGACGCACCAGGGACGGCTGAAAAACGCCCCGTACTCTCCCAGTCTTGCCGAGAGAGTAACACTTCTTCGTGCAATATTCCTAGCGCCAACTAAATCAGCATGGAGAGTATAACCACACTGCTGGCACACAAAAGCCAGACCCTTGTTGGGTCTGTTTTCTTTAGATGTGTGACCGCAACACGGACAAGCCACAGACGTGTAATGAGCATCTACTTTTACAGCCAAACTTCCAGCCAACACAGCTTTGTAATCAATGAAGCCGTGCAATTCGGCAAAAGACCAACAAGCCTTGTTGCTGTTAGCTCTACGCTGTTTGTTAGATGCTTTCTTGCCTTTCCTTAGTGGCTCTGTTCGCTCTCGAATATGAGTTAAGTTCTCCAATCCAATTAGCGTACTAGGTGTTACAACTTGTTGGGCAATACAGTGATTCGTATCAGCGATAAACCGTCTCTCCCGTCCTGACAGTGCAACCAATCTACGGGTTGCTGAACGGGTGCCTTTACGCTGTAAAGACTTTCTCGCCCTCACATAACGAGAAGCTTTATGCCTCACTTCTTTGCCACTGAAAAACTGAGTCTGATTCCGGGTATCTGCGGCAACGGCAATATAGCGTTGCCCAACATCCACGCCCATGACTCGATTAATATCGGTTGGTGTTAACTCTGGCACTTCTACCTCGATGCTCACTAATAAGTAGTAAGTCTTAGTCGGCTTCGAGTACCAGAGTTTTGCTGCTCCGATTTTGGCTACTCCAGAATTAATCATTTCCAGGTGTTTGGAGTAGCCATGATAATTCATCTTGATTCGACCATCTAGAGTAATGACACTTACTTTCTGGTCTTTAACAAATGAGTAGTCGCGTTGGTAATTTAACGCGCAGGTGCGAGAAACATACTTGGGTGGTTTATCCAATCCCTTGTATCGTTTCTTGGTACGCCCAGCCTTAATTGCCTCCTCATTTTGTTTAAGTTTTGTCCGCAATGACTTGTAAGTTGCCCCAACTTGACGAGGAACGTTGCAAGCCATCTGTGAAGGAAGCTTAAATTGCTCTCGCAATGTGTAATAGACTTGCTTCTGAATCTTGGTGCCGTTGTAGGTTTTACCCATCTCAAAAGCAACTAAAGACGTGTAATTTAGTGCGTCCCTATATGCCAAAGAAGTCACCCGGAGCTGTTCTTTTTGCTCCTGAGTGACTTCTAGTTTTAATTTGGCGGTTAAGGTTTGGCGCATAATTGTTTCACGACGTAGCTTTATATTAGCATCTTCGTGAAGCCGCAACCAGTGGTTTGGGCAGCGTAGGTACGGAGCTGCCCCGCCATTCCTCCCCATCCTAAGCGTCATGAGCTGGACGCTCATTTGCTTTGAGGATGGGGAATCCTGGCGATTTCAGTTGAAAAGGGCATCTTGCCCGTACAGTGTTATTTTTGCCACATGTCTAATCGCCCATTACCCATTACCCATTACCCATTACTTATTACCCAATAAAAATAAAAAACCGACAGTCTGCTTGGAGAAACTGTCGGCGGCTCGTGTGTTCCCTGTCGATGACTCGGCTAGAGTTCAGTTGTCTATTAGTATGGCCTGTTCGCTTTGGGGCGATCGCGATCTGAATCATTCTTGTTTGTGATGTTCATCATCGTTCCAAGTCCCATAATCAAATATATATATAGGATTTAACTTGATACCTAAGCGCTGCAAACTTCGTAAACTATTACAGGTCATCAATAGCAATAAAATAATTGTGCTTCTGTAGGTGGGTGCCTTCCGCGTAGCCTCCTTTAGGAAAGGATTTCTAGTGTATTCGCGCTTTTTGCTGCTTCAACTCTCGATCGGTGGTATTTGTCTGACTGGTGCGAAGGGCGTTGCCGTTGCGACGCAAATCCCAACAGCCAAATCCCTTGCTGCGGCTGAAATACCTGCTGCGACACAACCCATCGCCCAGACTGCACCACCCGTAGATAATCCTCAACCAAGAGAAAATCTGCCGATTCCACCGTTTAATCCCCAACCCAACCCCAACGAAGATCGCTTCCTGCAACCCGCCCCAACGCCCGCACCAACAACCCCCGAACCAGAGGAACCCATCTTACCGACTCCCACGCCTACACCGTCGCCAGAAACCCCTCCGGTGAGGATTTCAGTGCGGAAAATTCAAGTTAGCGGTAGTACTATTTTCTCTCAAGATGAGCTTAATCGCATCATCCAAAAGTATGAAGGGCGGGAAGTAACTTTAGAAGAACTGAGGGGAGTTGCCGATGCGATTACTCAACTTTACATCGACCGGGGTTATATTACCTCCAGAGCGGTTTTGGTAGACCAAACCATCGCCGATGGGATAGTGCAAATTCGCGTCATTGAAGGCAGTGTAGAGCGGATTGAGATTGAAGGAACGCGCAGGTTGAATCGTGGATATGTGCGATCGCGCGTGCGCCTGGGAGCGGGTACGCCCCTCAATACCGCCCAATTAGAAGAGCAACTGCGACTGCTGCGGACGAATCCTCTATTGGAAAATATAGAAGCCAACCTGCGTTCTGGAAGCAGTCTGGGTCAAAGTATTCTGCGAGTTCGCGTTACAGAAGCTGACCAATTTAGCAGTAACTTTAGCGTTGACAATTACTCGCCCCCTAGCGTTGGTTCGGAACGCTTGGGCGTTAATTTAACTTATCGCAATCTTACCGGATTGGGAGATGAAATTTTTGCTTCTTATTACCGTTCTGCAACTGGAGGTTCAAATGCTCTTGACTTTGCCTATCGTATCCCCTTGAATGCCAAAGAAGGCACATTGCAATTGCGAGCCGCACCAAATTGGTTTGAAGTAACCGCCCCAGAATTTGACGAATTAGATATTAACGGCGATTCTCAATTATATGAAATTAGTTTTCGACAGCCGCTAATTCGCTCTGTGCGTCAAGAATTTGCTTTATCGATTGGTTTTACATTTCAAGACGGTCAAACATTTATCGGCGATAACCCGTTTGGTTTTGGCATTGGACCAGACGAAGAAGGTAGAAGCCGCACTAGCACCTTCAAGTTTGGACAAGACTATATTCGCCGAGATGCAATGGGAGCAACGGCAGTGCGAAGTCAATTTAGTTTCGGCACCAGTTTATTCGACGCCACCACCAATCCCGACCCAATTCCAGATGCTAGATTTTTCAGTTGGCTGGGTCAAATCCAGCGCGTACAAAGGCTTTCAGAATCTAATTTGCTAATTTTACAAGCCGACGTCCAACTAACACCAAACAGTTTATTACCATCCCAGCAATTTGTCATCGGCGGCGGTCAATCCTTGCGCGGCTACCGGCAAAACATTCGCTCTGGTGATAATGGTTTCAGATTCTCCATCGAAGACCGCATTACCTTACAAAAAGATGCCGATGGTGCCGCCATATTACAGGTAGCACCATTTATCGATTTTGGTTCAGTTTGGAACGTATCCAACAATCCCAATTCCTCATCAGACCAAAGATTTTTAGCCGGGGTAGGTTTAGGATTATTGTGGCAACCAATCCCTAAAGTAAACCTGCGCCTTGACTACGCCTATCCCCTAATTAACTTAAGCGACAGAGGAGAAAACGCTCAAGATTCCGGGTTTTATTTTCAGGTATTAATTAGTCCCTAGAGCGCCAGTCCTGAATTATAGCGGATTGCCAGCTCGTCTAGGGAAAGCCTTAAGGCAAGGAATGCAATAGCGGCAGCAAAAATGCCAGCCGCTATTGCATTCTTTCGGTGTACCTCATACGGTTGCAATCGGCTGTATATCTAGCTCTCAGCAGCCGCTACCAATCTAAGACGAGGCTTCACTTCAGAAAGGAAATCCACACAGTAATGCCTAAAATCGTATAGCTTACTAAATTTGCTATTGCCATACATAAAAATAAATCTCGAAGATGAAATTTTTGTTGGAATTGTTTTAATAAAATAAATTCAATTCCAATACTTAGTAAGCAAGCAATCGGGAAGCTCGCGATCGCTAATGAGGTAAAGTATGGATCGTTAGTTGCACTGTATACTGGGAAAAAAGTATTTCTAAGAATTGAGAGAATCGATGTAAATATAAATCCAGCGATTAAGGACACTATATTTGCTCCAATAACGAGCAAAGACGCTTTGAGGAAAGAAATTTTTTGGAAGATCTGGAAGACAATGATTTCCGCTAACAATGCCGGAATTCCTAGATATGTTACCTGAATAAGATTTGCTGCCCACAAAGGGGGAAATATAACATTTGCAAGAGCGTACATGTTTCTAATCCACTTTTTGAGTGAAGTCAACCAAAATTACAGCCTAAGAAGATTGTACCGGCAGTGTTAATGATATTAATCGTTTGGGTACGTGGTTGGGGATGATGAGTCAAAGTGACGGCGATCGCGATGCGACGCAGGCTCCTCCCATAAGCGATCGCATTACTGGCGAACGTTATGGTAGAAGAGTTTGTCCAATTCCAGCCAACAGCGGATCGCTGAAATTAGAAAGCAACCGGGCAAAACGATCAAGCAGATTGCCTGTGTGAGTATTGCCAAAGCGTTATTTCTTACAAATTAACTGCTTTTAACTTCTCTGGATTGACAACTGCAAAAATTGCTTGGATGCTTTCACCGGAAAATTCAAAACTAAACGTGCTTTGAGGTTGCCCTGCCACGGTATTCAAAATTCCAGGTCGATCGTTAATTTGAACGATTTTGGCACTGAATGTAGGGAGCAGCCGACTCCGCCGAATTGCGACCAAGAAGCGACCCACTTTTTGACAACCTTGCAACGGTTGCTGTGCTGCTGTGACTTTACCACCTCCATCTGAGAAGAAGGTGATATCCTCTGCCATCAGGGCAATGAGTTGATGCAGATCGCCTTGATTCCAACTGTTCAAAAACTTTTCTATTATTTCCTCTTTTTGTTGCAGAGATGGGCCGATGTTAGGTCGGCGAAGTACTAAATGTTGACGCGCGCGACGCACAATTTGACGGCAATTTGGAATGCTTTTACCAACCGTTTTCGCAATCTCTGAGTAATCATAATCAAAAACTTCGCGCAACAAAAAGATGGCGCGTTCGGTTGGGGATAAACATTCTAGCAGCATCAGAAATGCAAATGATAGAGATTCTGCTAATTCAGCATTGTTTCCAGGCTCGTTAATCGAGTCGGCAATCAAAGGTTCTGGTAACCAAATTCCAACGTATTTCTCTCTTTGTACGCGAGCGGAACGCAGTCGATCGATACACAAACGGGTGATAATACTTGATAGAAATGCTTTGGGAGATTGAGCGATCGCTTGCGTCAATTGCCAGCGTATCCAGGCTTCCTGCACCATATCCTCTGCATCGGTGGCACTACCAAGCATCCGATAGGCGATCGCAAATAGCAAGGAACGATGTTGATTGAATATCTCTAGGCGTTCCATAAGCTACCATTCCGTTGCTAACTTCATCAATTTGGCTCGCGCAGTGGCAATCTCTCGTTGCCGAATTTCGTCTGACATAAATTGATCGGGTACGGGTACAACTGTTACGTCGTCAATGCCGATGAATCCCAACAGCGATCGCAAATAAGTATCGCAGAAATTCATCTTACCGAGGGGCGTACCTACCACAAAATTTCCGGCGCTTGGGGTAACGATCAAAGCTTTTTTACCCTTTGCCAATCCTTCAAAGGTATAGGTTGCGGGATCGAAGGTAAAGGTGCGATTGATTCGCACAACATTATCTAAATATGCCTTGAGGGTAGAGGGAATGCTAAAGTTATACATGGGCACGCCCAGCAAGAGACGATCCGCCCAAAGTAACTCTTCAATCAATGCTTCTGATTCAGTTAATGCGGCTGTCATTTCGTGCGATCGCTCTTCTGGTAAAGTGTAATTCGCCTTTGTCCAAAGTCCCGTAGGATGAGCAGGTGCAGAGATTCCAACATCGCGCTGTTTGTGTTGCATCCCGAAATTAGCCATTTGCCAAGCTTGGATAAACTCATTGCTCAAACAGCGCGAAATCGAACCCTCTTGGCGAACACTCGATTGAATCTCAAGCAGTTTCATCGTTGATTCTTCGTTCTACAACTTCTATTTATAAGACGAAAGACGGCTGCTACTTGTGACAGGCTTGCCGAAACGAGAATGACTGCGCGAATTGCCCATAAAAAAAAACCTCACCCAGTCGTTGCGTAGGGACACGGCATCATAGGTATCTCAGATAAACAGATAACGTTAATCGTGCCGTGTCTCGGCTACCGAGCCTGGGTGATCTTAAGGACATCATATCAATTGCCATTTAACTTGCGGAAAACACCAAAATCTATGGGCGAATTACTGAAATTAGAAAGCGAATGAGGTTCAGCAGAAAGCAAACAGCCGTTTCGCTTGCGGAAAATACCAAAATCAATGCGCGAATTACTGAAATTAGAAAGCGAACGAGCTTCAGGAGCAAGTAAATTGCCATTTAACTTGCGGAAAATACCAAAATGAATATGCAAATTACTGAAACCAGAAAGCGAACAGGCAAAATGCTAATTCCAAATGCAGATCCCAGCTATTACTACTTCCATATTTTCAGGACTAAAGCTGCGTGTCACAATCGGTGGTTGGTTCCTGACGCTACAAGTCTCATTGCTACCTTGAAATATTCTCGCAGCGTCACGCACCCGGAG
>DNGG01000121.1:0-127 GCA_003486675.1 Cyanobacteria bacterium UBA11372
GACTACCCAGCTACGTGCAACAATGTCTGTTAAGTTATGTCAAAGGAGTAACTTCAATTCCCAGAGAGTTGATTTCGGTAAATTGTTACAAAACTTAAAAAAAACCCAGAAACCCGGTTTTTTGGAA
>DNGG01000121.1:312-9958 GCA_003486675.1 Cyanobacteria bacterium UBA11372
TGTAAGAAACCCGGTTTTTTGGAAAAACCGGGTTTCTGGGTTTTAGCGGCAAATAATTCTTTAATATTACGAAGTCGCTTGTTTTTGAGCTTCTATCCAATCTTGAAGAATCTCGCGGATTAACTCGGCAGGTATGCGATCGCGCTCCATGCAAATTTGACGGAAAGCCTCATCGTATTTAGGCTTCAGCCTTACAGAAAAGTGCTTTCTCGCAAACTGTCCTTTTGTAAAGCGCCCACTCTGGGCATCCTTTAAAGGAACCGCCATGCCTAACCCCAAACCCTACCCCCCAAGTATACCAAAAAACCCACAGCAGACTATTGACGCCCATAAGCGCCTATGGATAAAATAAAAATTACGGTGGAGAAACCACCGTAGCGTAAACAAAAATAATTCATCTCTATTATAAACATGAACGCACTAACCAAACTCACCAAAAAGTTAGCACTGCTAACTAAAAAGCTGGCAGCGTTTATCCGCCTCAACTGCCGCAGCCAGATCCGGAAGATTGCCCTCGAAATCACGAATGCAACTTAGGCCAATCGCTGAGTAATTTTCTCATCTTCTTGCACCACACTGGAGGACTTTTTTTGAGCTTCCAGCCACTCTTCAATAATCTCCCTTACCAATTCTGTGGGGTTGCGATCGCGCTCGTGACAGATTTGACGGAAAACCTCATCAGCTTTCACACTCAAGCGGACACCGTAAACCTTCCGGGAAAATCTGCCTTTAGTAAATTTACCGCTCTGGGGATCCTTAAAAGGTACAGCCACATCGATCACCAATCCTACAACACCAATATACCAAAAAAAACCCCTGCTACCCATTGACAACCACTGCTAACACAGTATATAGTAAAAAGCACGGTGGAGGAAACCACCGCGCTGCAAACAAAATAACTTGCCTCTATTATATATGGACATCGCCAAACTCACCAAAAAGCTGGCAGCGCTCGCCAAGAAACTCGCAGCAGTTATTAAGCTGAATTGCCGCAATCTGATCCGCAAAACTGCCTTCCAAATCACGCAACTGGAAGGAAAAATTGAGGCAGCTTCTTCGGCTGCTAAGGCAGAGAAGCTCGCACCGACTCAACAGAAGTACACGTGGGAAGAAAAAGCAGGATACGCCATCTGTCTTAACCTGCAAAACGGCAACAAATATAAAGTATCTTGGGACGCTTGCTCGTGCCGCGACTGGCTTTTGCGCCGACGCCACACAGGTGAAAACTGCAAGCACCAAGACATGTACGAAGCGCTTACAGCTGCTAAAAAAACCGTAGAGATTGACAAAAACGACTGCCCATTAGGAACCTACCTGCGGCGCACGGACGACTGGATGTGCGTCGAGTACGAGGTTTGGTGCTACCAAGAAAAATACAATCCTCCCACCGGATTGCAAGTTGAACCAGAATGTATTGGTCGCATTGTGCAAGGAAACAACGAAATTTTGGCAAGCACTATACATTCAATGCCACGCAGCTTTTCTGCAACTGAAAACGCAATCAACTATTTAATTCGCTACAACGGAATTGACCCCAAAAAGATGGCGGAGGCATATCTGAAAAAACACCTAGCAAAACCAATCTCTGTTGAAAACTTTGCGACAGTTTAACAACCACGCCCTTGAGCGCATACCTGAGCGCGCCCAATTAAAATCTAAAATCATCTATCAAGGGTGAGAGTAAAAGTCTCAAAGGAAAACCCTGGTCTGGTGATGCAGGGTTTTCCCATGCTGTTCTATAATTCAAAGAGCCTCGGATAAAAGCAAAACCCATGACGCCTCTGGATCTAGTAGAATCCTCAACTGAGCAAGAGTATATCGACGATCTCCCCGATGATGTCGAGATGTCGCTATTCGACCACTTGGAGGAATTGCGGCTGCGGATATTCTACTCTTTAATTGCGTTGGTAATAGGCGCAGTTGGGTGTTTTCTGTTTGTAAAACCCTTGGTCAAACTGCTAGAAGCACCGGCGCGGGGCATCAAGTTTCTGCAACTAGCACCTGGAGAGTTCTTTTTTGTCTCGCTGAAAGTAGCGGGATACAGCGGCTTATTGGTGGCGATTCCGGTTATTTTATACCAAATTATCCAATTTATTCTCCCCGGATTAACCAGGCGCGAACGACGGCTAATTTTACCCGTCGTTGCGGGTTCTACGGTTCTGTTTTTAGCTGGGTTAGTATTTGCCTATTTACTGCTAATTCCAGCGGCGGTTAATTTCTTCATGAACTACGGGGAAGATGTTGTAGAACAGTTATGGTCAATTGACCGATATTTTGAATTTGTTTTATTGCTTTTGTTGAGTACGGGGTTAGCGTTTCAAGTACCTGTTATTCAAATTTTATTGGGGTTGTTGGGGATTGTATCTGCTAGACAGATGCTTTCTGGTTGGCGATATGTTTTATTAGGATCGGCGGTTTTAGGAGCGGTTTTAACCCCTTCTACCGATCCGATAACCCAAACGCTTTTAGCAGGCGCGGTGGTGGGTTTATACTTCGGCGGTATTGCTATGGTGGCGCTGTTGGGAAACTCTCAGGGATGGGGGAGGTTAATGGGAGCGATCGCTACCCCATTTACAAAAGTAAATAAAGAGACTGTGACAGTAGCGATTCCACAAGTTCCTGGTGACACGGTTACAGAACCTGCCACCATAGAAGTAGTTGAAGAAGCCCCAAAAGTAAACGAGGAAAATAGCCAAAATGGTGTTTCAGAAGTAGAAGATTTGAGCCAACAAGTTGAGGATACGGATATCGAAAATCAGACGCAAGTGGATGAACCAGAGAAGGAACCCATTGAATTAGAAGCAACCGAAACACCCACAGAAAATCAAATTACAACCGAAGAATCTCTACCTCCGCCCCCAGTAGAAGAGGAACAAGCAGTACCAGAAATGCTGCCGCAGCGCTTTCTTTCTAAAGCGATCAACGCTTTATTTACAATCCTGGATTTGTGGTGCGAAGAGCGGGGTGAAGTCGCTATCAAACGGGCAATAAATATCAAACGAATCGGTGGAGATTGGACACAAGTGCCAGATTTGTGTTACGTATCCTACGAACGTTTACCAGCAGGTTGGATGGAGGATCAACCTTGCCCAACTGCTCCCGAATTGGTCATCGATATGATTTCTCCCAAACAAACATTTGGAGAATTGGTAGACAAAGCAACTGAGTATTTAGAGGCAGGGGTATTAAGAGTTTGGTTGGTGGATTGTCAAGCCAGAAGTATCACTGTATTTTATGCAGATGCCCGCCCCCGGACTTACAGAGGAGAAATGGAACTTACCGATCCATTGTTTGAAGGATTGGAGTTAATTCCTGAGTTACTTTTTAGGCAAGCTCGTTTACCTAATGCGAATTAATTGATTGTGTGTAGGGACACCGCATCCGAAATATTCTGTACAAGTGAACATTTTATGATTGCCGTGTCCCTACTCGTTACCTTTCCCGACCAGGACTGATATCATATCTGGTTGTATCGGTAGCCAGCAGGGGAGGGTTTAACGAAATATCTTGTGGTTGCAGGGATTGATATCATGTGCGGTAGCATCGGCATCGCGAGGGGGGCGGGTTTATTAAGACAATTCGCTTGGTATCAAAGGTTTCTCGTAAAACCCGCCCCTAGAGCATTAAAAACACTTGCACTACCTTTGCTTAACGACATGATATGACGCAGCAACTCTATCGATGATGGCGGTGCCTTACACCAGAAAATAGCGGGAAACTTGGTAGCCTCGTCTCTTCAGAGCGAGGCGGAAAAGTGACCCGTGCGACTTCAGTCGCCTAGTAGTGATGTGGGTCTTCAATATACTTTTGAATAGTTTCAGCACTAATATTGCCTGCTGTGCTGAAAAAGTAGCTTTTACTCCATAAGCTAGGCAGTTTCAGTAGTTCGGGAAACTCTTTGCGTAGATAATTTGAAGACCTTCCTTTAAAAGACTTAACAACTAAATGAATTGGCTCTGTTGGGTTGATCTCAACAAACAAGTGGAGCTGGTCTGGAGCAATTTCCAAAGCTCGGATGTTCCACTTTTTCTCTGTAGCTAATTCTTGCCATATTTGATAAAGGCGATTCCTGATTTCACCTTTTAAAACAGGTTTACGTCTTTTTGGAATGAAAACAAAATGAACAATAGCCAAACCTACAGAGTGATTATAGTGCTGATACTCAAAAGTCTGTTTACCCATGAAGTCTCGCCATTTTTCAATCATCATGTTTAACTCCATTATCTTGTGATATACTGTCGTTTAGTATAAAGATATCGACAATTTATGTATGGATGTCAACAAACGCTAATTCATGCTCCGCCTGATGTTCAGGCTGTTATTGAGTATCTATGCACAGAATCAAACAAGGTTTGGAACTGTTCTGTTTATTATGCCAGACAAATCTATTTTAAAACTGGCAAGATAATTAAACGTGCCGAGATATGCGCTGAAATGACTCGCTCTAAGAACAAGCATTTTGGGGCAATGTATGTATCGTCAGCGCAGCAAACTTGTAATAATGTTGCGGAAGCTTTTAAATCATTCCAAGAGCTAACAAAACTTTGGAAACGCGAAGAGCTTCAAGACAAGCCATCATTGCCTAAATATCGTAAATCTGGATTGTTCACAGTCACTTACCCTAAGCGTTGGCTAAAACTAACAGACGATGGCATTAGAATCCCGTTAGGGAATCAAGTAAAAGCTTGGTTTGGCATTGATGCAATTTATTTACCAATGCCATCAAATTTAAAATGGGAGGATATTAAAGAACTCAGAATATTGCCTAGAAATAGATGCTTTTACGCTGAATTTGTGTATCCAGTTGAAGACGTTAACTCTCATGCCACTTGCTTCAAGCCGGGAAACCCGTCCAACCCAGTGGCTCAATTAGATACAAACAAGGTATTGGGGATTGATCATGGCATTGATAATTGGTTGACTTGCGTTAGCAATGTAGGCACAAGTTTTATCATTGACGGAAAGCATCTTAAATCCCTCAATCAGTGGTTTAATAAGCGAGTGTCTAGGCTCAAAGAGAATCAGACTCAAGGCTTTTGGTCTAAACAATTAGCTGCAATCACAGAAAAGCGTAATCGCCAGATGCGAGATGCTGTGAACAAAGCAGCAAGATTAGTTATTAATCACTGTCTAAAAAATGGCATTGGTCGAATTATCTTTGGATGGAACCAAAGGCAAAAAGACAGTGCCAATATGGGGCGTAAAGCTAATCAGAAATTTGTTCAAATCCCAACAGCTAAACTTAAAGAACGTATTTATCAACTTTGCCAACAGCATGGAATTGATTTTGTAGAAACCGAAGAAGCTAATACCTCTGCTGCCTCATTTGTGGATGGTGACAGTCTTCCTAAATATGGTGAAAAACCCTCATGGTGCAAGTCATCAGGCAAGCGAGTAAAGCGTGGATTATTCCGTACTGCAAACAATTGGTATATCAATGCAGATGCCAATGGAGCAGCAAATATAATTTCTAAAGTATCGGCAACATTGGGAATTAATCTCAGTGGAGTTACTAGAGGCGCATTGACTACGCCATTAAGAGTTCGTTTGTGGACTCTTAAGAATCCCCCGACTTTTTGTTTAAATGAGCGAAGCGAAATTTAAACAGTCGGGGGAGTGTCAACGCTCTCTACGCACCCTACATTTCACCGACTACCGCGACGGGCGCAAGCGTAATTTGCTGCGTGCCTTGCGGATGAACGAGTACGATTGAGGTTTTCTAACCTGCCGTAATTATCTTGGTTAATTTCGACAATGACTCTGTTATTTCTGTCAAGGGCGATGACGCGACGAAAACGGCTAATTTTGGTGCGACAGTCAACGGAACTATAGATCATAAATCCGTAGACTGGGACTCTAGAAGCGGGACCAAAACTATAAAGTTGAAGCGATTGTGGGCGATTGAAAACAACCTGCTGCCAATAAAAACGCGATCGCGTTCTACCTTGTATCGAAGCAGCATCGATATAAATGGCACTATCGCTGTCGCTGATCAGTCTAACCCATCGCTGAACCGCATCCGCCGAACTAAAAATGGCTCCGGTTACGATCGGGATAACAATAGCAGTTGCAGGTAACAACTTCAAGACGGTTTTACTTAACGACATGTTACTTGAATCTCCTCATACCAATTCAATTTTAGGGGTAAACAATCAGAATCATAACTGGCGCTCACCCATCCGGGTTTTTAGGAAAAATCCTCGATTTTGAACTAGAGATCTACCAACAAACTAAGGCGATCGCCGCGAATGCGATCGCATTGTTTCACCTACCCAGATTAGCCGATGCCAGATGAAAACTTCCTTAAGTTATCTTGCCGCCATTTAGCATCTGCTTTCCGGTTAGTTCGCAATTCTAACACCCTTATCCCCCTAACAGGTAGAGGATTTAACAGATATTTGAACTTTTCCCAATCAGTCACTAATTGATGCTCGACGCCATAGGTGGCGCACAATTGAGAGAAATCAATATCTTGCGGCGTGGCGAAAAACTCTTCAAAGGGCGGCTCGAACTTGGCAATTGGTAACATTTCAAAAATGCCACCGCCGTTATTGTTAATTAAAATAATTGTCAGATGCCCGACAAATTTGTTTCTCAATAAAAACCCATTCGTGTCGTGCAACAAAGCTAAATCTCCCGTTAGCATGACGCTACTTTGGTTGTGATGGGCAATTCCTAATGCAGTGGATAAAGTGCCGTCAATTCCATTTGCGCCTCGATTAAAAAAGGGTTGAATCCCTAAGTTATTAGGTTGCCAGAAAAATTCTACATCCCGCACGGGCATACTATTGGCAATAAAAATCGGCGTACCGGGTGGCAATATCTCTGAGAGTAACCAAGCTGTTTTACATTCAAATAAATTGGTTTCGCTAGCCATTTTTTGGTCAATTGCTGACCTAACTTTGGCTTCAAGATTGCACCACAAATCAAGATATGGAACCTCTCCCTTAGATGGCGGCGAGGGGAGGACAGAGGTTAATTGTTCGATTGATAGTCGCAAGTGAGTGGTTTTACCGTGGAGGGGGTCGAGGTTGTGGTGACTATTGTCAATTATCCACTGTCTTGGTTGAGCAATTTGTAACCATTCTCGTAGTTCTTTACTCGTGGGTAAGTCTCCGATTTGAATTGCTATTTCTGGCTTCAATTGTTCTGCTAATTGTGGGGAACGTAAAATCAAATCGTAGGTGGAAATTAAGTAGGGATTGAGGTGGGCATAGTTTCTTAAAGGTGAGAGTCCTTCCGCTAAAACAGGCCATTTTAAGGTTTGGGAAAGGCGAGCGATCGCTTGTACATATTCTTCCGCTTTTCCCGGTTGTGCAACCCCGGCAATAATGATACCCTTATCGCATTGCAGCCATTCTTCGAGTGGGTAATTGGTAATTGGTAATTGGTAATTGGTAATCGGGGTGATGCTGGTAAAGAAGTCTTCTGTTAACTGAGATTGGAATGTTTGGGCATCGAATTGGGGAATGGGTGCGAGGGGATCGCGGAAGGGGATGTTGAGGTGAACCGAACCAGGGGTGGGAGTTTGCGTAAGCTCCCAAGCATATACTATTATTTGCCGCAGATATCGCAGCATTCCCATTTCCAGAGACGGTACGGCTAATTCTGCTTGCCAGTTGGGATAATTCCCATATAATTTCACTTGGTCAATCGTTTGTCCGGAATGACAATCCCGTAATTCTGGGGGGCGATCTGCGGTTAAAATTAACAAAGGGGAGCGACTTTCTCTCGCTTCAATTATTGCTGGATAAAAATTCGCTCCCGCCGTTCCAGATGTGCAAACAACGGCTACGGGTAACCCAGATTTTTTCGCAATTCCTAGAGCAAAAAATGCTGCCGAACGCTCATCTAAAACGGGAATTGCTGCTATTTTTTCATTTTGAGCAAACGCGACAGCAAGCGGCGTTGAACGAGATCCCGGACAAATAACGGCGGTGGTTAATCCCAGTCTTTGGAGAGTTTCGACTAAAATCGAAGCCCAGACAGAGTTAGTATTACGAAAATCAACTGGCATTGGCGATTGCTATAATTATCAGCGAAAATAAGTGCTGGTAATTATTATGACGCAAGAACTGATAGATTTAAGGCAAAGCATCCTTGAAGGACGCTACGCCGATGCTTTAGCAATCGTCGATGAGCTAGAGGGAATGAGTAAAAAGTCTATTTTACGTCAAATCAAATCTTTTTTAACGATTTTGTTAATTCATTTAATTAAAAATCAAGTTGAACAGCGACTCACCAATTCTTGGGCGAGTTCGATTCGCCATTCAATTCGACAAATTCAAGAATTAAACATTAAAGAGAATAAAACATCATATTACATCAATTCCGATGAATGGGAAAGTTTGATAGAAGAAGTAATGGGAGATGCGATCGCAGATGCAAGTGATGAAGTGTTAAACGGACAATACAGTCAATTTCAGCTAGCCGAAATGTTAGATAAAACCCAGCTAATTCAGACCACGAAAAAATTTTTGTTGCTAACTTACTCCCATTCGGCGAAGGAATTACCCACAGTAGTGGCGGAGAACCTTATTCAGTTAGCGGGGGGTGAAGATTGGATCGATCGGAAACAAAAATAATTTAACCAAGGGATGAATTCCCTCTCTAGTTTAATCCACGACTTTGAGAAAACCCCTTTGCAAGCCATCAAACACCCGATCGAGCAGTTGTTTTTCCGCATCGCTGATTAAATTATTAGAGAGTTTAACTGACATCAGTAGCTTTTGGTGAATGCGGCTAATTTGACGACCCGAAAAGATCCGTTCGACGATGACTTCCAGCGACATGTTGGGTAATGCACCTGGTTCTGACATAATGATTTGAGCAACTAAACGCGACATAACCAAACACAGTTATAAATATGGGGGATGCGATCGCATCCGGTTGTGATTCTCGCCCTTGATTGGCGTGAGGATTTTTATATAGCTTTGTGATTATACTCCTTGACAAAATTTCCTCTTTCCCCTTATTCCTCTATCCCAACCGGATGCCGCGATCCGTAGCACCTCTGGAGGGGCGGGTTTAGTTAAATTGTCTGTTTTGGTTGTATGGTTAGAGGTATTACCCGCCCCTACAGATCTCACCTGCTCACCTGCTCACCTGCACAAGATTCCTCTCCCTTTTGCCACAGATCCGCTATCCCGGTACAATAGCTTGGCATTGCAGCGCGGAAAAAAGCTTAAAAGATGGCTCAAGCACAAATTGGGATAATCGGCGGTAGCGGACTTTACAAAATGGACGCTCTCAAGGACGTGGAAGAAGTGCAAGTGGACACGCCCTTTGGATCGCCTTCCGATGCTTTAATCCTGGGAACTTTAGAAGGGACGCGGGTTGCCTTCCTCGCGCGCCACGGACGCAACCACACTCTTTTGCCCTCCGAGTTGCCATTTCGGGCGAATATTTATGCCATGAAAAGTTTGGGCGTCGAATATTTAATTTCGGCGTCGGCGGTGGGTTCCCTCAAAGCAGAAGCAAAACCCCTAGATATGGTAGTCCCGGATCAATTTATCGACCGGACGAAAAATCGAATTTCCACCTTTTTCGGCGAAGGAATTGTTGCCCATATTGCCTTTGGCGATCCGGTATGCAAAAATCTGGCTGGCGTTGTCGCGGATGCAGTTGCCAGTTTAGAATTACCAGA
>DNGG01000120.1:0-211 GCA_003486675.1 Cyanobacteria bacterium UBA11372
TTGGGGAATTTCTTTCACAAATGAGTAACCCGACCCTGTTGACTCCCGATGCCCAAATGGATTTGCGCGGCACCCCTTGCCCGATTAATTTTGTGCGGACTAAACTTCGCCTGGAAAAAATGGCGCCCGGTCAACTGCTGGAAGTGTGGCTAGATGCGGGAGAGCCAATCGAGCAAGTACCCGATAGTTTGAGGATGGAAGGGTATAAAAT
>DNGG01000120.1:436-2950 GCA_003486675.1 Cyanobacteria bacterium UBA11372
GGCTTTTTTGCCTTGAAAGTGCGGCAGAAAGCCAATAACCCCGCCGAGGGCTGAGTGGCTGAAAAACACCCAGAGCCAAATTCGGAACGCAGCAAAACCCCGCTGTTGGGGACAGTGCTGGCAGTCCAAGCAAATTACTATCAGGTAAAAATAGATTCAGGGTGGGAAAATAACTTTGACGCCGAGTCAAGCAATCCAAAATCGCCGTTCCCAGGCGGGAGCCAGGGAACTCGCCACGCCGAGTCAAGCAATCCAAAATCGCCGTTCCCAGGCGGGAGCCAGGGAACTCGCCACGCCGAGTCTGGCAATAAGACGTTGCTTTGCACCCGCAGGGCAAGGTTGAAAAAAATCGGGCAGCAGGTAATGGTGGGCGATCGCGCCATCGTGGAAGAACCGGATTGGATCGGCGGCAGAGGAGCGATCGCAGATATTCTCCCCCGCGAAACCGAACTGGATCGTCCGCCAATCGCCAATGCTAACCAAATTCTGCTCGTCTTTGCCCTGGCAGATCCACCCTTAGAACCTTACCAGCTGAGTCGATTTTTGGTTAAAGCCGAGACGACTGGGTTGGATGTCAGTCTGTGTTTGAATAAAAGCGATTTGGTTGCAGAAGAACAGATCAAGGAATGGCGCGATCGCATATTATCCTGGGGCTACGAAGCGATCCCGATTAGCGTCCTCACCGGCACTGGTTTAGAACAACTAAAAGACAGCCTGCGCGATCGCATCACCGTCCTCGCTGGCCCTTCGGGCGTAGGCAAATCGAGCATTATAAACTATTTAATTCCAAATGTCAACTTGCGAGTCGGAGAAGTTTCCGGGAAACTTAGCCGGGGGCGTCACACTACGCGACACGTAGAATTGTTTGAATTACCCAAGGGCGGGTTACTCGCAGATACGCCCGGTTTTAATCAGCCAGATTTAGATTCTAGTCCAGAAGAATTAGCGTTTTATTTTCCCGAAGCCAGAGAGCGCTTAGAGAGGGATACCTGTCAGTTTAGCGATTGTCTGCATTGCGATGAACCGAACTGTGCAGTGCGGGGAGAGTGGGAGCGTTACGAGCATTACTTGGATTTTCTCTCTGATGCGATCGCGCGTCAAGAGAAACTCAACCAACAATCAGATCGGGATGCAGCGCTAAAATTAAAAACCAAACGGGGTAAAACTCAGTACGAACCCCGGTTAGAAAGTAAAAAATATCGCCGTCCTTCCCGGCGCACCGAGCAACAAAAATTGGAAGAATTATATCAAGATACCGATTTATAAAAAGAGGTGAAAGCTATGCAGACAATAGAGCTTAATGCAGCATCCAAGGAACTATCTAATTTAGTCGAATTAGTACTTCAAGGTGAAGAAATCATCATCATCAAAGACAATCAGCCTGTGGTTAAACTAATGCCATTATTGCCAGTTAAGCAGCCTCGTCAGCCCGGTAGTGCTAAAGGTTTGGTCACAATATCCGATGATTTTGACGAGCCAATCGCAGATTTTGAGGACTATCTGCAATGAGGTTGCTGTTAGATACTCATACATTTATTTGGTTTGTCACAGACAATCCCAAACTTAGCGAGACAGCACGGGGGCTAATTAACGACGGGAATAACGAAATTTGGCTCAGTACAGCTAGTATCTGGGAAATGGCGATTAAGCAAAGCACGGGCAAGTTAAGTTTTGGTTTACCATTTAGGGTGTTTATAGAACAACAAGTTAGTCTTAACAGGATCGATATACTAAACATTAATTTAGACCACATTGAAGTTGTGGTGACGCTACCTTTTCACCATCGAGATCCTTTCGAGCGGCTAATAATTGCACAGGCGATGGTTGAGCAAATACCTATTTTGAGTGCTGATTCAGTTTTTGATGCCTATCCGATTCAGCGGTTGTGGTAGTTTCATAACTTACGCAAATCACCTTTGTTTCTTTGAAAAATCGTCGGTTTGGCAACCAGATATCTACGCAGAAACAAAGGTGATAAGATCGTCGTGCGTAAGTTCTAAGTTTGTTATCTGAGGAATAACAAAGCTGTTTGAATCAACCCCACTACAAAGCCTAAAATCCCGCCTAAATTAACAATTGCTTGCAATTCATTTTTGACAATTCCTTCAATTGCTGCTTCTAAATCGGCGGGAGAGGTGGCTTTCACTCGCTCGATAATTACTTGGTCGATATTCAAAATTGGAATCGTTTGAGCGACTATTTTTTCTAAATCTCGCTCTAAATATCTTTCCAAAACTAAAGCGAGTTCTTTACTCATCACTTCTAAAGAAGTATTTACTACGGCAGAATTCCGCAGCCGACTTAATATTATAGCGGCTGTTTCTTCCCAGTTAATTGAACTGCTTAAACCTTGCAGTAAGTCGCTGCCGCGATTTTGAATGTAGCTGCGAATGCTCTCTTTAATGGTTTTACGCAACTGGCGCACGGTGGAAATGGGGAGATTTTGTAATGATAGATTGTGCAACCAGCGTTTTAGGCGATCGCGCAATTCTAAAGATTGCATTAACTCGGCTA
>DNGG01000120.1:3082-9964 GCA_003486675.1 Cyanobacteria bacterium UBA11372
ACGGTGGAAATGGGGAGATTTTGTAATGATAGATTGTGCAACCAGCGTTTTAGGCGATCGCGCAATTCTAAAGATTGCATTAACTCGGCTAGGCGCTGATTCGATACTTCTTTTTCATCTAAGCAAAATGTCCGCAGGCGAGTTAATGTATTTTTCAAGCCAAATAAGTTTGCTACTACCCAATAAGTGCCGCTGGTTTTCTCGCGAAACCCTTCATCAATTACTTGAATGTTACGATCGGTTAAAAAATCAATAATAGCTAATCGCACCACATCCGGCGGTAAAACCACATGCAATAACCAATCAGCAAGCTGTCCAGATTGCTGTTCTGTGAGCTGGAAATCTATTAAAATTTGGTCAAATATTTGGTTGATTTGCGCTTCCAAAAAATCATCGCGGCGAGCTAATACTTTAAGCAAGCGCGGCAAAGATTCGCTCAGCAAATCTCGCAATATTGCTGCTAATATTTTAGCAGTTTTTTGTTCCTTATCGCCTTGAATTTGAGCGAGCGCTAACCGCAACAACCAGTGAATTCCTGCTTGTACTCTTTCGGTGTGTAGCAAGCGTCGCGCCAGTTTTTGCAATTCATCTGGGGTGAGCAGCGACCCCATGATCGTATCAGAAACTCGCTTTGCGAGTCGTTCTTGGTTCGCGGGAATTAAACCGGGGGTAAAGGGAAGGCGTCGCTTACCGATGTAAATGGCTCGATAAGGACGGAATAGCATTTTTATGGCTATATCGTTGGTGAAATAGCCGATAATTGCACCTAGTATCGGAGGGCTTATATAGAGCCAGAGGTCGGATATATTCAACTTAGAATGATAAAGTAGCGGGTAATTGGTAATTGGTAATCGGTAATTGGTAATTGGGGGAACTATTACCCATTACCCATTACCCATTACCTATTTCCATTCTATTTTGTAATTACCAAAACACCCATCATGTCTCCGGCAATGGGATAATGAGTAGCTGCGGTAAATCCTGCCAGCCTCGCTAGTTGCACTTGTTCTGAGCCTGTGGGAAATTTATCTAAACTGGGACTGATGTAAGCGTACTCTTCCGTGAGGCCGAATTGTTTGGCAGCGGGGACAACTAAGTTGTCGAGATACCACTGCTGAAAACTGCGAAGCGTGGAATTATCGGGGCGGTGGAAATCCAGGATAGCAGCTTTGGCATTCGGTTTGAGGACGCGGTGCAATTCCTGCAAGGCGCGGGGAATATCGGTGACGTTTCTAAGTCCGTAACCCATTGTAGCGGCGTCGAAATAATTATCGGGGAAGGGTAAATTGAGGGCGTCGGCTTCTACCCATTCAATGGGAAGCGGGGGGTAGCAGGAGGCGACGCGGGTAGAAGCATTGGCTAACTGTGCTGGGGAAAAATCTACTCCTTTCACCTTGCCTGTAAGTCCGACGCGCCGTGCTAGTATTTGAGCCAGATCGCCACTACCGCAGCAGAGATCTAGACAAGTATCTCCTGGTTTAGCATCGCTCCATTTTACCGCCATGTGCTTCCAAATGCGATGCTGCCCCAAGCTTAACCAGTCGTTGAGGGAGTCGTAAACTGGGGCGATGCGGTCGAAAATGGTGCGAATATAATTGGCTTGGGTATCCATGCGTCATGCAGCGGCGCGGGTGCTAGTGAGGGCGAGGGCTACCTGTTGGGCGGATAGATGGATCAGCTTTACTTCATCTTCGCGCAACTGGCAGGGTTTTTTCCATTGCAGGGATAGAACCGCTAATAGTTTACCTCGATAGGCAATCGGGGTGACTAGATGGGCTTGAATTCCCGTATTCGAGTAGTGTTCGAGGGCTGATATTGCTGGATCTGATGGTATGTTGAGGGAAATTTGGATTTGGGAGTTGGCGATCGCTTCCTTCACCAACGGATCTTCTGCCAAGAAGTTTACCACTGCACCGTCAGCACTGTAGCTCCCACAGGTAGAACTTAAAGTCGCCCCCTCTACCAATTGCAAGATACAGCCATCGGCGCCAAAATTTTCGCCAAATGCCTTGGCAATCGGTGCTAAACAATCTTCTACCTTTGCCGATGATTGGGCAACCTGTACGATTGTAGAAAGCAAAGCTGTTTGTGCTTGGGCGCGACGCAGTTCTTCGGTGCGTTGTTTGAGGACTTCGTAAGTTTCCGCCGCCCGCTGTACGACTGCCTTTAATTCGTTTGGGTCCCAAGGCTTGGTAATGTACTTGTAGACTTGTCCGGAATTGATCGCGTCTACCAAATCCTCGATATCGGTGAACCCGGTGAGGATAATTCGCACCGTATCGGGGAATTTGGGTACGGTTTTGCTGAGAAACTCGGTTCCCTTCATTTCTGGCATCCGCTGATCCGAGATAATTACAGCAACTTCGCCCTCAGCAGCAAGCACTTCTAATGCTTGAATCCCACTTTCTGCCTTGAGGACGTTGAAATCGCGCCGGAAGGTGCGGTAGAGCAGATCTAGATTATCTGGCTCATCGTCTACAACCAGCATTTTGGCTTTTTTGCGTCGTTCTACGCTCATTAGCTGACGGCGAATGCTCTCTAGCTCAGGAATAGTATTATCCATATCAATCTAACGAACGACTTGTGTAAAATCGTTCAAACCTTTTGATTTCTTAAACAACGTCTAAAGTACAAGGTAGGCAATGCATAACCTAATCTACCAGAAATCAGTTGAGCAGCCCCGTCTTTTAAGCGGTGGATGAAAAAGACTAGCAGTAACGCCAATGGATATCACAGCCAAGGTGCTTAGATCAAAAAAAGTCTCACTCTGGTGCGTCTTTGGTGTCTGGTGCGTCTGGTGCGTCTTCTTGGTATATCGGGTATTCTCGGTTTTTACCACACTCGTTAGCTGGTGGCGTTGTTGAGGTCGCGATCGCGGTACAGTTTGAAAAGAGCACCTGCGATCGCCAGTTTGTGAGGTTTTATGACCGAATTTTCACCCGATGCTCCCAACCCAAACGAGATAGAATCTTTACTGCTGCGCCTCAGACGCAAAGAAGGCACTTGGGTTGAGTGGGGACAAGCTTGCGCTACGCTGCAAAAGGCGGGCTATGCTTCCCAAAAGATTTTTGAAGAAACTGGGTTTGAGCCAATCCAGCAAAATCAAGTCATCGTGGCTGCTCAAGTTTACACCAGTATGGTGAGTGCTGGGGTATCGGAGCAAGTGCGTGAGCATTTTGAGCGCATTGGTAGCGATACGCTATATGAGTTCCGCATTCTCAGCCAATCCGAACGCGCCGCCGCCGCTACGTTTGTTTTAGCACACAAACTCGATTCTACAGATTCCCGCGAAGTCGCCAAAGCGATGAAAGAGTTTTCCCGCTTGCGGACTAACCCTTATGGGTTTTCTAACCATCCGGGCGACGCCCTCGCTTATATGTACTGGAAATTAGCCAGACAGCAGTCGGATTTGCAAGCGCGATCGCGTTTGATCGCCAGTGGGTTAAGATTTGCTCACAGCGATACGGCACGCCAACAAGTCGAAAAACTGCTAACCGATTTTACCGTCACGCCTAAGCGTCCGGCACCGATTTTACCCGTCTACCGCCTAGATTCAGAAGAAGAATTACCCCGCATCGTTCCCCTTGCCGGTAAACTGCCTTTAAGCGTTGGGGAATTTAAAGCCGTGCCGATGATTGACGAAAGCGGCGCTTTCCGAATGGTCAAGTTTTCCGGTACAGGTGCTTGGGTAGCGATACCTGGATGGCAGGTGATTTTAGCTGCCGAAGATCCTGTGGGTATTTTATGCGATCGCTCTTTACTTCCCAACCAACAAACTAGCAGCGGGGAAGAATTGCTAGTTGTTTGCGATCGCGCCGCCCGGGAATGGGATGATAATAGTTATTTTATCGTCGAACAAGCCGAGCAATTGCAAATCCAGTGGTTGGAAGAAGAAACCGATATTCCCATCCTGGGAAAGCTTATCGTCGTGATGCGTCCAAAGCGGATTTTAGACGAAGAAGTAAATAAAGATGTTTGGCAAATTGATGAATAGTTAATTGCTAATAGCTAATGGCTAATGGTAGATCAGGAAAATATTCCTATGAGCAATTAGCAATTAGCGATTAGCAATTTTATTCGCAGCGATAAAGTTGATAGGGAATGCCGAGGCGGTGGTGTTGTGTGAGATCTATATTACAATTTGTTGCACCAGAAAGCGGTAGATTCGATGGATAATCTTTAGGTTTTAGACCTGGAATCACCAGCCATAAATTAAGCTGAGAAGTTGTAGGTGGTGACATTTGGGACAAGCTTTGTAAAACTGATAGGTAGTTAGGCGATCGCTCGTAAAATGCTAGATACGTTCCTGCTATTTTCTCATCTCTAATTTTATCCAAAGCTAGGCCAAAACTCAAGCCCAAAGCAACATCTTGATAATCGTTATATCCCATCACAACCGCCAAGGGTAATGCAGGATCTACGTTCATATTTTTAGCCACTTCTTGAGGGTTGTAAGGCTTTTGAAAGGCCAAATCATAAACCACAAAGATACAGCTAATAAACCCTACCAATAAAACTAAGCAAAGCCGGGTAAAAGTAGGAGAAGGAGTCAGGGAGAAAACCGGGGGACAAGGCGAAGCGGGTAGGAAGATAAATTTCTTTATTGCTCCCATTTTACCATCGGTTGGGACAATTAAACTCGCTGCTAGTAAAGCGGAAATAGCTGGGTAATAAACAAAGTTATAGCGAGGAACTACTGTGATATCTTTACCCATCAAATAGACGATGGCAAAGAATTGTAACAGGACGCAAGCGGTAAAACATAAAAGCGTCCAAGTACTCGAATGAGTTTCTGGTGTTTGCCAAAGTTGCTTTAATCCTTTAAAACTCTGCAAAAACAGCCATATTCCCAATAAAATCATTAAAATTACGGCGGGAATTGCTATCGGGAGCGGGTAGCTTTCTACCGGCAATGCAACGACCATTAATATCCAACCTAATAAAGTTTGGAAAAAGGGAAGGATATTATTAGGTAGGGGTATCCAATTCGTTTCTGGACGACCTAGATCGCCCAGCATTAATGGTAGCCAAGGGAGGAAAAATATTAGGGGTAATAGGCAAAAGGTAATAATTAAATGCAGGTGTGCGGGTGTGCGGGTGTGCAGGTGTGCGGGTAAGATATTCAATAGACTTCGACCAGTTCTCTTGTGGGGTAGGCATTCTGCCTGCCTTTGAGTTTCTTTTCTGGAGAAGTCTATTGATTGATGACTTAAATTTACTTTGTATAATAAACAGAATAAAGTGACGATTTGGGCGATATAGGCGAGGATAAAAAAGTAGTGGACGTAAAAACCGATACTGTTTACGGCTACCCAAGCGAGCCAAACTGATAATCGGAATCGCTGTTTTTGAATGTCTTGTTGAATGTGGATTAATGCCAGTAAAGATAAAGTTATCAGCAATACTGGTAAGGTGTAGTGACGCGCTTCTTGGGAGAGGTAGACGCCGAAGGGAGAAACCGCCATCACGGCAGCGGCGGTGAGTCCAGAAGTTTTGGAAAAGGCGATGCGGTTGAGATAATATATAGCTGCGATCGCTCCCACTCCAAATAAAGCTGGAAGCGATCGCAAATCGTTACTCAACGTCTGATAATGCGTTCCCCATGCTGCTACTTTGGCGTGCATCAAGCAAAAAAATAGGGGAGGATGGGTTGATTGGGCAACTAAATTACTCGCAATTTGAGGACAGGTAGCTGTGGGATTGAGGGTAAAAATTTGCCTCACTCTTTCGATGGGAAGCAATTGCTGTAACGGGACATCGTTGTAACTACGTCCCAAACTCATTAAAGCGGTAATGACTTCATCCAGCCATAGGGGTTTAAAGTCGAGGTTCCAAAACCGCAACCCTATCCCTACTAGGATTGCTAAAGCCAAACCTAAATAATGATAGGAAATCTTCATCTGGTCAAACTAGGATTGTGCAGCGGTTTTCTTAAGAAATGGGCGATTTCTTGTCCTAACCATTCTTTTTCGGGTGCAGTTAACCACGCGCCAATTCGGTGGGTGCGAATTCCTTCAATTAAATTGCACGCTGTATAAGGTTGGGGCGTTTCGTTACTCAACAAAGCCGCTAATTGGTCTTGCAACCGCATAAACCGATTTAATTCTACCCGATCGATGTCCTGCGTCCGCCCTTGCACTTGGTAAAAGAAGCCGAGTAAAGAGTAGCGTAACCGGAAAGATTTTCTTTCTAGTTCCAGTTTTGTGTTACCCAAAAGTTTGAATGCAGTTTTTACTAGCTTTACGACTCCGAACATCGAGGGGATGATACCAACTAGGGGAAAGATCCAGATTAAGGGACTAATAAAAGTAAAGCGCATGAAAGAGATCAAGTGATATCCAATCACCAGCAAAATCAATGCCATAACGCATTGTCCCACATCCCAGTATCCCCACCCAGGGGGTGGAATTTCTGCTACCAGTTGCTGACTATTTTTGCTCAAAACAACGCGACTGCGTGCGGGACGAGTGCGTTTTGGCGTAATAGCAGCATCTCCGCGCAAAACTGCGCGCGCTTGCTTGGCAGAAGAAAAACGGTCTTCTACGGCGGGTTCTAGGAGTTTATGCAACCATTCGGCGAATTCTGGCGAAAGGTTTAGACGCGATCGCAAATCCATCTTCAGCTGCCGGTGGGACAATTCGGCTGGCAAGCGATGGGTGAGTAAAAATAATAACGTTGCCCCCAGTCCGTATAAATCCGAAGCGGGAAACGCTTGTCCCCGAAATTGTTCTGGTGCCATATAACCGTAGGTTCCCACTACGGTACTGCCGGTCAGAGTATTTTGATACTTCGCCTGTACCGAACCAAAATCGACTAAAAATATCTGTCCGTCGTCGCGCCGGATGATATTTTGCGGTTTAATATCGCGGTGGATGACGGGTG
>DNGG01000176.1 GCA_003486675.1 Cyanobacteria bacterium UBA11372
AACAACCTCACAGAGTCGTTGCGTAGGGACACGGCATCAGAGATATCAGAGACACAGATAACGTTAATCGTGCCGTGTCCCGGCTGATGATTATGGGTAATCGACCGGACATAATATCAGGGGGTTGCGATCGCGTTAGATTTGCTCTTTCTCGCAGAGACTTCAAAGTAGGTTGCTCTTGCGACTTCATGGGTCATCTTTAGGTTGCGATCGCTCTATTGGCACGTCGTCTATTAAACCTTCTACCTCTAGCCTGAGCGATTTTGCTAGGTCTTTCAAGGGAATGCCTAATTCTCGTGCTAGTGCGATCGCATTGTCGAAACGCGGCACTTTTCGCCCTCCCTCCCATTCTGCGATCGTTCGATAACTCAGATTTATCCGTCGCCCTAAATCTTCCTGAGACAGCTTCAAGCTTTCTCTAAGTTCTTTTAACGTCGGTTCTCGTTGATTTTGGCTTTCTAATATGCTTTTGAGTCATTAGTCATGGGTTAGCTTCGTCATCATCAGACTGGGATATCTCTTCCGGCGCATCGTTGAGTAAATCCCCTACATCTATCCCCATCGATTTTGCCAGGACTTTGAGCGACACTCCCAACTCGCGGGCTAAAGCGACGGCGCGATCAAACCTAGGAATTGATTCTCCTCTCTCCCAATCACCGATAATCCGAATTCCTACATTCATGCGGCGACTTAACTCCGGCTGCGTTAGATTGGCTTTTTCTCGCAGCGATTTCAAACTGGGTTGCTCTTGTGATTTCATAGATCGTCTTTGGGTTGCGATCGCACTCAAGTGCGATGCCCCTTGCATTAAATGTTGTCTAATCTTAAACAATCAATAGATGAACAGGAATGTAAACTTGGAAACTTTGAAAGTCGTTGTCGGTTGTCAGGATGCTGTAGCTTCGACGATGAGCAACCGCACAAATCAGAAAATCAGTATTTGAGCCTTGGATGCCATTGCTGCGGCAGGTGTTGAAAAACTCTGCAGCGAGTTCGTAGTCTTCAGGTATGAGTTGTAGATCCCGGAAGGCTCGAAGGTAATCCCGTAGGCGGGTAAACTGTTCTGAACTGCGAACTCCAGAAAGGATTTCTTGGCGAATTGCACCTAGCAAAACAACTTGGTCATCAGTAATTAAATCCCGCAATCGTGTGACGGCAGGAGAAGAATCCGGTGGCATTCTCCGACGCAGAGCCAGCGACCAAACAGAGCTAGATTAAATCGCCAGATTCTTTACTAAACTTACTTATAGTTACGCAACTTGAGTAAGTTATAAAGAAACCTATAGTTATTGATGGCGATTCACTTTTGTGCTATATTCCTGAACAATGCCGAAAACCAAGGCTAAAAAAATTGTCTGGTTTGTAAACCACAGTCGATTCAGAACTAGCCAGCCTATAAAAAGGTCGAACGGGAAACCACGATTCGTTAAATTGGCCCAAAATAATGGATGAACAATGGCTAAAAGCTTCAAAAGTAAAACGCTCAAAAGCTTCATAGGGTGGGCTACACCCAAATATACGCCTGTGGACAAGAAGGAGCCGACTCCCTTGGTGGAAGCAGGAAGCAGACCCTCTAGAAACTACTTCTAGTTGAATGGTGAACTTTAGGTAAGTTTAGCCAAGTTCTGTATAGCAGGTATCAACAATGACACTCATGTTTGCTGACGTTGCCGTTTGTAGTCGTAGTCTTCGTCGTAATCGATAGTACCAAAGAGGTCTAACACTTTGAGCCGCTTGCGACGCTGGATATATTCGCGCAGTGCAGTTTCGACCAAGGCATCCACGGTTGTCTGGTCATCAAGTGCCAGTGCCTCTTGCAGCAAGGCTTCGTTGATGTTGAGCGGTGTAGCCACGATTGATTCTGACCCAACGACTGACTCAATCAATGTTATCGCACTCCATAACTCACACCAAAAAGCGATCGCCTTCCTTCAATCAAAAACAGCGATCGCACTGGGCAATAATCTAGACGCGATCGCATATATAGGGGCGTGCGATCGCACACACGCCGACTGGGTAAAGTGCAATCGCCCCAAGGAGATTTTCAATCTTTTTCTGTGTCGCCTCGCGTTGGCGCGTCATCAGGAATACCCTCAATCTCTAGTCGCATCGCTAGTGCAAGGGTTTTCAAAGACACCCCCAACGCACGCGCCAATGCGAGTGCGTTATCAAATCGCGGTACTTTCTTCCCTCCTTCCCATTCACCAATAGTCCGAAAACTCAGATTCAGTCTTCGTGCCAACTCCTCTTGAGAGATGTCTAGGTTGTTCCGGAGGTTTTTCAAAGTTAACTCTTTTTCTGTCGGATCTGCGCTCATTTAACACTAAAGTATTCACACTATAGTTGACATAGCCAGCGTCTTACACTAAAGTGTGAGTAGATAGACACAAGAAAGGGCAGACAATCCGGATCGTCTTTGGGGACGCAACCAGTCGCGCCTGCCCTTGGTGGTGAAGGGCG
This sequence comes from Cyanobacteria bacterium UBA11372, assembly GCA_003486675.1. Classification (GTDB taxonomy): domain Bacteria; phylum Cyanobacteriota; class Cyanobacteriia; order Cyanobacteriales; family Aerosakkonemataceae; genus Microseira. Next base: position 2,461 of record DNGG01000176.1, read on the forward strand.
ATCGTATGGGAGAGCGATCGCCCCAACTAAACACAACTAATTACCAGGATAGAACCATGACCGACATTCACAACAGCGCTCAAAGAGCGCGGCTTTTCCCGTGGGCAATTATCCGCCAATTTCCTAACTTGCAGCGCATTACCGTCGCCCGACTCCGCAATCGCAGCGATGCCGAAGGGCATTTGATTGCCTTGCGGCGATTGATTCCCCAGGCTGAGTTTGCGATCGCGTTCGACTTAACCGGGGAATAATGTAGGCGCGATCTCATATATAGGCGCGTGCGATCGCTTCGCTCAGACGGGCAAGATGACCATCCCACAAAGCCCAAAAAATTCTTGTGGGGTGGGCATCCTGCCTGCCCTTGAGGTTGTTTTCTGGAGAGATCTGGTAGTTATCAGGGGGTTGCGATCGCGATCGCGATCCGCCTAAACCTGCGGTGCATAGATCGCATACCCGCGAGGTGGTGCCCAAAATTGAGCGCGACCATCAGCATAGGCACGTTGGTCATTAGGCGTATCCACTTGCTGACGGCTCCACCAAGCCACAGGCTTAAATTCTACATTATGCCATTGGGTTGATACCCATGCTCCATTCCAGCGATCGCCTCTATTATTGAGAACGAAAACTAACCCAGGTTTACCATCCCCGCCAGTCCGTTGCATGATATATAAATTGTCATCTACCCACAGAATATTTGTAGAACCTGCGGCAAGAGTTTCGTGAACTTTGACCAATGCAGTAATTCCATTGGGTGTTCCTTCTTTGGCTAAACCCCAATTGTAGTAATCTTGCCAATAAACACAGGGATAACCTTCATGGGTGAGAATGAAGCCGTAAGCCAAAAGTTTATCATTGATAATTGGGGAGGTATCTCCACCTCTAAAATCATGGTTATCAACAAAAGTGACCGCGCTAAAGGGCTGGTCTTTAAATACAGTTCCATCGGTCGCTAATTGTCTCAGGCTAAATCCAAATTTATCGCAGAGATCTTTTAACTTATATCTCAGAGGGAAGTCGAAGGCATCAACTGGATTGTCGTTCCATTCATTTACCTCTTTAAGCCAGTCGTTGATTTCGCGATCGCTTGACCAGTTTTCCGCAACGCCATAGGGCTTAAACGGCTGACCGTTTTTGGTATATCTTCCCTCTTGGATTGCCTTAGTCACCCAAGTACCGTAACCTTTAACAAAGTCATACCGAAACCCATCAAAGCCAATTTCTTCAAGTAGCCATTTGGCTAAATTAAATATCTCTATATAGACGTATGGATTACGATGGCAGAGGTCTGGCATATCTCCAAAGGTTGCACCATCCCAGGTTTCATAAGAACTGGGGTGAAAACATTTCCAATCGCGCAGAAATTTGCCACTTTTTACCTTATTAAACTCTGTCCATCTAGACTTTCCGTCTATTGGATTAACTTCTTGCTCATCAGCACCATTATTGTGATTGATGACCATATCAGCGATCGCGGTTAGATTATGCGAGTGAGCCAAATTAATCAGATCGAGTAGAGCTTGCTTTGACCCAAACCATGTTTCGACGCGACCTTTTTGGTCGTACTCACCCAGATCGTAATAATCGTAAGGATCGTATCCCATCGATGGGCCATTAATATTTCCTGGTTTGTGTACAGGCGGAAGCCATAAGGATGAAAAACCTGCTGCAGCGAGGGAAGGAATTTTTTCCTGAATGTAGTTCCACCAAGCAAATTCTTTATTATCCACTTTGGGACAATCCCAGTAGAAAGCTTGCATCATTACACCCATGTTTATTTCCTCTTAAAATGCGTTCAATAAAGCCTAATTGTTGCGACTCTTTAATTGTATCGGAAAATTACCTGAGATGCTCTGTTTTTCAAGAATTGATGGTGCCGTACACCGCTGATAACGCACCCTACAAGAGCGGCGATCGCATTAGCTAAACGATTTAACCGCAGAGTTTAGTGTCCACATCGTTAAGTAACATGTACGTCCCTGACGGTTGCTTAACAATCTGCGCTCAGATCTACTAGCTGTCAACCAAAACTTGGAAAAAGAGTCACGGTCATTATAGTTTGGAGCGTCAGCATGAGTCCAGTCTTGGCTGAAGGCATAATACTGCCAAGGCTGTGAATAGCCTGGATCTTGTCGATTGATATCATCGAATTTAGGTTTCCAATTGGCAAGAGCCAAAAATTCAAAATTGTCAAATTCCGTCAGGTTTCCCTGATGATAAACCTTGTTCGCGTGAGCTGGAACTCCCATGTCTTGAATCATGTGGAGCATTACACCTAAAAGAAAGTATGCTTGCTGCTTTCGACCTTGACGATAAGCCGTCAAACTGTCCTGCCACCAACCCTGGATGTCATTGCAGCCTTCATTGGTTCCCTGGTGTTGTAATCGCTTAGCCTCAAGATCTATTCCGTACTTTGTTCCTGAAACTGGTAGCTCATGTAGTTCTGCATTTGCTCCTTCAATAATCACATTCCGAAATTGCTGCAATTGTGGATACTGATCTTGAATTTGATCGATTGCCCATTCTGTCAGGTAACTGTGAGTTGGATGCCTAGTCACTATTAGCGAAGCAGACTTAAAAACCTGGGGATTAGCCAACGAACCGATGATTTACAGCAACCTCGTCAATCGCCTGCTCGACGCAGATGCAGCGGTGGTGGTGCTGAACTTACTACCCAATTGGGTGCAAACTTCAGATCATTCCAATAACCCGATCAAAACCCTTGTTCAACGGCAGAGCGATCGCATTGTCCTTGTCCTCCCCACCTCCAGCGCCACGCAGCCCCACCCCACCGAATGGCGCACTTACGAATATTTCCTCCCTGCAACCGACAAAGGTAAACCCCTGTTTCCACCCCAGTGGATTCTAGGCTTTGCTGAATACGAGCCAGAAGCCAAACATCCTCAGAGTATCCGCAGTACCGCTCGTCAAGCGAGTTTATCTGGGCAATTTACCCTCACCCGCAATTTAGAGCGCATCCAACCCCTCGATTCAGCAGCTTTACTCACCCTCAAGAAATTTAACCGCCAGAAACAACTCCTGCAAATCCCTCAAACTCCAATTCAAATTCATTTTTGGGGAGCAAAGGGAACCTTCCCCAGCCTTGAAGCTGAATCGATTTTGAGCAACAGCCGATCCTTCCCACAAGTGGGCAACAAAATCGTCCTGGTGGGATTTTCAGAGACTAATAACCCTGATGCCTTTGCGATTCGCTCTCCCTTTGGCGAACTCATGCCCGCAGTCGAATTACAAGCCAACCTGCTGGCGAGTTTGCTCGCGGGATCTTTTGATCAAATAGTTCCCATCTGGCTGCAAAAAGCCCTGATTGTATTGGGCGGTATCTTCATTAGCCAATGGATAGTCTTTGGTAAGCTTGATGATCGTGCTAGAAGGCGATACTGGTATTGGATCTATCCCGTCTATTTAAAGCCGCCGATCAAATGGATCGGTCGCCACCAGGGAGGTTTTGTCGTCGTCAGTAAATTGGAACGACGGAAAGCGTTTTTAGAGGGAGTGAAACACGCCTTGGATGGCAAACTAGAGATTCCCAGAGAACTGCGTTACGACATCGATTTAGACGAACGAGAGATGCAAGTGCTGATGTTATTGTGTCGGGAATCTCTGACCGATAAAGCGATCGCCATGCGTCTGAACTTATCCTTGAAAACCATCCAGAATTGCGTCCAACGCCTCAAGGCAAAACTGAGCATCGACTATCTCGATGAAAACGATACCAGCACCCGCGTTGCCCTCTGCATGGAAGCCGTTCGGCGCAAACTGATAGTGTTATAAAACCTCTTCTAGCCAGCAAACTGGAAACACCCCGGGAGCATGTCAGGGAAAGCAACTCTTCTGTGTAGGTTGGGTTGAACGTAAGTGAAACGCAACCATCGAGCCAAAGTTGGGTGTAGTGCCTCAACCCAACAAAGCTCGAGTTGACATGCTCCCAACACCCCCTGGTGACAGTTGAGCGTGGGGAATGCGGGTGCCAAGGCTCAGTTGACGATCGCATTCCACCTAACTGGGGGATAATGTAGCCGCGATCGCATAAATCGGGACATGCGATCGCTTTGATTAAATCTGTTGCCCAAATAACTCAGACGGGCTTTCCTGCCCATGGCACAAAGCCCAAAAAATTCTTGTGGGGTGGGCATCTTGCCCGCCTATAAAAGTTGTGTCCCCTAATTTCATACAATGAAACTAGAAGACTTACGAGAGAAGCAAGCAAATGATGCCTAATACCGTTGCCGATGTGATGACCCGCGATCCCATCTGCGTGCGGCCGGAAACGCCCCTCAACGAAGCGATTAAAATTCTTGCGGATCGACGCATCAGCGGTTTGCCGGTAGTGGATGATGGCGGCAAACTGATCGGCATTCTCTCGGAAACAGACTTAATGTGGCAAGAATCAGGGGTTAATCCCCCAGCCTATATCATGTTCCTCGATAGCGTGATTTACTTAGAAAATCCCGCCAAATACGAGCGAGACTTGCATAAGGCACTCGGGCAAACGGTTAAGGAAGTGATGACCGAGCAAGTGGTGAGCGTTCACCCAGATAAATCCTTGCGCGAAGCCGCACAAATGATGCACGCAGACGGCTATCGTCGCTTGCCCGTAATCGATGCTGGCGGTAAAGTGATTGGCATTCTTACCCGTGGAGACATTATCCGGGCAATGGCAGCCAGTCAGGAATAGGTAATCGGTAATGGATTGTGGGAAAATTACTTACTACCCGGCTGGCTCTTCACCCATGACCCATTACCAATCACCGATTACAAATGACCATTACTCCTGAGTCTGTTAAAGAATTGCTTTCTTCGGAAAATTTGGGCGATCGCATACGCGGCGTCAATCAGTTGCGACAGCTAGAACCGGCGATCGCGTTTGAGTTGGTGCAAACCGCCATCAAAGACAGCAACCCTCGCATCCGATATGCCGCTGTCAGCCAATTGGATACGTTAGGGAATCAAGATTTGCCAAAAGCTTATAATATATTGCGCGATCGCTTGCTCAACGACTCCGAAACCGACGTGCAAGCAGCAGCAGCAGACTGCTTAGGCGCACTCAAATTAACAGACGCTTTTGAAGACTTGCGCCAAATTTACCAAACCACCTCCGAATGGCTGCTTCAGCTTAGTATTATTGCTGCCTTGGGAGTCTTTGGCGATCCGCGATGCTTTGACTTACTCGCAGAAGCACTCAACTCCAGCACCGACATCGTGAAAACTGCGGCGATCGGTTCTTTTGGAGAACTGGGAGATTTACGGGCAATACCCCTTTTAGCGCCATACGCCACAGATCCAGATTGGCAGATCCGCCACAGAGTCGCCCAAGCACTCGGTCATCTGGGAGGAGAAGAAGCTCGCAAAACCTTAGAAACTCTAGCTCAAGATCGAGTAGATCTAGTCGCACAAGAAGCCCAAACCTATTTACATTAATCGGGATAGAGCATGGCGCAGGTGGGCTTCTTTAGCCGGTGTGGAGACGAGAATTTGAATCAATCAGACTTACCCACGACAAGCCAAGAAACCGGGTTTCTGCGTAGCTCGAATTTCCACCCAAACCCGGTTTCTTGGCCTATATCCTGTCTATAATTCTACCTATCTCTCCATCTCCCTTGTTCCCGCAGTCCCCTGCTTTCTTGCACACCCTTACACCCCTACTTTCTCTCCTTATAGGTGAAAATTGTATCCGTAGTTAGATCTTCGCTTCTTTAATCGATTCGCATAAATTAGTCAAGTAGCTGGCGGATCGTTAAGTGACTTTTAAGTGCTAGTTTACAGGAACTTTAATTTAAACAACCAATATCCTCGTAATTTAAAGACTCGGTAAAATATCACAATTTTGCTTGTGAGTAACTTCCCCTGCACCAATATTGTTAATATAATCAAATTGTGAGAAGATACACGCAGATACGGAGAGATACACGGAAATCCAGGGTCTATTAAATCACTCGCTGCATCCAGACTTAAATCTGTTAGGGGTAAAAACCCTTGCTCATAGCATTCAAATTTCAGCATATCTGACGAGGGGATTAAAAATCTCAAACGGCTGCCAAAGTATCCAGATCGATGAATTAAATTGTCTAAGTTACTAGGGAAAATACTATGAATTTGAAAAAAGCTGTGGCTATCGTCGGTTTGGTTGCTAGTAGCGCTTCCGCTCTTTCAACTGCTCCAGCTAGAGCCTTTGACCTCAACAGCGGTTCTCTTGTAGGAACCTGCGCCCCTCTGACAGCCGGTTATTATACCGGTGCTTACGGTCAAGTCCTCAGCAACGCCACTGCGAGCAGCTGTGTAACTAATGACGGTTTCACGCTCACACCCAACACCGGCAGCGTGCTACAAGGCAAGACAGTAGGCGGCATCAAGGGTGTGGGCATAACTACCAATCCCAGCGACCCCCTGACAGACACTCTGGGCGAGATCGACAATAGCGAGGCACTGAGCTTGACTCACGCTACAGGTGGTATCTTTGACTACATCGATTTTTCTTTCCTCTATCAACCCGGAGTCTACTCAGATGAGGTGTTTGAGGTTGCCTCTATTGTTGCTAACGACGGCACGTCCGGAACTCTAAGCGTGATTGACAACAGCACCGCCCTATGGACTGTGGGTGGTGTAGCTCAAGCCGTAACAGCACTGAGCAATTCTGTTGAAGGCGCTGGTGGTAGATACAGAGTCTTCAATCCTTTTGGAAATAAGTTCCTCACCAGTCTGACATTGACGGCCCTTCAGAATCCACTCTTTGCCGCCAATTATCAAAACAGCGACTACAGCCTCGTCGGTGCCCAACTGAAATCCGTTCCCGAACCAACCACCCTTGCAGGTTTGGGTATCGTAGGTGGATTGTTGGTGGCTTCTCGCCGTCGTAGAGCTAAGGGGACTCCCTGATTGGTAAGTTTCAAGCTGTCATCTCCCTGAATCTTGGGGTTAAAAGTCGAGTCAGACTTTTAACCCTATTTTTTTTAGCAATATTTACTACTCCCATCCCGGTAGAAGATTATGTATTTCTTCCTTCTTTTTCCTGAGCGTCCTAAAACGCTATCGCGTTTCGCTATAGCGGCTTGCAGTCGTATGAGGTACACCGAGAGTTTGTGTAGCGGCCGCATTAATACTGCCCGCACACTGCTGTCGAAGCGATAACGCTTTCCCTAGACGAGCTTGCAATCCGCTGTAAGCGCATCCGCAAGCGTTAGCGAACGCTATCGCGTCTAAGCGCTGGCGCGCACGCTACGCGAACGTGGTTCATTACAATACAAATTCTTCTGGCACCGAACGGAGTAAGGGCTGTTTGCCATCAAACAGCCCTTTTTAGATCAATTTCCCGCGCTCGTGCTGCAGATCAAAATATTGTAAGGGCGGGTTTTACAAATAACCTTTGACAAAAACAAACCATTCAAATAAACCCGCAGAGCGCCTTGTGTGGCACGTTGATGGGAAAACAATATGATTCTGGGAGCAGCGATCGCTGTTTTCCTGGCTAGAGAAAGTCCGCGCCCGAACCCACCAAAGTATCCGTTCACACTCCCTCTTCCTCTGCCCACTTCATATGTTTCCATGCAGCGCAACAGTGATAACACTTATTTTTACTAACTAACCGTTCCAAAGATAGAGTGAAGCCTCCGTGAACCTACATCCTAAAATCTACCGAGTCATCAATAGGGTTTCTATAATCGACATAAGTACATCACGCAAGGTCTGAGATATCCAAGTGCAAATCAGAGACTATCGGCTCAACAATATGTATCTACCCTCAGAAGATTTGTTTGCAGTAAAACACCTTTCTCAAGTTCAACCCAATTGCTGCGATCCGCGAAAAAAGGAGAATCTCAGACCCTTGCTCCAGGTGTCGCAAGTAATACATCAATGTTTAAATCGGGTTCAAAGAGAAACAATAATGAATTGCAAAAAAGTTGCGGCTTTCCTTAGCGTCATAGCTGGCGGCGCTGTCGCCCTATCAACATCTTCAGCTCAAGCTTTTAACTTCACTACCGGCTCAAGTTTAGGCAGCTGTTCTGCTTTGGCGGGTCCTTTTTATGTGGGTTCTTATCATCAGCAGATCAGTAATTTCACTACACCTAGCTGTACCACGGGTGACGGTTTCACCCTGACAGCAACTGGCGGTCTCTTACAAGGCAAATTCGTCAACGACGTCACGGGTGTGGGTATTACCAACGGTCTAAATGACCCCTCTCTCGGCGAAATTAATATCGGAGAAGAATTAAAATTGATTCTGCCCGGAACGGGTGGCGTCCTCCAATCTATCGGACTCTCTTTTTTGTATCGACCCGGAGTGTTTTCAGATCGAGTCTATGAGGTGGCTGCCGGTGTTTCTGAGGCGAATGTGACGGGAACTCTGAGGATTACCAGCCCTAATACAGCCCTGTGGAACGTCGCAGGTTTAGGAATCGTCGATCAAATCGTCAATGCCGTTAGTGGGTCTAATCCAGATGGCGGTGGTTGGTACAATATCACCAATCCTTTCGGCAACACCTCCCTCAGTAGCCTGGTATTGAAACCACTCCCTGGCTCTATTACTGCCAATGCGTACAATCCAACCAACCAATGGCTAGATTCTTTTGAAAACAGTGACTTCTCTCTGGTGAGTGCAGAAGTAGAATCTTCATCAGTTCCGGAACCGGGCACTCTTGCTGGATTAGCGTTGATCGGTGGTTTATTGGCTGCTTCTCGCCGTCGTAAAGTTAGCTAGATTCAAAAGAAGACACGGAGACAGCGTGACGCTCCTGACGCGAAGAGTTTTTGATCGCACTCACCGCGTCAGGAGCGTTTGGCATTTTCCCCGTCCTCTTTAATTGCGATGGTTATTGTGGTAGTGAATTCTCGCCCCCGCCCACTGGAGTTTTTCCCGTAAAGTTTGATAATAGGAATAGTTTTCCCGCAGGATAATAAACTTGGCTTGACAATTAGCCATCCGCACATCTACTCGCTGTCCAGGCCAAATCGCAGTTGCCATCACCCCATCCATCCAAAGTTTGGTGTTGAGTTCGTAATCTCCCAAAGGCCAGATGCTGACAACGCTGCCGG
>DNGG01000543.1 GCA_003486675.1 Cyanobacteria bacterium UBA11372
GATTTGCTGGGTCAGCTGAGATTTGGGTAACGCCTTCCGGTTATGTCTCGATTGATGCAATGGATACACGGTAGACCCTTTTGAATGTAAAACTATTGCTGCTATTGACTGTTTCCCACAACAAGTTAAATGTACGATAGCGCGAGCAGCTTTTGCCAAAAATTTATTTAACCGTTGAGTACTTGGGTATGAAAGCGATTGAAATTCAAAATACTTTTGGTTTAGATTCGCTCAAGTTAACCGAACGAGAAGAACCACAGCCGGGTGCGGGACAGGTTTTAATTAAGTTACGCGCCGCTGCGCTCAATTATCGGGATTTGATGGTTGTGCAGGGACGGTATAATCCCAAACAGCCTTTACCTTTAATTCCCTTATCCGATGGGGTGGGGGAAGTTGTGGCGGTGGGTGATGGGGTAACGCGAGTGAAGGTGAGCGATCGCGTTGCCAGTATTTTCTTCCAAAAGTGGCTATCTGGCAATCTGACCAAAACCGCTTTGCGCTCAACTTTAGGCAGTCCCGGCGATGGCGTTTTGGCAGAATATATCGTTTTGCACGAAGATGGTGCGATCAAAGTTCCCGCCCATCTATCGGATGAAGCAGCTGCTACCCTACCCTGTGCCGCCGTCACCGCCTGGAATGCTTTAATTAGCGGCGGTGGTTTAAAAGCGGGCGATACGGTATTAATTCAAGGTACAGGCGGCGTTTCCCTATTCGCGTTGCAGTTTGCCAAAATATCGGGGGCGCGAGTTATTGTTATTTCCAGTAGCGATGAGAAGTTACAAAAGGCACTTCAATTAGGCGCAAGTGACGGAATTAACTATAAAACAAACCCAGATTGGGACGAACAAGTTTATCAACTTACCGATGGTGAAGGCGTCGATTATGTGGTAGAAGTCGGGGGCGCTGGGACTCTGGCTAAATCTTTGCGTGCGGTTCGTATCGGCGGACATATTAGTTTAATCGGCGTTTTAACGGGTACAACTGCCGAAGTGAATCCCTTGCCAATTTTATCAAAAAGCGTGCGAGTTCAGGGTGTTTATGTAGGTTCGCGCCAGATGTTTGAAGAAATGAATCGCGCGATTGAATTGCATCAACTGCAACCGATTGTCGATCGGGTTTTTCCCTTTGATTCAGCGCGGGAAGCTTTGCAATATATGGAAAGCGGGGCGCATTTCGGTAAAATTTGCCTGAGATTTTAAGTTCATTGCCCCAAGAAACTAGCGATATGCGATCGCAACCAAATACCCAGTTTCTACAATCGTCGTGGGTAAGTCCTGTGCAAAATACCTGGAATGGGTGAGGCGCTGATACATAAACCTGTGTATAGCTGGAAGGGAAAGCGATCGCTCTGTTAATATCGTTTTCCCATTAATGTGCTGCACAAGGCTCGGGGCGGGTTTATTTGAATGGTTTGTTTTTGTCAAAGGTTATTTGTAAAACCCGCCCCTACAATACTTTGATCTGTAGCACGAGCGCGGGAAATTGATATAATTTTGCGATCGCGCTAGCGTGCCTTTGGCATATCGCACCGTTTCGCTAACATAATTGGGCATTTCTATTTACTTTCGCTTCTACTGATGTCGCATAAAAACCTTACTGGCGCCATCAAAGTTCTTAATAGATAAAACCAAAGATACTCACCCCTTCTTCTCCTAGCCCCTAACCCCTAACCCCTAGCCCCTCCAAATATGACATCTCGCACCAATCGCCCGATTGAAATTATTCTCAGAGTCTACCCTGACTCGGCTTTGCTGGAAGGCTTAGATGTATGGCTGCGTCTGGGATTATTAAGTGAAATTCAAGTTAGACGCTTGTGTCAAGAACATCTAACTTGTCCCCTTCCTACTATTGCGCCTGTTGTGACATCTTCACCGAGTGAAACTGTTGATATTGTCATCATCCAAGATTTTGTTCTCCCAACCCCGCCTCAGCCTGCTGCAAGGACAACGATCGCTAAGACAAAACGCGATCGCTCTAGTGGGGTGTTGCAGTCTTTTATGGCAGAAGTTAGCGTTTTATGGCTGCTATTTTTGGGTGTATTTCTCATAGTTGTATCCTCAGCAGTTTTGGCGGCGAGTCAGTGGCGTAATTTCTCTCCTGTCGGACAATACGGGATTTTATTCGCTTACACGCTAGTATTTTGGGGGATTAGTGCTTGGGCGAGTAGACAGTCGAATTTACAGCTAACTGCCAGAATGCTGCAAGTAACAACGCTATTAATTATTCCCGTCAATTTTTGGATGATGGACGGGTTTAAATTGTGGAATTTCCCGTTAGGATGGATTGTCGCACCAGTGGCAGCTTTGTCCCTCACGGCTATTTTAGTTCATCTACTCCAACCCAGTCTTTCCGCTTCCCGTTTAACTTTAGCAAACAGTATCGGTTTAAGTTGGTTGCATTGGGGTTGGGCGCTGACTAATTTTCCCTTAATTGCGACGTATATCGGTACAATTGGTACGGCGTTAACCCTGTTTTATCAAAGTCGAAGGCGCCGAGTAGAAGCACAACAATTAAGTATTTCTACTCCTATTTCTCTTAACGGTATTACTATTACCTTTGCGACGCTGTTGCTAGTGGGTAGAGCAATTTTAGCCGCGAAAATTCCTATTAGTAACCTTGGTTTAGCGTTGGGAATTTGTGGTTGGTTGCTAGGTTGGTTATCTCGGGGCGAACGCAGACTTGAAATCTGGTCAAACCTCGGCTGGGTGTTACTTTTAGCAGGTTGGTTGGTTGCGGTTGGAGAAATACCGCAACAAGCGATCGCAGTCAGCGTTTTAGCTTTATGGCTACTAGCAGATCGACTCTTCCGACTCAAGCAATCTGCCGATTTAATCGCGCTCTTTTTAGTTGGGTTACAAAGTTTTTGGTTGCTGTGGCGCGCGATTCCTTTTCCATTGCAGCAAGAAGTTATTGCTTTTGGCATTCAACTTGCCGGAAACGAGTTTATGCCTCAAGCATTAATCGG
>DNGG01000562.1:0-3440 GCA_003486675.1 Cyanobacteria bacterium UBA11372
ATATTCCCGCAGAATCAATTCTGTTGGCATCTACCGGCGTCATCGGACAGAGAATTAAAATGGATGCCCTGCGGGCAGGTATTCCCCAATTAGTCGCAGCAGCGTCGGAAACGGGCGGCGATGCAGCAGCAGGAGCGATTATTACCACAGATTTAGTCCCGAAATCGATTGCCCTAGAAACAATGATCGATGGGCGTCCAGTGCGGATGGGCGGAATTGCCAAAGGATCGGGAATGATTCATCCGAATATGGCGACGATGCTGGCATTTGTCACTTGCGATGCCGCGGTTTCGACTTCCCTGTGGCAAGAAATGTTGAGTCGGGCGGCGGATAAAAGCTTCAATCAAATTACCGTTGATGGGGATACGAGTACCAACGATACTTTGATTGCATTGGCAAATGGTCAATCTCGCACGCCAGCGATTACCGAAATGGGGGCGGATGCCGAGAAATTGGAGGCGATGCTGACAGAAGTATGCCAGTATTTGGCGCGTGCGATCGCTCGCGACGGCGAAGGCGCAACTTGTTTAATTGAAGTGCAAGTCAGCGGCGCACATACAGACGAAGACGCCCGCAAAGTTGCCCGCACAATTGCCGGATCTTCCTTAGCAAAATCAGCCGTATTTGGACGCGATCCGAATTGGGGCAGAATCGCAGCCGCAGCAGGAAGGGCGGGCGTGCATTTCGACCAACAAGATTTACGCATTCAATTGGGCGATTTCTTATTAATGGAAAACGGACAACCTTTGCCATTTGATCGCGCAGCAGCGAGTAATTATTTGAAAACAGCCGCAGCCGGTGCTTACTTAAAAGAAGATACTGTTTTAATAGCAGTAAGTATCGGCAACGGTTCTGGTTCTGGTAAAGCTTGGGGCTGCGATTTGAGCTACGACTACGTGAAAATTAACGCCGAATATACAACATAACTTCTTGTGGGGTAGGCATCTTGCCTGCCCTTACCTCATAGCAGTATCAATTTTCTGTGCCACAATTAAGAAGATTACCTATCTCTTCTTTGCTCTTCTCTCTGTGTTCTCTGCGCCTCTGTGGTTCGTTAAATGTCTAAGCAATATGTGAGCAGTGTACCAAGGTAGGTTGGGTTGAGGTACGAAACCCAACAAATGCGTTAGATTTCCCTTCACTCAAACAAATTATTGAAATATTGCACCAGCGCATTCACCCGCTTGGGGCTGCGATTTAAGTTATGATTGCCTGAAGATTAACGCCGAATATACAACTTAAATTTGTCCTCCGTCAGTTGCAACGGACAATTGACGGAGGACAAGTAACAAAAAAATATGCCTAAAGCAGCAGATATTGGCAGCAAACGTTTAATCAGTCTAGCCCCAGATGCGTGGGTAAAATGGGTAACGCAACGCTCTAATGTTGTAGCCAGACGCATTGTTGCCTCTGAATTTCAATGGATTAGCCGCGACACCGATGTACTGTTAGAAGCTTACGATCCAGAAATTGGTAAGTTCCTGATTCTCAATGAGTTGCAATTGCGCTACACCGCTCAAATGCCTCGGCGGATGAGAGCTTATGCGGCTTTAGCAGAAGAAAGGTATAATTTGCCAGTTTATCCAGTCTTGATCAACATTTTGCAACCATCACCCACAGTCGTAATTGCTACTGCGTATGAATCCGAAGTTTTGGGATTAAGGGCGCTTCAGCAATATCGAGTGATTAATCTGTGGGAAATAGATGCTCAGATAGTTTTTGAACAGCAGTTGAAATCTTTGCTTCCATTTATACCAGTACTGAAAAATGGTGGTGAGGAAGCAGTAGTACGACAAGCTGTACAACTTTTGCGTACTGATGAACAGTTAAGCGAGTTAGAACCGCTACTAGCTTTTTTTGCTAGCTTTGTATTATCCAGTCGTTTAGTCCAGCAAATCATGAGGTGGGATATGGCTGTTTTACTAGAATCCCCTTGGTATCAAGAAATTTTGAACAAAGGTCTACAACAAGGTTTACTATCGGCTATTGAGTTGGGTTTAGAATTGAAATTCGGTGCTGAAGGTTTGGAATTAATGCCCGAAATATCTCAGATTCAGGATGTAGATGTATTAAGGGCAATTAGGGAAGGGTTACGGACAATTAATAATTTGGATGAGTTGCGCCAAATCTATCGAGTCAGCGAATCTTAAAGTTTTGCCAGAAGCAGGATAGTTAGAAAGCAAAAAGAGGTAAGTGAAATTAGGAGAAATCACCATGCAAGTACTGGAAGATTATTTTGACTTTCAAAGACCAGACGATATCCGAGTCAAAGGAACCCGCGTCGGTATCGAGCATATTCTGTATGAATACATTCATAACAACAAAACTCCAGAAGAAATAGAGCCAAACTTCCGTACCGTAACTCTGGAACAAGTTTATGCCACAATTTTGTACTATCTTGCCAATAAAGAAACAGTTGGACAATATTACCAAGATTGGTTAGATTACTGCGAAAAAGCTGAGGCAGAATTTGATAAAAACCCACCTCCGTTTGTTGCTAAACTACTTGAGTTAAAAGCTCAAAAAAAATTGGCAACCCAAGTTGGAAAAATCCAAGGATGACAATTTACAAATATCTGATTGATGAAAATATGCTACCGCTGTATCAAGAACAGCTTTTAGCAAAGCAACCAGATTTGATTGTCCGCGCAGTTGGAGATCCAGAGGTTCCACCAAAAGGAACTAAAGATCCGGAAATATTGTGCTGGTATGAGGAAAATGGTTACATCCTTGTTACTAATAACCGCCGTTCTATGCCAATGCATTTACTCGATCATCTAGCTGAGGGTCGTCACATACTAGGAATTTTATCGCTACGTAAAAAGGCAGATATTGGTCAAGTGATTGAGGATTTGATTTTGATAGCAGAAGCATCTTTTGAAGACGAATATCAAGACAAAATTACCTTTATACCGCTGAGATAGGCAAGATTAAATTAAGTGCAGAGAATTTCTGTTGTTGGTACGAGTGGATCGGGTAAGACGACTTTGGCGCGGCAAATTTCCCAGCGTCTGGGGATTCCTCATGTGGAATTAGATGCTTTGCATTGGGAACCGAATTGGACAGAAGTACCCGATGAAGTGATGCGCGATCGCGTTTCCGTCGCCCTTTCTGGAAACACCTGGGTTGTAGATGGTAATTACAGCATAGTTCGCGATATTGTTTGGGGAAAAGCTGACACATTGGTGTGGTTAGATTACCCTTTCTGGGTGATTATGAAGCAGTTGCTGTGGCGAACTTTTTGGCGCAGCGTCACGCAAGAGGAAGTCTGCAATGGTAACCGCGAAACCTTACAAAAAGCGCTTTTTAGCCGCGATTCAATTCTATTATGGGCGCTGCAAACTTACCACAAAAGGCGAAGGGAATATCCGATTTTATTCCAGAAATCTGAGTATGCTCATCTTGAGGTGTTGTGTATGCGATCGCCTAAATCTACCCAA
>DNGG01000562.1:3690-4229 GCA_003486675.1 Cyanobacteria bacterium UBA11372
CCCACCCACAAGCTGAGTTAAATAATCATCAATTAGTGCTAGTAACTCTTTTGCTGAGTAACTATATGTAAAATCCAACAGTTGTTGAGCATGGGTAATTATCAAGGTTTTATCAACTATTTCTAAAAGTTGAAATGGACTGTACGCGCCATTCATTACCTCATTACTTGCATCGCGAATTGCTGCTTCAATTTCATCTTCTAGCCAAGTTTCCCATTCGTCCAAATTGATGTAATAAGATGTTTGATTATCCTTGAGATTCAAATCTTGAATTTCCCGGATAGAATTACGAATAGAGCTAGCCCAAGAATTAGTTAATCTCTGCTCAACTTGATTTTTAATCAAGTGAATTAGTAAAATCCTCAAAAAGGATTTGATCTGCCGCAAAATTGCCTTTTTACTCATTCCTTCCAGTTCTTCTACAATTAGCAGAGCATCTGTATAACGTCCCTCGATGATGCTCTTTTTTAAATCAATTATTTCTTGAGTCATATTCCACCCCCCTTTCTTAACAGTTGCGATCGCCTAAATCTACCCAA
>DNGG01000562.1:4470-6604 GCA_003486675.1 Cyanobacteria bacterium UBA11372
CCCACCCACAAGCTGAGTTAAATTCTCGGCTACCACCGCTGGTAACTCTTTAGCAGAATAAGAATAGGTTAGAGATAATAATTTTTTACCGGCTTCTATAACTTGATTTCTATCTACCATTTCAGTAAATTGAAACTCATTGTATATTCCATTTAGCGCTTCTAAACTTGCCTCACGAACCGCTTCTTCAAATTCATCGTCCAGTATTGATTCCCATTCATCTATTTTGACGTAGTAAGATGTTTTATTATCTTGCAAGTTTAGTTTCTTGATTTCTCGAATAGAATTGCGAATTGAGTTTGCCCAAGAGTTTGTTAATCGTTGCTCAACTTGGTTTTTAATCAAATGAATCAGCAACACCCTTAAAAAAGATTGGATATTACGTAGTATCGCTTGTCTGCTCATGCCTTCTAGTTCATCGACAATTGCTAATGCATCTGCGTAACGTCCCTCCAAAATACTAGCTCTTAAATCTATCAGTTCTTGAGTCATAGTGTTGTCTCAATACTTTTTATGAGAATTATAGTCGCGATCGCTTAATACACTTAATCTATAATTTTATCATATTTTCGAGCTTTTGTTGCTAAATAAATTGTGTAAACTAATACAATTATTTTAAACAAACTCAATATTCTGATTCCGGAAAAGTGCCAGCGCCCGATGAAATATAAACTAAAGCTGGAAATCAGCAGTTTAATTAATGAAAATATTCAATTTAAGAGGTAAAAAAATGTTGGAAGAGCAACTATTTCCACAAGTCGGGACATCGGCTACAGAGCTTGAAAAAGCTTTGAAGACATTGGCGGCGTCGCGGAGTAAAACATACTACGACGAAACAAGCGATCGCATCAACCGCGATCAGTATTACGCCAGTCTGCCCAGCATCACTTCTCTCAATAAAACTGAGTTGTTCAAAGCGCTGAAAAACCTGCTGACTCAAACCCATAAAAACAAGCTAAGTTATAAACCAACAGCTCGACTTTATCCCTGGGTTGATCTGCATCCCGATTTGAAGTTAAGAAGCATTTATTCCGGGGAAGTTTTTAACCCAGAAACAATCATCCGAGAAGATTTCCGCACGGAACAAATCAGAAACTTACAAATTCAAAGGCTCAATCATACTGTATCGGCGATGACTGCGGTAGAGAGGAAGCAAGTATTAGCTTTAATCGAGGCCAGATTAGCCTATAATTGCGAGCATGTAGTTCCCCAGTCGTGGTTCGATAAGCGAGAGCCGATGAAAGGTGATTTGCACCATCTGTTTACCTGCGAAGTCAGATGCAACAGTTACCGGGGGAATCATCCATTTTTCGACTTTCCGGAGTTTGGGGAAATTATAAGCGATCGCTGCGGCAAATTATCAGAATATAAATTTGAGCCTACAGCGGGAAAAGGAGCAGTAGCGCGCGCTACACTTTACTTCTTACTGCGCTATCCAGGAGAAATCGATCCAACCGAAAAAGAATACAAGGTAGAGAGTTTAAACACTTTGTTGCAGTGGCATAATTCTCATCCAGTCACCGAATACGAAAAACACAGAAACATGGCAATTTTCGAGGCGCAAGGAAATCGCAATCCCCTGATTGATTTCCCCGATTGGGCAGATAAAATTGCTTTTCACTTAGGTATTGAATAGGACAGAATTGCCCTAGCTAATGGCTAATCGCTAATCGCTAATGATAGAGATGATATCAAGTCAGATACTACCAAACTTGTAGAGTTAATTGTGCTGTAGGGGCGAGTTTAACCAGACACCTTTGATCGCAACTGAATTGTTTTGATCAACCCGCCCCCCCGCGATGCCGATACAAGCGAACATCATTTGATATTATGTCTGCTAGCAACGGTAATGTATAATTTTTGACGGGAGTAGGGGCGGGTTTTACCAGCCATTCTAGAAAATCACGAGAAATTTTTTAAACCCGCCCCAGACGTGCAGCACGCGAACGGACATCATTTGATATTATGTTCGGTGGCGTCGGTAGTGTAGCCCGGGGCGGGTTTATTTAACCTTGGCGTTGGTAGTAAATATCCCTCGTAAAACCCGCCCCTACTATACCCAACCAAAGCTACTGGGCATGATATGCAAAATCTCCCCATGAGCAATGAGCAATTAGCAATGAGCAATTAGCAA
>DNGG01000561.1 GCA_003486675.1 Cyanobacteria bacterium UBA11372
AAGGGTGCGATCGCGCGGCGAAACTCCTCTTCTTTGATCTCCGGTTTGATATCGTAAGCCGTGAGGTTTCGCATCTCTTCTATCGAGTATCCCATGTTGCGCCGCACCCTAGCATTCACATATTGAAACCGCAAAGATGCGGCGTCGAATATATAAATTTCATTCGAGATTAGGTCGAGAACTTTCCAGAAACGCTGCTGTTTATTTTCGGTAATATCTAACCCCATTTCTACAACTTTTAATTCCCCATTAATATCTTGAAAGGGATAGTTGTAAATTTCATAAGTGCGTCCGTTCTGATGGTCGATCCATTCCCAACTTTGAGTTTTTTTAGTGGCAAATACCGTGCAGGTGGGACAATGTAAACAGGGGGGTTTTGGCAAAGCATTTACTTGACTGAAACACTCAGGATTTGACGCCACTTCTCCATTTAAAATGAAACATGCTTTGTGGTTTGGTTCGCCAAAAATTTCCCGAAAGCGTTGGTTATAAAACCCAACTGAATTTTCAGCTCTAATATGTAAAAACAATGGCAGCTGATCGAGAAGTGCATAAAGGCTCTGTCTTTCTTTTTTAAGTGCTTTCACTTCTTGAACAAGGAAGTCAGAGGAAGCGGGGGAAGAGGACGCCCCGACGCGGTGACAAGGGAGAGCGGGGACATTTTCACTCAAAGCGTCTTCTTTACTCTCCGCGTCTCCCCGTCTCCCACTCGACCTGTCCTCTTCTCTAGCTACGGCATAAATTTGTTTTTCTTCCGAACAAGATAAACTCCAAGACAGCCAGCGATAACTACCATTTTTGTGACGATAGCGATTTAACAGATAGCAGGGACGATCTGGCTGACAATGTTGTAAAGTTGCTAAACTGACCGATAAGTCATCTGGATGCACTAATTCTAGCCAAGAGCTTCCCAAAAGTTCCCCAGGACTCCAGCCTAAAATGCGGCTAACTGCTGAGTTGATTAGTTGAAATTTTCCTCGGTTTTCTAGGACGCAAAATATATCAGGTGCTAAATCGAAAAAAGCTTTAAAATCAATTTTTTCTTTTTTGATGTTATCGACTGGTTGGGGTGCGGTTGAGTTTTTCATCTGACCTCTTTTGCCTCTATATTAGGTAACTAATTTAACCATTGTCAATTTTTCAAACTGGGTTTTTTTCGACTCCTTTAAACTGGCTACTGACTAATCATTCGATGTAAATCGCCAAAAATTAATTAAATTTTTGAGCAATTTCCTTTGAGCGCTTAATAGTTAGCTACTCTACAAGACAGAATCACCCCGATCTAATATCTTTCGATATTTTTAATTTTCCGTTTACTCTTTTTAATTATCTCAATCCCGATACTCCATTCGCTGCTTGCGCCCCGCCGCTAGCAACAAGCCAGCAGCATTAGCGTCTACAGGCGGGGAGAGATAGTTTCCTTGTACCTGTTCGCATTTCAATTTTTTCAGTTGCTCTAGTTGAAGTGCTGTTTCTACCCCCTCTGCTATCACATCCATGCCGAGATTGTGAGCTAAGTTAACAATTGTCCAAAGGATAGCGGCGTTATTACCCTGCTTGCCGATTTTACTCACAAACGAACGGTCAATTTTTAAGGTATTGAGGGGGAAGCGGGTGAGGTGTGATAGAGATGAATAACCCGTCCCAAAGTCGTCAATACACAGACCAATTTGGCGTTCTCTCAGTTGCTGTAGCATGAGAGCGGTTTCTTCTGAATCATCGATCAGGGTGCTTTCGGTAATTTCTAGTTTCAAACTGTTACCGTTTAAACCTGTTTCCCAAAGAATTTTGTCGATTTGTTGCACGAGTCCGGGGTGAAGGAATTGTTTGGCAGATATGTTTACGCTCACGATCAACTGCTGTGCTGTGGGAAATGCTAGCTGCCAGATTCGCATTTGCAGGGCTGCTTGTGCCAATACCCAACGCCCTAAAGGCACGATTAATCCGGTGTCTTCGGCTAAGGGGATAAATTCAGCCGGTAAGAGTTGTCCTCGTTGTGGGTGTTGCCAGCGCAATAAGGCTTCAAAGCCAGAAATTCTGCCGCTGACTAAGGAAAAAATTGGCTGGTATTGGATCGTGAATTCCCGACGGTTTTCGACGGCTTTTCTCAGGTCATTTTCTAGCTGCAATGACTCTAACGCCCGATCGTACATTTTGGGGTTAAATACGGCGTAGCCGGTGAGGTTTCGCTGCTGTTTGACGCAATACATGGCGGTATCCGCATCGCGCAGAACGTGGGTGGCTTCGTCGTGGGCGGCGATCAGGCAGTTGGTAACCGAGGCTCTGGGCGATCCGCTTAAAACGATGCCGATGCTGGCGCTGGCGAATATTTCTTGTCCTTCGATGTAAAACGGATGGGCGATCGCTTTCTGAATCCTTTCGGCGACAAAGGTGACATCGCGCACGTCGCTGATGTTTTCCAGCAGGATGGTAAATTCGTCCCCTCCCAGTCGGGCAACGGTATCGCTGGGGCGCAGGCAGCTTGTCAGGCGTTCGGCAAAGGCTACCAGTAACCGATCTCCGGCTAGGTGTCCCAAGCTATCGTTGATTTGTTTTAGGCGATCTAGGTCGAGGAATAATACTGCAAATAAACGCCGCGGATATTGTTTGACGGTGGCGATCGCTGCTTCCAGGCGGCGCAGAAATAAGGCGCGATTGGGTAACCCGGTGAGGGCGTCGTGCCATGCGTAGTGTCGCAGCTGTTCTTCGACGTGCTTGCGTTCGGTGATGTCGGCGATCGCTCCCACGTACCCAATCGTACTCCCCGACCTTCCCGTTTCTGCTGTTGCTTGCGCTATCACCCACACCACCGTTCCGTCGGGGCGCAGGATGCGATATTCGCAGGACTGGAACGACAAATTTTTCGCCACTGCCTGATACCATTCGGTCAGGACGCGCACCCGATCTTCCGGGTGAATCGTTCGCACCCACCCTTCCCCCATCGCTTCTCGCACTTCGACGCCGTTGAGTTGACACCAGCGATCGTTGACTTGAATATACTGCCCCAATGCATCTGTACAAAATATGCCTACCGGCGATAAGTTAACTAGCGTTTGATACTGATTTTTGGTTTCCCGCAGCGCCGCTTCTGCTAGTTTGCGCTCGGTGATTTCAAACTGAATCGTTAGATATTGGATCGGTCTGCCTTGCTCGTTTAAAAATGGCACGACTGTGCTGCTAACCCAATAATCTCTCCCATCTTTGGCCCGGTCTTTAATTTCTCCTTGCCAAACTTGTCCCTGGCTAATCGTTAACCACAAGTGCTGGAAAAATTCTCTCGAATGATATCCAGAGTTGAGCAGGGTAAAGCTTTGACCGAGCAGTTCGTCCCGGCTATACCCAGAAATCACGCAAAATTTGTCGTTGACGTAGTTGATGATGCCGTTTGGATCGCTAATCGCAATAATTGCTGCTTGGTCTAGGGCGTATTTAATATCTGATAATTCTTTCAGCGTTGTTTGCAGCCTGTCTTCGACTTTAGAACACTTGAGGCCGTTGCAACTGTATGTTTTTAGCTCGATTACGGATGTTTCGTAATTTTCTAGTCTTTCTGGCAAATATTCTTCTTGCACTTTTCTGGGATTCATAGGATTTTTACTTAGCTAATTAACATCGAGTTTCAGCAATTCAAGGTTACACAAAATTAGCGATATATTCTACCCTCGTTTTGAAAATATTTGTTGCCCGTGAGTTTATACTTTTCTCCTTTTTACCAAATATTAATCTTCGTAAATAATTGTTAATTACATATAATTTTCTTAGCCTCTGGTTGCTTGCAGTTAGCTAAATTAACCGGATTTTAACCAACTTGGGATATTATATAAATAATATGATTTGGGGAATTTTTTAGTATAGCCGATTACACAAGTGGTTAAAAAAGCGAAAATTTTTAATTGTTTTCGTTGCCGATTTCAAATAAAAAAATAAGTCATTAGTGATGAGTAATTTTACTCCTAACTAATGACTGACTAATGAGTAATGAGTAATGACTAATGGCTAATTCTCTAATAAATGTTGGGCGACGAGATCGGCGACTTCGTTCGGGTGCATTTTGCTACAGCGAGTTTTACTCGGCATTAACATCATATTGGGAGCAGAAGAACAGCGTTTTTGGCAACCAGTGCGTTCGATTTGCACGCTGTCTAGCAGTCCGCGATCGCACAATACTGCCTCTAATTCTTGACAAAGTTTCTTCGCACCCCGTTTCTGACAACCCGACTTTTGGCATACCAGAATTTTCGCTTTTGGTTTAGTGCAGCGCGCCAGATCTAACTTGGCAGAAGCAGAGGGAGTAATCTCTGAGTTTTGGTAGAGTTTCTTAATTTGATAAGCTTTAAACTTAGGTTCATCTTTACATTTCTTTAGCTTGGTTTCGCCAAAGATTTGAATCCAGTCACCCGGCATTAAAACTTGGTTTAAACTGGTGCGGGATTCCTTAGAAAGTTTAATTGTTAGCTCATTAGAGCCAACCGCGACTCGCAAGTATTTGAGTTTACCTCCCGACTCCCGGATAAAACCTAAAAATTGCCCCTCAAGGCTGAAATGTGGTTGCCGATGAAAATTGTATAAGTCCATAATTTTGTTCCTCGTTCATTGCTAATTGCTAATTGCTAATTGCTAATTGCTAATTGCTAATTGCTAATTGCTCATACAGGTGGTAATTCCGATGCAACTGGAAATGATATAAG
>DNGG01000177.1 GCA_003486675.1 Cyanobacteria bacterium UBA11372
TATCTAGCATGAACCTAGAACTAAATTACGGGAGTAGGTTTATGCCGACCGAACAAATGAACGAAATGCCTGCTGAAGTCAAAGACATGCCTGAAGGCGCGCAAAATATTTTCATGGCTGCATTTAAGAGCGCCCAAGAAGACGGAATGAGTCAAGAAGGCGCTCTTGATGTTGCTTGGAATAGCGTTAAGCGCGGCTATGAAAAAGGTGCGGATGGTAAGTGGGAATTGATACCGCAACACTCCAACCAAACCAATAAATCCGTTCAATCTGGCGGTAATTGAAACGTTTTTTAGATGATGCGGGCGATCGCTCTGCTGTTGATTTTACTAATTTTACAGCTGGCGATCGCTTTTCGATTCTTAGTTCTGGCTGGTTAAATCAAACACAACCTACCGCAAAGAAACCGGGTTTCTATGAACAATCGTTTATGGCAACGAGAAATCGTACCAAGAAACCCGGTTTCTAGGATCTTTCCGCCGCAAGAACTGAAAATGCCCTTCTTAGTACCGATCGATTGAACCTGAGTTCAAATAGGGATAGCGCAGATCCACCCCGCTCTCGGCAAACTGTTGCAGAATCCTTTGCAATCGGTGCTGGGGAGATGCCTCTGCCTGCCGATGGGCAGCTAATAAACCCTGGGCGATCGCTCGACACCGATGCATCCCAAAACTCTCTTCTCCAGCAAACTTGCGATCGGGTTCTTCTGCCAATCCCAATCCAGGGGCTAATGGTTTTGTAAATAGGGGAACTGGTGAACGAAACTGCGATCTAGTTGCAGCATCAATGGACTGCAAGATAGACCAAATCGCCCCATAGTCCCTCTGATGGAAGTAGAGGACTCCGGCATCATAACGCTTGTAATCCGAGGGATTGTACAAAACCTTGAAGCTGAAGGGTATCATTTGCTGATTCAGGTTTTTTGTTAACTGCTGCATTAACATAACTGCGCCCTCACCAGTGATATTAAAGTAAATTCTGACGATGCCTGAACTGCCATTCGTCTGCTGCATTCCTGCATTGCCCACTGCTATATAAAATCCATTTTGCACGCGATTTTTAGGCATCAAGACTGGAACTGCATATTTTTCGGGAACCAGTTCTGTAACGGCTAAGATGCCTGCTCGACTTTCAGGGTGCAAATATCGCTCCGGATCAACGTGCAGCGTAATGTCTCTCTTTTTCACAATCAGCGTCTGGGCATCTTCCCAACCCATTACTGCCCAACCTGGATCAAAGTAGCCAATCCCGGTATTGTGTTGATGCAAGCGATCGTAAAACTGAGTATCGACTCCAAGTAAGGTATTGTTCTCTAAATCTTGATAGCGTTGAATAAGTGTTTCGGAATCCGGCTTTGAGCTATTCTGGGAATTATTAATTAAACCGTTGTAATATACGGAGTAGATTAAGTTTTGCAGTTGTAGGATCAGATATTGATCTTGCAAGGTCTGTGGCAGTTGCTGAAACCTTTCTGCAACGCCTCCAACCAGTTCCACTTTGCCATAATCAGGATGGTGGATGCAGAAGGCGGACTCAATGTGGATGTTTTCCACCAAATGCTGGAGGGCATCTTGCAGATTGGACGAGAGAGCGGAAAAAGGAACGGGTTGCATCATAGGTTTAAACTACAACAGATCTAACTTGCATTAAGTGCAACTTTTAAGCTAATCAAAACGCTCAAATGTGATTAACTATGGCATCCGTCAATTCCGACGAATCGGAAAGCACGATAGAATCATGCGTCACGGTGAAGGCAGTTGCTTGCAAAGCACGCAATAAAATATTACGTGCGCCGTTTACATCGCGGCTCATTTGAGTTCCACAACACGGGCATTTAAAAATTTTGTTGCCGCCTAATTTATAGTGAACATGACCACAATTACCACAAGTTTTAGAGGTGTAAGATTCGTTGCAAAGTACGACTAAAACACCTTTTCTTAATGCGGCTTGCTTCAGATGTTGTTCAAATCGGTAATGAGAAAGGGTAAGCATTTGGCTCACCGACTTGCTGTTAATTCTGCGGTGCTTGCCACCAGGGTTTTTGATTACCATTTGGCTCGAATCAAAAGTTGGCAAGAAGATTACTTTGTAATAATTGACTAACAAGTTGGTAGTTTT
Source organism: Cyanobacteria bacterium UBA11372 (assembly GCA_003486675.1). Taxonomy (GTDB): domain Bacteria; phylum Cyanobacteriota; class Cyanobacteriia; order Cyanobacteriales; family Aerosakkonemataceae; genus Microseira. Next base: position 2,119 of record DNGG01000177.1, read on the forward strand.
ATTATGCAAATCCTTAATCAGATTTTGCATCCTCTATTCTTTAATTAATTAAGCGTCTGCTTGAGTCCTACCCATGAGCGTCGGCATGGATAGCTCAGGATGACACAGCAACTTTTTCGCAACCTGGAGGCTACAAATTCCTGTGTTATTGAAAGACTTATTGTATTGGATGTCTGCCTGGATGTGATGCAGCAACGCAATGCCCACAAATTGCACCACTTTCTTGAGAAATCGCGGCTCGAGTTCCACAACATCTGGAAATTCGTGAAGATAGGCATCTATAAACGCGGCGATCGCAGGTTGTAAGTCGTCTAACGGCACCATTGCCATCCGCAGAGAATCTTCAATCGCGATCGCAGGATGGACGATTAAACTCTGCAACCAAAACTCTATAATATTTGCGATCGCAAATCCGAGATCCGCACTGGGATCGCCCCAAGCGGCGCGTTCCCAATCAATGAATCTCAGGGCAACATCAGACTGTAAGCCTATTTCTTGCCAATGATTGTGAACCAAAATATTATTAAGTTTGAAGTCATTGTGCGTCAAGCAACAGGGAGTAAACGTCGTCACCAGTTCGGTAATGGCCTCGGTCAAACTTGTATATCGCTGACAAAGTGACAGAAACTTGATACCCGCAGGAGGCGCTTTCCCAAAAACTTCAGGCGTGATGCGCCCGAGAATGCGAGTGGTGCCAATCACCTGATGAACCGCAGGAACGGAACGATTTAGAAACTCTGAATAGGCAGACTGATTCCAGGTGAGTCGATGCAGTGTGGCTAACCGTTCACCCACCGCAATCATGAGGGAGATGGAAGAAGAATCCTGTTGATCAAACACTGTCAACAGATTTTGATAATCCGGGAGATAGCGCATCACAACGATCGAATTGACCGCATCAAAATGCAGCACTTCTGATAGCCAAAGACGAATGCGATCGAGTGCAGTAAAGCTCTGGACGAGGATGTGAACCTGCCATTCATTGAGGAATTCTCCGGCGGTTTTCCCCGGTTGGTTTAATCGCTCCTGCTTTACCAAGAGGTGCCGATCCTCGGGTAAAGTGACCAACAAATTGAAGTTCTTGGCAGGTAATGGTTGAATGTGGATAGATGAGCGATCGACAACGTCACAAAGGTTGCACGCTGCCAAATAGTCCACCACTTTCTGGACGCTCAACACGAAGGTCATTCATCCCCCTTTCATCGGTCAGTTCTGGGCAGGGCTGAAGTTCAATCCCCTCCTCTATATCAGGAAGGAATTTTCCCACAGTTCTCACCCGTTAGTAAAGAGTGCAAAACCATGCGGTGGTCATCGGTTGCGGACAAGGATCAATTACCACAGGTGGCGTGGGTAGTGGCGGTGTGGGTTTTGGACCTGGATCGCAAGTACAACTAATTGCAGTGGTTACAACTATAGTCTTGGTTGGGGGGCAAACTGTGCAATTAATCGCGGTAGTCGCAGGACCTGTCGTTTTCAGCATACCTCCACCAGAAATGCTTCCAAGTTCTTCCTCGCTCAAGTAGTGCAAATAACTTTCGTCATCAATCAACAAATCATGACCGATGTTCAACAAGTGAGATAGTGATGGATCAGACATAAAGAACCTCTATGCAGTTTATGAGCAATAACAAGCGATAGTTAGATTTCCTACATCATTGATTTCTCTTACAATACATAGGATGCTAATCTATTATGTGTAACTGTAAATCGTTAACCGTGGAAGTAAATGCCAAAATGGCACATTTTCTGGAAATTAGCCAAAATGGCACCATCTTATTGGTCCCATATTCCTGCTCTGCTGACGGGGTGACAACTATCGGTCAAAGCCTTACGCTTTGACCGATAGTTGTCAAAAAAAAACAGGTCGCTTATTCTCAAGAAAACCTGTTTTAATGAAAATATGAAACTACCCGAATTTTAGCAAATCCAGGTATGGTTAAAGAAACCGGGTTTCTCGATCAAGGACGACAACCCGATAGAATAGGGTGCAAATTTACGACGTTTCCAATCACAGCGATCGCTGGCGCACCGAACCCCGTCGCCTCAACTTGCGCCACCATATTTCCCAAAGTCCCCAACAACTCTTCTTGTTCTGGTCGAGTACCCCAACGCACCAACGCCACAGGCGTTTCCCCACTCAACCCAGCAGCCAGGAGTTGTTCCGTAATATAGGGTAAATTGTGAATCCCCATATAAATTACAATCGTTTCCGAACCGTGTGCGATCGCATTCCAATTCACCGCCGGACGATACTTACCCGCAGAGTCATGCCCTGTAACAAAAGTTACTGACGAACTATACCCCCGATGGGTCAAAGGAATACCAGCATAGGCAGGCGCGGCAATCCCCGAAGTAATCCCTGGCACCACCTCCACCGGCACACCCGCAGCGACCAAATCTTCCATTTCCTCGCCGCCGCGACCAAAAATAAACGGATCGCCACCTTTTAACCGCACCACAATAGCTTGCGTCTGCGCCTTATCAATCAATAACTGAGTAGTTTCTTCCTGCACCAACGAGTGACGCCCGCGACGCTTACCCGCATCGATTTTTTCAGCCTGCGGATTAATCATCGCCAAAACTTCCGGACTCACCAAAGCATCGTAAATCACCACATCCGCACAAGCCAAAAGCCCCTTTCCCTTAAGCGTCATCAAACCCGGATCGCCAGGTCCGGCACCCACCAGATAAACCTTACCCACGCACCTTCTTTCCTCTTTCTTCGTGTCCTTCGTCTCTTCGGGGTTCATTCTTTAACCAGATCTAAAATCAAATCAGCCAACTCAGTACTTGCACCGATAGGCGCCCTCATCCTGAAATTTACAGCCGGTAATTCTTGGGAGATTATATCAACAGCTCTGGCGATCGCATCCGAGATTCCACCAGGAAACAAAAAGTAAGGAATGATGCAGATCTTTTTCTTACCAGCAATAGCTAACTCCTTCACCCGCGACTCCAAACTCGGAGGTATAGACCAATATGCCGGAAGCGCGCCCAAACAAGCAGCCAACGCCTCCACCGGCTGGTTACCCTGGGGGCGACGACTACCGTGGGATAGCAAAATCTTCCCCTCGGCATCATCTGAAGATAATTGATTGGCAAACAACCGTCCCAAATCGGGATGAATCCCCAAATGAGGCCGAATCTCGATGGGCAAATCTAACTTAGATCTGGCGATATCCACCTCTGAGGGGATATCTTCCATCACATGCACCCCTGGTAAGAGAAACAGAGGTACGATTTGGAGGCGGTGAAATTGGGATGCGATCGCCCGAGAGCCAAATGCTTCAATTTGCCCGTGTAAAGGCAGGGGAGCCAGTTCTAGGCAAGCCGTCCCCACCGAGTTGCCACTTCCCAACTTCTGGGATACCAAAGAAGCCAACTTATCGACCTCCGCTTGAGGCCGAGGGTCGCGACTGCCGTGGGATACCAGTATATAGGCAGATGGCGATTTCAAGATTCTGTCAGTGAATTTCGGTTGCAAGTTTATCTCAATAACACCCTAGCGTTGGACAAAAAATAATTTTGTATCAATTACTTCTAAATTGCCATCTTTTGAATATTTTAATCAAAAAGCGCCAAATGGGTCAAATCCCCGATGGCGCTTTTGATTGGGCTACCCGCCTGAAAAATAACGGGCGTTGCTGAGTAGGGGCACGGCATCCGTAAGTTTTTCCTACATTTCAAACTTGTTCTCCTGCCGTGCCCTTGATCGCGGATTGCAAGGGGTAGGGGCACGGCAGGAGAAAGTTTTGTCGCCGTACTCAAAATTTATCTGATGCCTTGTCCCTACAACGTAACCGCGTGTGTCCCCTCCTTCAACGAAGTAAGGAGGGGCGGTAAGCGGGAAAAATGGAAGGCTCTTCGGCCTTTGATTTTTCCAAATGCCTTGGTATCATTTATCTACAGTTTACGATTAGTCAATGCCTACCAGACGAGTGACTTTTCGCCTCTATCCCACCAACTCGCAGGAACAAAAGCTGCGATGGGCTAGGGCTATGCACAAAGAACTCTATAACTCGGCACTAGCTAACCGTAAAACTCAATACCAAAAGTTTGGAAACAAAGTTGATTATTACCAGCAACAGGGCAGCCTGCCAGCTTTCAAGGAAGTATGGACAGAGTATAAGTTGCTCAACGCTGGCAGCTTGCAAGCCACGCTCAAACGGGTAGATTTTGCCTATCAACGATTCTTCCAAGGTTTAGGAAAATACCCCAGATTCAAATCAATTCGACACTATAGCGGATGGACATATCCCGATAGTCGGCAAGGGTTTAAAGCGCATACCACAGGTATTAATGGGTACCTGGAACTAACTGACTTGGATATTCAAGTTCAGATGCGCGGTCAGGCGAGAAACTGGGGTAGACCAACAACTTGCACGATTGTCTATCGGAACGGTAAATGGTATGCCTCAATCGCAGTAGACATTCCTAGCATTCAACGAGAACTAGGAATGGGTGCTGTGGGAATCGACATTGGTTGTAAATCGGCATTAGCTATTACCGATGGCGAGCATCACCAATTGGTAGAAGCGCCATTATTTCTGCGTCATGCAGAAGCCCGAATCAAACAGGTTTCTAAATCTAAACGCCGAAGAAGAGCGCCTAACCGTAAATCAAAAGTCAAGGCTTCTAGAAGATGGAAGAAAGCATCTAGTCGAGTTGGGAAACTTACTCGTAAAGTTGCTAATCAACGCCAAAATTGGCTTCATCAAGTCGCTACACAAATCGCTGCGTGTAATTCGCTGGTAGCGACCGAAAAGCTAGAAGTTAAGAACATGACCCGTAAAGCCAAGAAAGGAAAGCGCAGAAAACAAAAAGCTGGACTGAATAAATCTATTCTTGATGTTGGCTTTGGGATGTTGAAGTCGGCAATTAAATACAAGGTAGAAGAAGGTGGAGGACAGTTTATTGAAGTTCCCACCAAGAAGGTTAAACCTTCTCAAACTTGTCCTAAATGCGGCAATCAACATCCTAAAACCTTGGATGAGCGCGTTCATCAATGCAGTAATTGCGGTTATCAACAGGATAGAGATATTGCCTCTGCTGAAGTCTGCCTCTACTGGGTCAAGGGTACTCTGCCGGGACCCTAGAACCAGTCTCGTAGACGATGATGGTTCTAGCTCTACTTCATCACCTACGGCTCGCAAGAGTTGTGGAGGGATGAAGCAACTAGCCCAGAGGAAGCGTCAAAAATCTCAGCCTGCTGTCGGGGATGCAGATACCCCGACCTCCGCTTAGCAGGTCGGGGTAGTTCATTGTTTTATTGCTAACGCTCTGCTAAAGGTTGAGCAATATATTTGAACGTCGGTTCCTCATTCCAAGGTCCGCGTTCGTCCTTACCAGAGGTATTGGGTGTAATTGCTTCCTCTTTACCGCCTTGAGACAAATTAAAGTAAAGATCGACGGTTTGATCTGGCTGAATATTACCAAAGAAGGGGTCGGTTAGCTTACCCAAGGACTCCAGACCTTTCATAAACATTTGGGTATGGGAAATTTCCCGCGTCAGCAGAAACACCAGCGCATCTTTGGTGCCTTTATCCGGAGCCATTTTAATCAACTCTTCATAAGTTTGACGCGCTCCGGCTTCAGCGGCAACATTGGCGCGCAAATCGCGCACTACATCGCCGCCTTCGTTGATGTAAGAAGCAGTCCAGGCAACGCCTTGACTATCTAAAAAATGCGGCCCCATACCGCGAACGGCAAACAAAGTGCTTCTATAAGCGTCGGTTTGATCGACGTTTTTGGTGTGTTGTTCGATCAGCCTGCCAACTACTTCTAAATGGCTAAATTCTTCGATAGCGATATCTTGGAGCATGTCCCGAATCCCAGCATTTTCGCAATGGAAAGACTGCACCCAATATTGTAATGCTGCGGTTAATTCTCCCGTCGCTCCACCAAACTGTTCTAGCAAAAGTTGAGCAAAACGGGGGTTCGGTTCGACGATATCTACCGAATGCATTAATTGTTTTTTGTGAAACAACATAAATGAATAACCTCGTGCCTTAAAACTGAAAAAGCTACCGAATTGGATAGTTTGTATCCAGCTTGACCTACTTTGGTAGCTTAACGCAGGCTTTCAAGTGAATCTTGGCTCTGGAGATAGAGTTAGTAATTGCAGTATCTCTATCTTAAGAGAGGCACGAAGCAGCTATTTCTTTGTCGGTTGGGTTGAGTGAAGCACACAGATGCAAAAGTTGGGTTTCGTACCTCAACCCAACCTACTGAGAAACGGAGAAACCCGGTTTTTCTAAAAAACCGGGTTTCTTTAAGAGTGTCAATTGTTGACTTGTTTAGTTGCTAGAAGCTTGGACAAAGCCGAGGGTTAGACTATCGTGGGCGAGGAAGTGAGCGAGGTGAAACGCGCGATCTTCGGTTTCCATCAGGATTTTTTCATACAGATAGCGAGTTGCGCGATCGCCTAAACTTTCTGCTTGTGCTGCTTGGCGGCGAATTAGCTGAATAATCGCTTGTTCGGCTTCCAAGTCGTGCTGTACCATTTCCCGACAAGAATAAACCCCATCGGATTCTGGTGTAAAGCAGCACAATTCGGCTAGTTTGGTAAAGCTAGCTGCGGGGACGCCACCTAACCCGTTCATCCGTTCGCCAATTTCGTGAACGTGTCCTTGTACTTCTCCGTAGCCTTCTTCAAAAAATTTGTGCAGCGAGTAAAATTCAGACCCTTCTACCACAAAGTGATGCTTCTGATATTGCAGGTAAAGTGCCTGAAAACTAGCTAGCGCAATATTGAACCCTTCACAGACAGGTGTTGTTACCGAGTGGTCGAATAAAACCGGATTGTCATACACCCTGTCAATCGAGCGTAGTATACCCTGTGTTTGCGACATGGTTTTTCCCTTGTTATTAGAAGTTCCCGGCTCAATTTCTTTAACTTTATCACTCTTTTTTTTGGCGTCAACATCCAGTCGGCAGCTTAAAAGGATTCATTTTCAATAATTAACAAAACCTTAAGCGAGCGCTGCACCTGGCTATCAATTAATGGCATAGCAACTGCTAAGCGGGCGAATAAATTGCGATAAATTCACAATAAGAAAATAGGAAAATTTTTCTATAAGTGCTGTGGTTAAAGGATTTGACAAGCTTCCAGCTTGGCTTTTAGCGCCGCCGCGTGACGCGACAATTGAGTACCACTCGCCCAAATCCAGGAAGGCAGGTGTCCGAGTGGGGCAGAATCGCGAAATTGCAAGAAAGAACGGAATTGTTTGTAGGGTAGCCAACCGATGTTAGCGCAGAACTTGCCAAAGTCTTGTTCGACGCGATCGTAGATTTGCTTTTGCACAGTGAAGCCAAAGCGCCCCTCGCTGTACTTTACCCAGAGTTGATTAATTGTTTGCAAATCAACGCCTGGAAATTTATCGATCTCGCTGGTTTGAATATAACTGCGGGGTGATTTGTCCAGCGCTTCGCACATCCGCGCCCAAGTTTCTTCATCTGCTTGTTGCCATCTACCGGCGGCGAGTAGATGCTGTAAGTGCGTATAATCAACCCCGACGGCGGAATTTAAAACATCTCCTTCGGGTTTAGCCGCATATCGCCGCCAGAGGTTGGCTATCGGGTTAGTTTCCTTGGGTGGCGGTAATGGTTTCTTCTGTGCGGCTGGCGATAGCGTCAGTGCTTGCAAGACTTCTTCGGCAGATTTGTAACGCAAGTTGAGGGGATGTTGCAGTAATTTATCTAGGATATGGGCTAAGCGATCGCTCACCGTCGTACCGCTAAGCAAAAAATCGCGCCAAACCCAACGATGACTGGAAAAATCAAACAACTCAAACGGAGACACCCCAGTCAGCAACTGAATACAAGTCACTCCCAAACTGTAGAGATCGCTAGCAGGTAAAGCTTTCCCCTTTTCTTGTTCGGGCGACATATATCCGGGAGTGCCTATAACTGTCCCCGTGTGAAATAAAGCCGAGTCAGTAATCTGACGAGCAACGCCAAAATCGATCAGAACGATTTTGCCATCTTGACTGCGCCGCATCATATTGCCTGGTTTAAGATCGCGGTGAAGTATCTTGCGATCGTGAATAAATTTGAGAACGGGCAATACACCTTGCAGCAGTTCCAAAATCTGGGTTTCGTTGAAATTCCCTTTGTGCAATTCGCGTTCTAGAGTTTGTCCCTGAATAAATTCTTGTACCAAATAAAGTTGCTTTTGCTGCTCAAAGTGAGCCAACAGCGTAGGAATTTGAGGATGCTGCCCCAATTCATCCAAACGCTGCGCTTCCTGGTGGAATAATTGAGTCGCTTTTTTTAAAGCTAAACTGCCTTGAGCTTGAAGATAAAGTTGCTTGATCGCGCAGCGAGGTTTAGAAGGAATCTGTTCGTCCACGCCCAAAAAAGTTCTGCCAAATCCCCCCCTACCAATCGGTTGAAGCGGACGATATCGTTCTAGGAGCAATAGCTTAGCACCACAACTGTGGCAAAATTGAGCGTTATCCGGGTTTTGGGGATTGAGACATCCAGGGGTAACGCAGTAATTCATAGCCAGGTGTAAAAGCAGACTCTACCTACCCAATGTATCCCCAACCCACCGAGTTGTAAAGCACAGCAACCGCCAAGGCATTTAGGAAGTTTTACAGCGGATTGCAAGTGGATGAGGTACAGCGTTTTCGCTTCGTTTGTATAGCGGCAGCATTAATGCTGCCGCTATTGCATTCCTTCGGTGTACCTCATACAGATGCAATTCTCTATAAATACCTAATATGATGTCCGTTGAATTGCCCATAATAAAAAATCTGACATAGTTTTTGCGTAGGGACACGGCA
>DNGG01000331.1:0-799 GCA_003486675.1 Cyanobacteria bacterium UBA11372
GGTTAATGGCTAATGGTTAATGGATATGTAAAATCTTCCCATGAGCAATTAGCAATTAGCAATTAGCAATTAGCAATTAGCAATTAGCAATGAGCAATTACCAATTACCAATTACCACTCCCAGCCTAAACTCAGTCTTTTAATCAACTTCTCAGCTAAATTTAAGCTAGCAATCAGCGTAACTTCATTATGGTCAATCATCCTAGTAAATAAGCAAAGCAATAGCTTAACTTTTTCCCATCCAGGAGATTGCATCATGAAACGTTTTATTCTAGCTGGTTTATCCGTCGTACTACTCTCTGCTGCTACTGCACCGACTGTTAAAGCCGAGACAATGGCTGTTAACTCTAACATGAGAGACAGAATTGCTAGTTCTAGCTATATGCTCCAGCCTTTCAATCTGGTTGGTTTAGCTTATCAAGGCTACTTCCAAGAACAAGGCATTCCCAGTTACGGCGCTTTTCTTGCCGCTTATCATGGAGGCAGCATTAACGCCCGCGATCTAGTTCAAAGCGCGATTAAAAATAACCGACTTCCAGCCAGCGCTTTACAAGATGAAGATTATCTGAATGCGGTTGAAACGCAACTGATGTTCTTTGACACTCATTAAACACTGACTCTGCCATGTTACAACAAACCGGGTTTTTCTAGGAAACCGATCCCCCCAAACCCCCCGATGCCTTGGGGGGCTTTTAAATCAAAGATTGTAAATCTAGTAGGGTGCGTTAATCAAGTCGTTTTATAGCAGTTTGCAACTTGTTGAACTACAGCCTTGGTGGCTTCGTTTGTATAGCGGCAC
>DNGG01000331.1:1012-2586 GCA_003486675.1 Cyanobacteria bacterium UBA11372
CCCTTAAGGGTGCCGCTATACAAACAAAGGCCGCCTACGCGGACTATGAACTGATGCAAAATAAACTGTATTCTATGAAGTCGCAAACCGCTATAGTCATAGAAATACCCGATTTCTCCCCTCATCTATCTGATTTTTTCGCAAAGTCACTATTTTAAAGTGTTGCCGAATTCTTACCAAGAATAAACGGGATTTCCAGATTTTTCGATCGAGATAGTATGGATAGAAGATTTTAACAGTTTAAGGGTTTCCTGCAATTTAATCTGCCCTTCCTCAAACTTCCAAATGGTTTCATAGTCCTTACAATTGATGACTAAAACGTCAGCAGTTGCATAGGTATAAATGATGCCTTCAGATTTAAAACCGCTGATTTCTAGAATCTGCTGTCCCAGCTTGCGAGCCTGGGTAACTTGGTGGATTAATTTATTCACAATCTTGGACATTTTTATCTCCTCATTGCGTATTCGATTGGTCATGCGGGACGGTAGCTGGAGGTAGGTTGCAACCTACTTCCAACAAAAACTTGGCCTTTCGCAACAAAGCGGAAGGTGATAGCGCCTTTGAGCGCTACTTAATTGCTGACAATTCCGTGGCTTGCTACCCGTCGAAGGCAGATCTAATTTAAGTAGAAGTGCCTATACAGCCGGGAGCGATCTCAAGATTTACTTGGTATTCTGTATTGTAATTTACAGTTTGCCGCTAAATTTGGCTAGTTTTACAAAACTTAATGGGTTGAGGGCGATCGCATCCAATAGCTAATTGCTCATGGCTAATTGCTAATTGCCTCCAGAACAGCCGCAACGCTTGTGTATAGTTTTTAGTGCTATAGGGGCGGGTTTTACGAGAGAGCGTTGCCAGCAGCACCAAGAATAAATAAACCCTTCCTTTGCTTACGCAACCGATACAAACGGACATGATATGAGACGTGACTCATCGGCATCAGCTGGAATTGCCGCTACGATCGATCGGTCATCACAACTAAGGAGAGCGATCGTGGGTTTAGGTCTACTCGCGGATGGCAAGTGGGTATCATCACGCACTCAAGAAGATGCCCAAGGCAAATTTATTCGCCCCTCGACTACTTTTCGCAACCAGATTACAGCCGATAATTCCAGCGGTTTTAAAGCCGAATCCGGGCGCTACCATCTTTATATTTCCTGGGCTTGTCCGTGGGCGCACCGCACGGCAATTATGCGGAAATTGAAGGGTTTAGAAGATGCGATCGCTCTTTCAGTTGTGCATCCCGAAATCTATGATAATGGCTGGGTATTCTCCGATGAACCCGGTTGCATTCCCGATTCGATCAATCATGCGAGTTATCTTTGGGAAATCTATCTGAAGGCAGATGCAAATTATTCGGGGCGGGTAACGGTTCCGGTACTTTGGGATAAACAAACCGGCACCATCGTCAATAACGAATCCCGCGAAATTATTCGCATATTCGATACCCAATTTGAGGGCATCGCTAAGTCAGATACCAACTTTTATCCAGATGAATTGCGCGAGGCGATTGACCAAACTATCGACGCGATTTATCAACCGATTAATAATGGTGTCTACAGAGCCGGATTCGC
>DNGG01000331.1:2710-5796 GCA_003486675.1 Cyanobacteria bacterium UBA11372
CCAACTTTTATCCAGATGAATTGCGCGAGGCGATTGACCAAACTATCGACGCGATTTATCAACCGATTAATAATGGTGTCTACAGAGCCGGATTCGCTACAACTCAGATCGCATACGAGGAAGGTTTAACCGATTTATTCAACGCCCTCGATTATTGGGATGAAGTGTTGGGTAAGCAGCGCTATCTATGCGGAGAGCGAATTACTGAAGCCGATGTGTGTATGTTCACAACTCTGTTGCGTTTCGATGCCGTCTATTACGGTCACTTTAAATGCAACCTCCGCCATCTTTGGGATTATGCCAATCTGTGGAATTATCTGAAAGAACTTTACCAACTTCCCGGCGTCAAAGAAACCTGCAACCTCGACCACATCAAACGCCACTATTACAAAAGCCACGACAAAATCAATCCTACCCGGATTGTTCCCAAAGGGCCTTTGATTGATTTCGACGCACCGCATAACCGGCATGGTGTGATATAATATCTAAATCGATTTTAGGTTAAAAACAGCGAACCAATTGGCTCGCTGTTTTTATAGAAAAGGTTATAAAAATTTGGGAGAAAATGCGTTATGACCGTTGATACAACAAAAATAAAGATTACTTGGGAGAAATTACCCGATGATTTTGTATTGGATGACGAACCAGTGGACAATATTAACCAGCCCCTCCTAGCTGCTGCTCTCACCGAATCCCTAGAACTGTCAGGGAGACTCAGCGAATCGATGTTAGTCGGGACTAATTTTGGTCTTTGTGCCAATGTGGATGAAAAATCCGTAGTCAAAGCGCCGGATTGGTTCTACGTGCTATCTGTATTGCCGACAAATCCTCCCAACCAAAATCGTCGCAGCTATACACCTAATTTACAAGGTGAAGTTCCAGCAATTGTGATGGAATTTTTGTCAGAAACAGAAGGTGGCGAATATTCGATTAAATCCAAGTATCCCCCAGGAAAATGGTATTACTACGAGCGCATCTTGCAAGTACCGAACTACGCCATCTTTGAGCCAGATGCAGGTTGGCTGGAATTCTATCAATTAGATGACGGCGGTAGATATCAACTGCAACCAGCTGATGAGAATAATCGTTACTGGGTGAGTCAGATGGGTTTATATTTAGGTGTTTGGCAGGGAAACAAGGCAAATAGGACGGGATTTTGGTTGCGCTGGTGGGATGAAACAGGACAAATGTTGTTGTGGGGAACCGAGTTAGTACAACAGGAACGACTTCGCGCCGAACAGGAACGCCTTCGCGCCGAAAGATTAGCGGCGCAGTTGCGTGCGGCGGGGATTGAACCGGAGGTGTGAGCAACACAACATTGTAGGGACACGGCATCAGTAAGTTTTGCTTTATGGCTCAAAGTTTTTCTGCCGCCGTGTCCCTACGCGGCGATCTTCCATGCAGGCCGAGATATCATAGCATTAGAATCGATAAACATTTTATTTGCCGCTGACTTACTAGGGCTGGACTTATGGCATCCTATGCAACCTCCTCTGCTAGAGCTGAAATGAGCGAACTCCGGCGTTTGAAAAGCCTGCTACCGCCAGAGTTGCAGAGTTGGGTTATGGTAGAAGGCTCGACGGAGGTTAATCCACCCCTGATACGCTGCGAAGAAATTGGCAAAGACTCGGTGGAGATTCAAATAGACTTGCCAAAGTGGGATCAATTAGCGATCGATCAGCGTAACCTGATATTTTGGCACGAAGTCGCCCGGATTCAGAACGACACAATTCCCAGAGACGGTTGGGAAATGGCGGCGCTGGCGATTGGTTTAGGCGGCGCGGTGGGCGAACTTTGGGTACAAGATGGTTTGCTGTTGGTGTTGGCGCTGGCGCTGTGCGGCGTATCGGGTTGGAGACTATATCAGAAGAATAACGGCGATCGCACCATAAAAGAAGCCTACGAAGCCGATGAGAAAGCGATCGCGCTCGCCACCCGTTTCGGTTACACTCTTCCCAACGCCTACAAAAGTCTCGGTAGCGCCTTGAAAACCTTAATCGAACAAACTCCCAGCAAACGCCAACGCAGCAAATACGAAGCGCGCCTCCAAGCACTCAAACGCAGTGCGAATAAAGCCAAATCCAGAGTCCAATCCGCACGCGAAGAATTTTAATCGACCTCACCCCCCTGCCCCCCTCTCCTACTAAGGAGAGGGGGGTAAAAATTATTTTTTACACAACCGACGCTACCGCCTTACACTCGTTCCCAGGTTCAACCTGGGAACGAAAATCTAGAGGCTCCGCCTCGGCTACTACACAATTTATACGGTTTACCCGTCAACGCACTACATATAGGGGGCGGACACGGGGGTACCGCCCCTACTCATGTGTGGCATTTTCAAGGGAAATTGGTATTACCCCCATCCTCGCAACACTTGGTGTACGCAAGCCAAATACCACATATAATCATCCAAAGGATACAGAGCAGCAGCCGCAACAATATACTCCTTCGCTAACTCAGCATTCGACAGGGCTTCATAATACAACCCCAAATAAAGATGGCTGTAAAAATTACCTCGCTTTCCTTCCTTTTTCCCCGCCACCAGCACATCATCGACAGTACAATTTCCCGCAAACAATTCATACACTTGGCGCATCACCAAACGCGGGTCATTTTTAACCACCAGCAACAGTTTTCTCGCTTCACTCGCCCCCAACAAACGCGCTTGACACAAATACCGCCAGACAGTTTCCTCCACATCTTGAGCATTGACAGTTAAATCGATCTCAAATTGCTTCGCACCTTCTTCAAACCTGCCAGCATAATAATAAGATAAACCCCGCTGCCATAGATAAGGAGTCAGACGCCCATCTAATTGTTCAGCCGTGTCAAAATCTTCAATCGATTCGTTAATTTGGGCGAGTTTAAATCGCACCATTCCCCGCTGAACGTAACCCTTTGGATCGTTCGGCGACATGCGGATAAAATTATGCCAGCGATTGAGGTCATTTTCTAGAGAATTGCGATTAATCATTGCTTTGTGAAGGATAAACCATCTTGCACCTAAAATAGGGACGGGCAGGATGCCCATCCCACAAGAAATACAGGTTTGCGTCGCAGCAGCTTTACTGGATTTGTTCAGTATT
>DNGG01000444.1 GCA_003486675.1 Cyanobacteria bacterium UBA11372
CTTTGGGGCTATTACTTAAGCTTATACGCAGTTTCTCAGCTTTTATATCTACCCCTTGGAGTGTTTTACAAGTCCACAAACCCTTTTTTAGCGGTAATTCTTGACAATTTCTCAGTTGCTTGCGTCCAGTTCCTTCCCTTGAGCCTTGTTAAATATAGAACATTCTCAATATTAGTTTACTAAATTTACTGGTTCTTAAATTGCTTCTCAGAAACCACTCTAGTACAGCAATAGGGAATTGATGTATCCCATAAGTCATTTGACAAAAATTCCTGCGGCAAAATCTTTCTTTGTGATGACGACTTCAACTCAATCTGCAATTAAATTTGCTTAAAGCAGTTGGTAGCGGAGGCTTTTCCCTATGACTCAGAATGTGTTTGAACTACCAGGCCCAGAGGGTAACTCAATTGTTGGTAATTTGCTAGAACTGGGACAAGATCCGTTAGGATTTCTCGAGCGGTGTCGCGATTATGGCGATATTGTACCTTTGCGTTTGGGACTGACACCTGTTTGCTTATTATTTAATCCTGACTACATTGAAGAAGTGCTAAAAGAGCGGGACACTTTTATTAAAAGTAGGGGCTTTCGCGTCTTAAAAACGCTTTTAGGTGAAGGGTTGTTAACTGCTGAGGGAGAATCTTGGTTTTGGCAGCGTCGTCTTGCTCAACCAGTGTTTCAGCAAAAGCGGATTAATGGTTATGGCGAAATTATGGTGGAATACGCCTCTAGGATGTTGCAAAACTGGAAAGATGGCGAAGTCCGGGATGTTCACGCAGATATGATGCGCCTGACCTTGCAAATTGTGATGAAGTGTATTTTCAACGCCGATGTGGATAATGGAGAAGCTCAAGTCGTCGCGAATGCTTTAGATGTGGCGATGCATTGGTTTGAGAGCAAGCGCAGGCAAAATTTCCTCGTGTGGGAATGGTTTCCCAGACCAGAAAATATTCGCTATCGGAATGCGATCGCCCAAATGGACGAAGCAATTTACAACCTCATCCGCACCAGTCGCAACCGCAGCGAAAAAACCAACGATCTGCTGTCAATGCTAATCGAAGCCCGCGATGAAGAAACTGGTCAACAAATGGATGATAAACTGTTGCGCGATGAAGTCGCAACCCTGATGTTAGCAGGTCACGAAACTACCGCTAATGCCCTTAGTTGGACGTGGATGCTGTTAGCTCAACATCCCGAAGTAAAAGAGAAATTGCAAGCAGAATTAAAACAAGTTTTGGCAGGCAGGTTGCCAACTGTAGCCGATATTAAAAGCTTGCGCTATACCGACCAAATAATTAAAGAATCGATGCGTCTTTATCCTCCCGTCGCCATGTTTGGGCGCGAAGCCGCCCAAGATGCCACCATCGGCGATTACTCAATCCCTGAAGGCACAACGGTAATGATTAGTCAATGGGTAATGCATCGACATCCAAAGTATTTTGACCAGCCAGATAAGTTTATGCCAGAACGCTGGACAGATGAGTTGGAAAAACAACTGCCGCGAGGAGTTTATATTCCCTTTGGCGATGGTCCGCGTATTTGTATAGGTAAAGGTTTTGCTCTGATGGAAGCGACTTTGCTTTTGGCTGCGATCGCGCAACAATTCGAGTTAGAGTTAGTGCCGGGATTCCCAATAGTACCTCAACCCTCAATTACCTTACGTCCTGAATACGGAATTAAGGTGCAGATCAAGCAAATCGGCAACCCGCCTAATTCTCAACCAAGAGAAGTCGCGGCATCGTTGTAGAGACACTCCTTTCGCCGTCCCGATAATTAGTATTATTGAACCGCAAAGACGCGAAGTACACGAAGGAAGAAGGAAGAAGAAGTGGTTAATTTTTGACCGGAGTAGGGGCGGGTTTTACCAGTTAATCTGTGGAACCACGAGATATGCCGATAAACCCGCCCCGGCTGTGGTTATATAGCGGTTTCCGCTGTTATGAGGTACAGTAGCAGAAATTGAAAAACCGATTGCTTAAAAATTTGAGCATTGTTAAGTGTACCGCATTACAGCGGGAACCGCTGTATCATATCGGGTGGCATCGGCATCGCGGGCGGGGCGGGTTTATCAACACAATAGGCAATCATCAAGCGTGTCTGGTAAAACCCGCCCCTACAACACCACCAACCATACAAGTCTATTGCGTAGGGGCACGGCGTCAGAGATATGTCGGACAAACAGATAACGTTAATAATGCCGTGCAAGGGCTGATGATTATGGGTAATCGACTGGACATGATATCAGGCGATCGCATTACGTTTGCTGCCGCAGCGATAAATCCGCATATCGTTGCTGGTACATGGTTTTGAGACGAGCGATCGCGCCCTCCCCATAACGCTCCTCTTCTCGCAAAATCGACTGCCAAAGGTCGTTAAGCGCGCTTAAGCTGGAGCAAAAGCGAATCAGAGCGCGACAAGCGGCGATCCATTGCTCTAACTGGCGGTAGCTGACAAAGTAACCGCCAATTCCTTTGATATGCACCCATAAAACGTTATGCCATTTTTCCCAGTTGAGAATCCGCTCTTGGCTGATTTTCAGGAATTTGGCAACTTGTCTGAGAGTGATAACAAAGGTTTTGGGGTTGATGCGGCGGCGAAGTCGCATGGCTGTAACGTGAATATTCATGCTTGACTATTGCCAGAATCAAATGCTACTCTGACGATATAACGTTACCGGCAAATTGTCAAGGAATGAATGGAAAACTTTAGCTTTCTTCTTCTAGTGCGAAACCAGCCTTCTCAGCTACTAGATCCAAATATTTGGACGTTGCGCGAGTTGGTTCATACAGTCCTCGTTCCCACTCGCTGACTGTTTGGTGACGGACACCTAGCTGTTTGGCAAACTCTATCTGTGTCAATCCCATATGGAGACGCAACAATTTGATCGAGTAGCTGTTCCACACCAAATTACCATCTAGACGCTGTATTTGATGGTTGGTCGTAAATTTACGAAATGTAACCGTTTGCTCGATCAGATTCACATCTTCAACCTGATAACTCGCTTCCATCCAAGCTTGAGCTTGTAGTGCGCCTTTGGTACGATTGCTCCACCATACTCGTTGTTCTTTGGCGGATTTGGGTAAGCGATCGCTTATCAGCGCCTCGATTTCGGCAAAGCTTAGGGTGACTTCCTCTTGATTGCTGCCACGCAAAAACTCTAGGAGTGCCTGATATTTGCTGCCCTCCCTCATGTCGCTTGTCTTTCTTATTCTCTATAGTTGACAGATTTAACCGTAACAAAATTTGACACAACCAATGATTATCTCTGAGGTGCGAATGAAGCTCTAGTCTCCGTTGATCGCTTTAAAACCAGCCTGCTCTGCAATTAGGGTGAGATACTTCGATGTAGCCAAAGTTGGTTCATAAGCACTGTTTTCCCACTGGCTAACAGTTGCCTGACGCACACCAAGCGTTTTGGCAAATTCTGCTTGTGTTTGTCCCATATGGAGGCGCAGTGCTTTGATCAGCGTACTGTTCCAAAGTACGGCGCCATCGACGCGCTGAACTTGGTAGCTAGTAGGAGGTTTGCGAAATGTTACGCACTTGTGATTAAAATCGACATCCTCAACGCGATAGCCTGCTTCCATCCATGCTTCAGCATGGAGTGCGCCTTTAGTACGATTGCTCCACCATGCCTTATTGCTCTTCGCTGAGTTAGGCAAGGAGTCGTTCATGAGCGCCTCGATTTCAGCAAAGGTGAGGATAACTTCGTTTTGATTGCTGCCACGCAAAAATTCGAGGAGTGGCTGGTATTTGCTGCCCTCCTTCATCTTCTTTATCTTTCTTATATTGAGGTAACAGACTTAAAGGTAGCAAAATTTGAGGCTCGTGCTTAAGCGATCGCACTCCCCAAATCTAGATTACTCATCCTCATCACCCGTCTTACCCTGCACGCCCTTAACAATACGGGAAAGTTGGGTTTTCTCATCCACGGTAATGCGAGAGGGAGAACCGCTAATAATCCGTTCGTAGTTGCGGAAGGAATCTCTAATTTCAGCCCCGCGTTCGCTGATGGTATATTCGCGAATGCCTTTATCGTGCCAGGAACCTCGCATTTTAAACACGTTAATTGCCCGCGACATTTCTCCTCTAATTTCTACATATTGCAGCATTAAAATCGTATCTGTAATTGTAGAAATATGGGAATCAGTAATCGAATGCGACCCCATAAACTGATCGGTGGTATTGGTAAAGAAGCCGGTAATTTCTTCTTGCTTGGCAAAACCAGTCACCCCAATCACAAACTGGCGAAACGCATTATTGCTCACCCCTCGCGCCAAAGCTGAGAGCGAATCAATCGCAATGCGGGAAGGTTTAAACGCCGCAATTTCTGTTTTAATAATCTGCAAGTGGTCTTCCAAACCAGCCGATTCTGGGTAGGCACAGATAATTTTCAACAAACCTTTTTGTTCAAAATCTTCAAAATCAATCCCCCAAGAATAGGCGTTACGCGACAGTTGAGCGCGGGATTCTTCATAAGCAAACAAAATCGCTCGCTCGTTTCTAATGCAAGCATTTTGAATAAACTTACTAACTAAAAGCGTCTTGCCAGTTCCCGTCGCCCCGGTTGCCAAAATAATCGAATCTTTAAAGAAACCACCGCCGCACATTTCGTCCAAGGTTTCCACCCCAGAAGAAACCCTCGCATTTGAAGATCGTTGAGTCAATCGCATGGCTCCTAATGGGAAAATGTTAATGCCATCATTGGTAATTGTGAAAGGATATTCTCCTTTCATGTGAGTTGTACCGCGCAATTTAAGAATTTCAATCGTGCGGCGGCGGCGTTCCCCTTCTAAAACGTTGCGGAGAATTACCACATTATCCGAAACAAATTCTTCTACCCCAAATCTAGCCACCGCGCCGTATTCTTGCTCGCGTTCGGTAGTCATAATCGTAGTCACCCCTACTTGCTTCAGGCGTGCTACCAAGCGAAAAATTTCCCGCCGCACTACACTGGCTGCATCGTACTGCTGAAATACTGCCGTCACCGAGTCAATTGAAACTCGTCTGGCTTTATATTTGCGAATCGCATATTGCAGGCGCTCGATCAAAGCAGATAAGTCAAAATTGCCTACCACATCCTGTCCTTCCGGATCGGGGGATGCATCTAGAATAAATAGCTTGCCATCTTCGATTAATTTTTGTAAATCCCAGCCAAAGCTAAAGGCATTTTTGATAATATCTGTCGGAGATTCTTCAAATGTAACAAAAACCCCTGGCTCGTCAAAAAAGGTGATGCCGTTGTAGAGGAACTGAGCGGCTAATAATGTTTTGCCGGTTCCTGATGTACCGCTGACCAATGTTGCTCTTCCTACTGGCAAACCTCCGTGAGAGATATCGTCGAACCCCTCTATCAGGGTGCGTATTTTCTCAACCCCTACCTTTACGGATTCATTTTGCTGTCCAATTTGATTCGTTGGTTTCATTTTTTGAATTAAAAGTTATCAGCCGTATTCCCGATGCTAAATCAACCTGTTATATACTACATCTAACACAAAACCTGTCAACCCGGTTGCGCTCGTTGGCTTTATAAACCCAATTCTTCATCTTCTCCTTCCCGCAGTTCTTCATAGAGCAGATCTAACCCAATCAAGACTTTTTCCCGGTCTGAGAGATCGCCAATAATTTTGCGAACCGGAGGCGGCAATATTTTAGCCAGGGTAGGCGTTGCCAGGATTTTATCTTCCTCAGCCAGTTGCGGACTTTTTAGCACATCAATCACTTTGAGAGCGTAGACTCCTTGAAATTCCTCTTCCAGAATATTTTTTAGGGTTTTTAAAGCTCTAACCGAGTTGGGCGTATTGCCAGCAACATAAAGCTTTAGAACGTAGGTTTTTTTGAGTGGACTCATAATTTTTTTCATGGTTTATTATTGAAGGTTCATCGTTCATTGTAAGCGAATTATTATCAATTAGTACTGCTGAACTGTGAACCTTTTATTAAGAATCTCTGGGAATTGAACGGCGGTACATTTCGCAGAGGTGGGCGATGACATCGATCAGAGTCAGTCGGTAATCCAATAAGATTTCATCGCTGCGTCCTTCTAATTTGAGTTGTTTGGAAAGATCGTCCATTAATTCCATATGAATTTCCACAATTTGAGTGACTGCAATATCGCAAAAAAATGCTTGATTGACAAACTCATCAATTTTTTGATTCAACAGTTCGTCTTTAGAAAAGTAAATCAACACAATCTCGCGGTAATCGGCTTTGAGTTGATTGATAAACTCGTGTTTCTGCTCCGATGAAAGATTGCGGAAAAAGTTTTGAGGATTTCGTTTATAGTACACGCCTAAGTATCCTAACCGCTCCCGAAGTTTTTCAGCTAGCCTGTGCTGCTGCTCTTGAAGAAAATTTTGGGTTTTAACTTCTATGGTGTCGTCAGACATGGAGAATGCAGGGGAATCGGGAAGCCTGGGCGAAAAATCTAAAAACACACTAATAGCGCGGTCGATGTAGCGAGGAATTTCGCTCAGTTGGGTAATTGATATGCGGACAGCAGCGTTTTGATAGAACAGACTGGCATCTTCTGAAATTGAGTTAGCTGCTATGGGGGTGGGGTTTGGGGTGGGACTCAAATCAGAGTCTTTGGCCTCTAAATCGACCTTTAAAATTACCAGGGGTAAGAGAGTTCCCTGGTGGTAGAGTTGGGTAAGCAGGGGCACTATCTCTGGGTCATCTTGTAAAATCAGGCAATCTGGCACTTGATTTTCTGGCTCGAGTCTGCGCAAAAACTCTTGTTGAGAGTAGATTTGAGTTAGCAGATAGCGATCGCTACTCAAATACTGCGCCAGGGACTGAGCCAGTAGATCAGACTGTAGGTAAGTGAAAATAGATAGTCGCGATCGCACAACTTTATGTAATAAAACAACCAGCTAAACAAACCAGCATACCCAGGTAGGTAGGGCGATGCCGTCCCAGGCACAATACAATGCTTAACATTTAAGCTAACATTTGTTGAATTGTAATTAATTGTAATGGCTAAGAGTGCCGAAGCTTCTGGCAAGGCTGATAATTAATCCAGACACTCTTTTGCTCGTGTGTAAGTCGGTGGTGAAAAAATTGCCACCGATGGTGGCATGGCTGACTCCTGTAAACGCACCCCCAAGGAATCGCTCCTGGCTGCTCCTGGCGTGCTTTGGGAGCTACCAGTAGCCTGAGCAAGGCTCATACCGTTGTGCTTGGAAATCTGGTCAGCCAGGAGAATCATCAATATTATGTCTAGTCCCTGTCTGAAAGAATTGATCGCAACCGTTCCCACCTGCCTGCGGAAAACTACTTTAGCCGCCGCGTTAAAGATTTTCAGCCAAAATGGGTGCGCTAGCCTGGTAGTGATAACCGAACAGGAATATCCTCTGGGGTTGCTCCACCTGAGCAGTTTATTACCTTATCTGATGGTAGAACCCAGGCAGGGAAAGGCTGAAGCCGGACAAGCAGGAATTCCCCCATCTTCCAATTTTAATTGGCAACAACCCTTATCCGGCCTGGGTCTATCGATTATTCAGCCTTTGGCAACTCTGGGAGGGGATTTGACGTTGGAGCAATTTTGGCCTCACTTCCAACAGCGCCCTGATTGGGCAATTGTTGACGGCAGCGGCAAGTTTTTGGGACTGCTCGATTCTCAGCGCCTGTTGCAGTTTTTGCTCGCTCACCCCCAGACGATTTTAGCCAGGGAGGAACCGCCACAACAAAGTAGCGCCGCCAAAGTCGAGGAAAATTACCTCGATGCTGCTTGGGCATCGATCAATCCTCTGATAGAACTTTTAGAGCGACTGCCTTTGCCCGTAATGTTGCAAACGAGTGGCGGCATGGTACTTGAGCAAAATTTAGCTTGGCGGCGACACTTCGTAGCCTTACAAGATCCAGACTGGGTGAGACGAGAAGCCGCTACGCTGCTAGAAACTTTACCAACTCAAGCAGCCCATCTAAGTGCTGCTAGTTCTCCAGAACCAAGTAATCTGCACTCCTTACAAGCAAAAGCAAATCCGCACCAGGTGTCATCACCACAGGATACGACTTTTGAGAATCCTTTGAGGTTGGCAACTTTGACCAAACTCAATCCTACCCCCTTGAGCAAGAAAAAAGGAAAAAGTAAAGCAAAAGATGTCAAAGGGCAAGCTTCAGCAGCTGCCGCTCCAGCGCATCGGCATGAGGGCGTCTCGCTTTGGCCTCCTTTCCCGCCCACAGAGAACGCTAGCTTGTCTAACCTGTGTCAGATCGGGCCAAATCCAGATAGCTGCGTTTGTATTTGTCCGATGGAAAATGGTGCAGATCGAATCTGGCAATTTGTCAAGATTCCTCTGGGCAATATTTTATCGAACCAGGAGGTAAAACCAGTCAAGGCGATCGCACAGCAACCCTTGTTCGACTCGCCGTCGGTGTATCCGTTTCGCCTTGCCAACTTGCAAGCTGGCGCCTCGGGTGCCGATGGCAGCAATTTCCTGCTGGATGGAGGGCAAGCATTACAAGGGATTGACTTGTGGTTGGTGCTGGCTCAGGATGTAACCGAACAGCAGCAGGTTGCCAAAGAACTGGCAGCTAAAAATGCCGATTTAATCCAGTTAAACCGGCTAAAGGATGAATTTTTAGCCTGTATCAGTCACGAACTGAAAACGCCCCTCACCGCCGTTTTGGGGTTATCCAGCTTGCTCAAAGATCAATTGCTGGGAGAACTCAACGAGCGCCAAACGCGCTATGCCCGACTAATCCACCAAAGCGGACGCCATCTAATGGCAGTGGTGAACGATATTTTGGATCTGACTCGGATCGAAACCGGGCAAGTGGAATTGATGCTAACGACTGTGGATATCCCGACGGTATGCGATCGCGCCTACGAGCAAGCCCGACAGCTGTATGCTATGCAACATAACGCAGACTCGGAACAACCCGACAGCGAGGCGATGGAACCTCGCTTTACCCTGGAAATTGAACCGGGTTTGGATAACTTTGTCGCCGACGAGTTACGCCTGCGCCAGATGTTGGTTCACCTATTGTCCAATGCCTTAAAATTTACAGAACCCACAGGGGAGATAGGTTTGCGGGTGAGTCGTTGGGAAGGCTTTTTTGCTTTTTGCGTCTGGGATACGGGCATTGGCATCCCAGAAGAAAAACAGCACTTAATCTTTCAAAAATTCCAACAACTGGAAAACCCCCTCACCCGTCAGTTTCAAGGTACCGGGTTGGGACTGGTTTTAACCCAGGGCTTAGCACACCTCCACGGTGGCGATGTTAGCTTTATTTCTTCCGAAGGCTCTGGCAGTCAGTTTACCCTGCTTTTACCTCCTTGCCCGCCAGGGGGAGCTATGGTGCAGCGTAGCACAGGCGTCTCGCCTGTGGGAGCAGAGGAGAATGGGGGAAAAACTGGGGAAGGTATCATGCTCCATGCCCGCTCCAGATTGGTGTTAATTGTGGAAGGAACCTCGCGGTTTATCGAAGATTTGACCGAAAAACTGAGCAGTTTGGGTTATCGGGTAGCGATCGCTCGCTCTGGCACCGAAGCCTTGGCAAAGGCAAGAGCATTACAACCCCAGGCGATCTTTCTCAATCCGGTGCTGCCCCTGCTGTCGGGTTGGGATGTGTTAACCCTGCTAAAATCCGATCCTCAAACCCGCCACATTCCCGCGATCGTCACAGCAACGATGGTAGAAAAAAAACAGGCAAAAAGCAACCGAGCCGATGATTTTTTGACCCTGCCGGTGGAGATGGAGGCGCTGCGAAACTGCTTGGAGCAATTGACAAACGTCCCGACGCCGGAAAATCAACCGCAACCTGCCGCCACCAAACTGACGATTTTATACCTAACGAGCGATGGCGCTAAATCGGGGGATAGCCATCTGAGCCAAGTTTTGCATCGCCATCACTATCGGGTTTTAGAAGCAGATGACCTCGATCAGGCGGAACTTTTAGCCAGAATTTGGCAACCCCGCGTTGTTTTGCTCGAACGAGGAATTGCCGATCCTTTAAACTACCTACAACAGCTAAGTCAGCACCCAGCATT
The DNA here is from genome assembly GCA_003486675.1 of Cyanobacteria bacterium UBA11372. Taxonomy (GTDB): domain Bacteria; phylum Cyanobacteriota; class Cyanobacteriia; order Cyanobacteriales; family Aerosakkonemataceae; genus Microseira. The sequence goes on from DNGG01000444.1 coordinate 9,995, forward strand.
AACAATTCTACCCTTGGTAACGCTCGACCCGTGCATCGCATCTGCTGCCAATCAAGTCAAAAGTTTATCAGTTTTTCCTTGTTTGGAACCCCCCGGATCTCCAAGCGAAACTTCTGCGGTATTGCAAGCAATTCAAGTCGCCGCCGGAATGAGTTGGAAGCCGAATATTTTAGTCGTGAATATCTCGATGCTGCCCGATTTAAAGGGAGCAGTTGCTCCCCAAACACCCCATAACAAGGGTAAAAAGCGGACCGATTGGCTGCAAGCGCTGATTCAGTACCTGCAAACGGCTGGATTTAAAGGTGCGATCGCTCGCACTTGGGATGAAGTTTTGCGACAAATTCAACACCGCAGCGTTGACTTGTTGCTGATCGAGTTGGAAGAGTCAACCCCCCAGAAAGCAGCAATGAAGGTTTTCCATGCCCTGAAACAGTTTGACTCCAAACCTCCAACCTTGGTGCTGGTTCGACGAGCGAAGGCATTTGATTATACTTCAGAATGCTTTGATTGTCAATACATAGAAGCAAGTGAAGCAAAGCCAGAGTTTCTGACTCCAGCGCAATTGCATCTGGTACAGGAGGTGGCAACAGAAATCATCCCAGCTTCCCTATCTATGAAAGAATTGTTAGAGCGAATTCGTAGAAGATTGGGGACTGGGCATTAGTTCTGGTATAGTATAGTTTTCACCGTCATCAACTCACCGAAAAAGTTATTCCCAGCGAATAGTGGCAATTAGCAATTAGCAATTAGCAGCCCATGGGCGAAAAGAGTATTTTGGAACAGGCAAAGCTTGGTAATGGGAATGCGATCGCCGATCTGATCAATCAATCGCTGCAACCAAAGGGCATTAGTTGTACGGTGAAACCGATAGGCGATCGCTTGTACGTTTTTCTCGAATCATTACAAGTTCCAGACCAAAAAACTGTTGTTTCCTCAATCCGCCAAGGCATGATGGCCTTGCAGATTGACTCGTTCAAAAGTGTTAAAATTTACGCGCGACAGTTAGAAGATAAAGTTGCAGCTTGGTCTGAAGAATTTAACTTGGAAACCAAAAATGAAACTTCATTGCCGACCGTTTCTGACTCTAATTTTAATGCCAATGGTAATGCTCACGAGTTAGAGCAAGAAAAAAATATTATCCCAGCCAAAAAGCCTAAAAAATTATGGCGGAATCTAGAAAGAATTTTACTGGTATTTATTACCTTTGTAGTAACAACTGTACTTTGGGACAGATGGGGATTTTTCCAACCGCTAAATTACCGCTCTGAGTTGAGCAATCTTTTAAACACATGGTTAAGCCAAGTTAACAAGCGCACGGCGACTATTTCAGGCGGAGCATGGGTAACCAAAGAAGCAGGAAACTCAGACATTCTCAGAGGGTTAGAAATCGCCTTATGCAAAGCCAGCGTTAAACCAGAAATAAAGCGCGTCAGGGACAATAAATGGCGTGAAAGTATATATAAAAATAAAACGCCCATCGGTTACTGGCACTTAAATATCGAAGCGATGAACTCAAAAGTTTCTTCCCAGAAAGATTGTTTTCAAGTCGTGAGAACGGGAATAGAGGGAAAATATACCATTCCTGATGTTCCTTTTGGCTCTTATTTTATCTATGCACCTTATGAAACTTCAGTTGCCAAAGCTTATTGGATGATTCCTGTAGAGATAAAAAGTACAAAACCGATCCAGGTAGATTTGGATAATTCCAATATGATGGAACTCTACAACCGTGAATAAAAATTTCGTAGTAAGCGCTGTCTTCGCTTAAAGATAGGCACTAAAGTGCCTACTACGAACACATTTGCGTAAGTCCTGTAAATGCTAAGATTTGTGTAATTGACACGCCGCCCGTTGATAGACCTGAAGCTGCTGTTTGGCCTACAATTGGGTACAAAAGCCGCGAAGTCTTCAGTCCTCGCCCCACCCCACGGTCATGATTGCCCAGACTAAAATAGACTTAGCTGAGTTCAAAACTAGCTAGATATGCCAAACTCTATATTAGGAACTGTTTTAGGAGTCTTTATTGTACTGATTCTTTCGGGTTTAAAACTAGACCGGGAATATCAACGCGGTGTCATTTTTAGACTTGGTCGGATCAAAGGCGTAATGGGACCAGGAGTGTACTGGACGATACCCGTAATTGACCAAAAAACCCAAATCGATATCCGCACCAAAACCGTCAACATCGAACCCCAAGAAACCGTTACCGCTGATAGCGTTACGATCAAAGTCAACGCGGTTCTTTACTACCGCATTCTCGATCCATCCAAAGCGATCAATAAAGTCGAAAATTACCAATTGGCTGTCTATCAAACAGCTTTAACAAGTTTACGCAATGTCGTCGGTCAAAACATCTTGGATGACGTGCTGCAAAACCGGGATAAAATTAATACCAAAGTCCAAGAAATAGTCGATGAAATTACTGAACCTTGGGGAATTGTCATCGAACGGGTGGAAATGAAAGATGTAGAAATTCCACCCAGTATGCAACGGGCAATGGCAAAAGAAGCTGAAGCCATTCGGGAAAAACGCGCCCGTTTGATTAAAGCCGCTGCCGAACAAGAAGCCTCGATTAAATTAGCCGAAGCCTCGCAAAAAATAGTCGAAAATCCAGCCGCATTAGAACTAAGACGGCTGCAAATGCTGACGGAAATTGGCGCGGAAAATAACACCACCACGCTGATTATGATGCCTTCTGATTTTATCAGTTTAGCCAAGACTTGGACAGAGGCGCTGGAAAATGGCAGCAAGCGGAATGCCGATCGTTCACAGCAGCCACTTCAACTGGAAAGCAATCCTAACCCGCTGAATCTGAAGCCGTTTGATGAAATCAAGGAATAAATACGCACTCGGATTCAGAAACCGGGTTTCTGCCAGAAACCCGGTTTCTACCTTCGTGTTGAATTTCTTTACGTTTTGTAGCAAAATGATTCAAGAACCTAGCAGCTAAAAATAACATTTCCAATGAGCAGTGCAGTTTTTGACATCGCTGTCAAGACAATCGGCGGCGAGGACAAGCAACTATCCGAATATGCCGGGAAAGTACTTTTGATCGTCAACGTGGCTTCTTACTGCGGCTATACTCCCCAATATGCCGGACTAGAAAAGTTAAACCAGAAATATCAAGATGCAGGGTTGCGAATTCTAGCGTTTCCCTGCAACGACTACGGCGCACAAGAACCGGGAAGTAACGCAGAAATTCAACAGTTTTGCACTCGTAAATACGGCGTCAGCTTTGAAATGTTTGATAAAGTTCATGCCAAGGGTTTGCAACAGCACCCGCTTTATGCAACGCTTACCAAAGCAGCCGCATCAAAAGGCGAGGTGTCCTGGAATTTTGAGAAATTTTTGATTAGCAAACAAGGGGAAATTGTCGCTCATTTTAAGAGCAGCGTGTCTCCTGATTCGCCAGAATTGATTGCCGCAATTGAGCGCGAGTTAGCCAAGTAGGGGCACGGCACGAGCAATCT
>DNGG01000560.1:0-155 GCA_003486675.1 Cyanobacteria bacterium UBA11372
TCTATTTACGTTGGTAATTTATCCTACTCAGTAACCCAGGAAGACCTGATCCAAACTTTTGCAGAATACGGAAAGGTGAAGCGGGTTCAGTTGCCTACAGACCGGGAGACGGGTCGTTTGCGGGGTTTTGCATTTGTAGAAATGGACACAGAGGC
>DNGG01000560.1:468-4980 GCA_003486675.1 Cyanobacteria bacterium UBA11372
GGCGGTAACTGGTCTGGCAATAACAGATCTTCGCGACGCTACTAAGCTGTTGGATTACAGATTTAACTCTTCAAGTCTTGAGGGCAGACAAGGCGTCTGCCCTTTTTGTCTAGCTCCAAGGTAGTAAATCAATGAGGATATAGGATGACCCAAGTAATTCCCGGAGAAAATGAAGGAATTGAGTCAACATTGCGACGATTCAAGCGAGAAGTTTCTAAGGCGGGAATTTTCCCCGATATTAAGAAGCACCGTTTCTTTGAAACGCCGATTGAAAAACGCAAGCGTAAAGCAATAGCTAAGCAAAAGCAGGGTAGAAGGCGATCGCGCTATTGATCCCCAAAACCCCTAAAACGCCTATCTAAACCCTGATTCTTCAAGCAAGGACTGTATGAACATCAAAGAACTGTTAAGCAGATACATGGCGGGGCAAAGGGATTTTAGGAATCTGAACCTAATAGCAGCAAATCTGAGGAATACGAACCTGAGTGGGGCAAATCTGAGTGGGGCAAACTTAACGAAGGCAAATCTCACCAGAACCAATTTGAGTTATGCCAATCTGACGAATGCTAATCTGACGGGGGTTAATTTAACCGAAGCAAACCTAACGAATGCCAATCTGACTGATGCTAATCTGACGAATGCAACCCTCAGTAGTGCAAACTTACGTGGGGCAATAATACCAGATGCAGTCAGGCTCAGCTTAATATCTAATAGCCCGAAACCTTCTCTGACTAAGGATTAGAGAAAATTAGCGAAGGACACGGCGTTGCTCGATAGCGGCAAGATCTAGCAACGCCCTGGTTTTTGATTTTGGATAAATTCTGCGGGGTTGCCTAACTGCCAAGGGCTTTAGATCGAATAGCAGCCGCTTTAACTGCCTCAATCAAAGCCGAACGGAAACCAGAACGCTCTAACTCGGCAATTCCGGCAATAGTAGTACCGCCGGGGCTAGTGACTCGATCTTTGAGTTCTGCCGGGTGAAGTCTGGAATCTTTTAACAATTGAGCGGTACCGAGTACGGTTTGCAGGGCTAATTGAGATGCGATCGCTCTCGGTAACCCCGCCGCGACGCCCCCATCGCTGAGGGCTTCCACCAAAATTGCCACGTAACCCGGCCCAGAACCCGATAAACCAGTCACTGCATCCATCAGGGCTTCGGGGACTTCCACCACTTCTCCCACGGCTTTAAACAGCTGCTGAGCCTGTTCTAGATGATGGGATTGGACGTGCTTACCGGGAGCGATCGCAGTCATTCCCGCCCCCACAGTTGCCGGAGTATTCGGCATCGCTCGAATCACCGGCACAGTTGGAAAAGCGGCTTCCAACTTGCTCAAGGGAACCCCCGCCAAAATCGAGATCGCTAGCGACGGCATAATCGCAGTAGCTGACAACTCTGCTGCGACTGTCTCGAACACCTGGGGCTTAATCGCCAAAAACAGCACTTCTGCCGCTACAGCCCTTGCCACTTCCTGATTTTCTGCCGTCACGTAAACGCCGTACTGCTGCACCAAAAAACCGCGACGGGAGGGCTGGGGTTCGCTGACGATCACCTCTTGTGGTTGATAAATTCCCTGAACAATTAAGCGGGATAATAAAGCTTCTGCCATTACCCCGCCACCAATAATGCCAAACTTAATAGTCATTGGTAGTCACTCAAGTTGCTAGTTATAAAGTTTGGTGGGAATTGGTAATAGGTAATTGGTAATTGGTAATTGGATTCATTGGCTTGTGGACTCGTGAGAATTACCCATTACCCTTGTTTCCCGGACTTAAGCTTGGGAACGCTATTACCAGTGCAAAACCGATGTAACTAGCAACTTGGGGTATTAGGTAGACGGACTTGCACCCACTACCCATTACCCATTACCAATTACCCATTAGCTAATTTGACTGCACCATACGGGGTTCGGTCGCCCAAGCGGGAGTGGGTGTTGTGGAACGGGGTGCGCGCACTTGAGCTTGAGGTACTTCGTGGACTACACCAGCTTGGGTGCTGACTTGGACGCAGCTGGGGGTAAACAGGAAGATGCTCTCGCCGATGCGTTCTTGATGACCGTCTAGAGCGTAGGTGCCACCAGCGATAAAGTCAACCGCGCGTTGCGCTTGGTCCGGGTCCATCATGGTCAAGTTTAATACGACCGACTTCCGTTCCCGCAAAGCTTGAATTGCCTGGGGCATTTCTTCAAAAGTGCGCGGTTCCATTACCAATACTTCCGAGATGGCGCTGGTAACTCCGGGCATTCCAATCACGTTATTCATTGTAGGGGCTGCTACTCCTGTATCTGTTACTACATTAACCCGATCGCGCATCCGACGGCGTTGGCGAGGTTCCTCTTCAGGATTTGCTTGGGTATTGTCTTGTTGTTGTTGTTGTTGCTGTTGTTGTTGTTGTTGTTGTTGATAGGGATTTTGGTACGAGTCCCCATCATCGTCGTAGTCGTAGTCGTAATCTGCTGGCTCGTTAATGCCAACAAATTCTCTTAACTTGCTAAAAATGCCAGCCATTTTTGTTCGCGCTCCATCACTACTGGATTTACATTTAGCCTAAAAGAAGGGACGGTTGACAATTTTAAGTTTTTTTTCCAGTCCCTCTAACAAAATTTTGCGGGGTCAAACTCAAGGATGACCAGAGCGAGCCTTAATTTTAGCTTGTTGTACTTTGTACAACTTTGGGTGTATGGGACACTCGTGACGCTGTGGCGCGATCGCGAGTGGTGGGTTGAGAATTTAACCAATTAACTGAGCCAATAGTATACCTTAGACAGTTGGTTTGAATACGCCGCGAGCTAGAATTTTGTTCTGCAAGCGGCGAGATAGTGAGTTTGGTACGATGCTAGCCTATCGGTGACAGGTGAGGGAAATATCGTCAGGACTTACGCACGCTCTGCCAAAAACAAAGGTGATGCGTCAATCTTGCGGGTGTAAAACCACCATTTTTCCTACAAACCGGGTTTTTTTGCCTAATTCCCGCTCGTTTATGTTGGTCTGGCGCCAAACAAGATACTTCCCAAGCGAATCATTGTCGCACCCTGTGCGATCGCCAGGGGGTAATCATCTGACATTCCCATCGAAAGGTGCTGCAAGTCAATCCGCGACCAATGTTGCTGTTGGATTTCTTGGGCGAGTTGGCGGGTACGCTCAAACAAGGTGCCGATCTCTGCCGGATTTAAATCTTTGGGAGGAATCGTCATTAACCCTCGGATATGTAGGTGCTGGCAGCGATCGAGTTCTTGGAGAGCGCCTCGCAATTCGGCAAGGGAAAAGCCGTACTTATTGGGATCAAGAAGCAGTTTGACTTGGAGACAAACTTGGGGGGAGATAGACATCTGTGCCGCGATCGCATCGCATTGCTGGGCTAATTTTAAACTGTCGATGGAGTGAATCCACCCAAATAGCTCCAGCGCTTTTTTAACTTTATTGCTTTGCAGGTGCCCGATCAAGTGCCAGGTTATATCGGGTAAATCTAACAGCTGGGACTGTTTAGCGGCGGCTTCTTGTACGCGACTTTCGCCAAAGTCGCGTACCCCAGCTGCATAAGCTTCCCGCATGGCATCCACCGACACCTGCTTGGTAACGGCAATTAACCTCACCGATGCAGGTATCTGTTCGCGGATGGCGGCGATGCGAGAGGATATCGTGTCAGATTCGTGGGATCGGATCATTAGAAAGTGCGCTGGTGAATCACCACTAGCTGATCGTACTCCTGGGATTGACCCATGCGCCGCAGCACTCGCAGGCGGTTTTCTACCAAAAAGCGGGCATCGGCGCGCCCAATGGGTTCGCAAGTGATGCCATCACCTCGAGATGTGACTAAAAAAAACAAGCGTTGGGCATAGAGGGTGGTGAACAATTCCTTGTTCTCGTCAACTACGCAGACCCGGAACAGCAGGCCAAAGGTAGGATGGTTCAGGTATGTTTCGCTCATTCAGGCTTGGCGTCGGCAAATAATAGCTTAATTCCAGCAGATATTGACACTCCCCGGTTGTCCATGCACGGGGATTCTGTAATCAACGTTGAAACTTGCTCAACCAGGGTTTCCCCAACAAGAGTAGAGGTTTCGACTCCTACAGCTTTACTTCGGGGATGCCCTCCCCTAGCTTGCAGCGCAAGATTTAAAATATTTTTTGCTGCATTAAAATCTCTATTCAATCGGCATCCACACTTACAAGCATGGGTACGAGTTGACAGAGATTTTTTCACAATCGCGCCGCACCCAGAGCATTTTTGACTCGTATAGTGCGGCGATACGGCAACAGCAACTCGGCGGTATTTACTAGCAAAATGCTCAATCCATTGCCTAAACTTTGCCCAGCCAGCATCGCTGATGGATTTAGCCAAGCAATGATTCTTGACCAGATTGCGAACAACTAAGTCTTCATAGGCTACTAAGTCGTTAGACTTGCATAACAGACGCGCCAGTCTCTTGGCGTGTTCATTCCGTTGCCTACTTATTCTTAGGTGTTTTTTAGCAAATCGCCGCCTTGCCTTGCGGCGTCCGTTTTTACCTTTCTC
>DNGG01000560.1:5104-9759 GCA_003486675.1 Cyanobacteria bacterium UBA11372
GTGTTCATTCCGTTGCCTACTTATTCTTAGGTGTTTTTTAGCAAATCGCCGCCTTGCCTTGCGGCGTCCGTTTTTACCTTTCTCCTTTTTGTAAATTCGACGTTGAGCCTGCTTGAGCGACTTTTCAACTTTCCTTAGAAAGCGAGGGTTCTCTTCAGTATGACCGTTGGAATCGGTGTAGAAAAACTCCAATCCCACATCTAAACCGATTGATTTACCAGTTGGTTCAAGGTGTTCAAAACATTCAACATCGATGACAAATTGGCAATAGTAACCATCAGCGCGCCTGACCAATCTAACGCGCCTGATTGATTTAACCGGGTAAGTATGAATATCCCACTTTCCCAAAAGTTTTAATTCACCAATACCTTTCTTATCGGTAATGGTGATTCGCCGTTTGGTTTTATGCAAATACCACCCACTGGTCTTGTATTCGACCGAGCGGTTGTCTTTTTGGAACCGGGGGAACCCTTTCTTGCCTGGTTGCTTATTTTTGCAATTTTCGTAAAACCGAGAAATTGCCGCCCATCCCCTTTCGGCAGACGCTTGCACTGCCATCGAATTCAGGTCTTTAACGAAGGAGAATTCTTCCCGTAGTTTGGTAGAGTATTTGTTCAAAGCGAAGCCATTAATCTTTGCCTCTTTAGGTGCATCCATCCAGTAGCGAAGGCATTTATTCCGCACGAACTGTACCGTGCGAATTGCTTCGTCAATCGCTTTGTACTGGTATGGCTTGGCTTTGACCTTGTACTCAAGAACTAACACATTCTACCTCTATTGTTGTGTTTTAGTTTACTATATATAGCTATACACTTGTACAAAATTTAAGATTGATGTTAAATTTTTGGCAGCACCTGAAGAATTTGCGAGACTGAAGTCTCGCGCGGTTACCTCGGTCTAAAGACACGGGGTTTTCGCGACTTATTCTATAACTTGATTCCAGCTTCAGCTTGACAAGTAAATCGTATTTGAAGAAGAGAGAAAAGTTAGGGTGAGATATCTGTAGCGTTTTACCCAAAAAATAGTATAGTATTTTACAGAATTTTTGGGAAAAATAGGTTTTCGGGTCTTGTAGGTTGGGTTGAACGATAGTGAAACCCAACTTACAATTTTATGTTTTGAGCTTGATAAATTGCTGCAAGTTGTGCCTGAGCTTTGTGAAGGGACTCGTACCATTCTTTTTCGGGATCGCTATCGGCTACGATACCAGCTCCCACTTGACCCCAAACAGTGTTGTGAGTGGGTGAGGGGGAATGATTCTGACTCGCAAATAGGAGGGTGCGAATGAATATATTTAAGTCTATGTTACCGCCTCTGTCCAGATAGCCGCAGGAACCATAGAATAAATTGCGCCGCACGGGTTCTAATTCTTCGATAATTTCCATACAGCGGACTTTGGGACAGCCGGTGATGGTACCGCCGGGAAACAGGGCGCGAATCAAGTCAACGGCATCGCAATCGGGCTGCAAGCTGCCAGTAATATTACTGACAAGGTGCATGACGTGGCTGTAGCGTTCGATAGTAAGTAATTCATCGACGACAACCGATCCCCAGTCGCAAACTCGCCCTAAGTCGTTGCGCTCTAAGTCAACGAGCATGATATGTTCGGCTCTTTCTTTGACATTGGCGAGCAAGTCTTGGGCAAGCAGGGCGTCTTGCTCTGGGGTGACGCCGCGCGATCGCGTGCCAGCGATCGGTCTTGTCTGACAGGTACGTCCTTGCAATTGTACCAGTCGTTCTGGAGAACAACTGATGACCGATCCCCAAGGCGTTTGCCAGTAGCTAGCAAACGGAGAAGGATTGATCTGTTGCAGAGAGCGATAAATTGCCCAGCTATCGGCGGTGGTATAAGCTTCAAATCTGGCTGAAAGATTAGCCTGAAAAATATCGCCCGCTTTAATATATTTTTTCGCTTGGCGAACGGCGTCTTCGTATTCAGTTTGGCAAGTGCAGAAACGGGGCAGAGGATTTGAGATTGTAGAACCCCCCCTGATGAAGGGGGGGTAGGGGGGGATCAGTTCCAGCTGACTTTGCAGTAAATCGAGTTGTTTTTCCTCAGTTGCAGCTAGCCATAAAATTTGATCTTGTTGACACTCTGCGGTCTAAAGACACGCAGATTCTCTAAGAGTTTCTGCCATATCTCTGAGATTTCCGACTGTCAACCGTCGTATATTGGTTTAAGTCAAACAAACTTAACTGAATATGCGACGATTCATAGGCATGGTTCCTGGACTCAACGTACCCTGACGTTGATATTTTCACAGGCGTAACTTTCCCGCAGTCCGCAGGTAGAGTCTTGTGATTTTTTGGGAAGACTAGCCCGACGCGCTTGGCAATTGTTCTGGAAGCCTTCGTATCAGCGTGTTCTGTATATCCGCAGTTAGAACAGAGAAACTTTTCTCCGTTGCGATTGGCTTTATCGGTGTGTCCACATTCTGGACATTCTTGACTGGTTTGTCTTGGATTGACAGCAATTACTGGTTTACCCACTTTAAGAGCTAACCAACTAACTTTTTTAAACAAATCTCCCCAACCACAATCAAGGATAACCTTATTTAAACCTGATTTTGCCGACGCACCATTCCTTTTGTAACCGCCATTGCCATCGGGTTTTGGCTTGGCACGTTTGACCATATTTTTGATGTTGAGATCTTCACGTCCAATAGCATCAGCAGTCTTGACAATCTTACTAGCAGCCTGCCAATTGTATCCATCGCGATGAATAGTTAGCTTGTAATTTGTTCTAGCATTGCGTTCAAACGCCTTCCTTTTGTTACTGGAACCTTTGCGCTTACGACCAGCAGAGCGTTGTCTGATGGCTAGTCTTCTGGCAGTTTTGGCATTGGTAGTAACTCTAATGTTCTCAACAAAGCTACCGTCTGAGATGGCAACCAGCTGGTTAACCCCGACATCTATTCCAACTACTGATTTGGCTTCTGATAGCGGTTTCTCTTCCGGCAATGAGCCAGGTATCTCAACCAGCATTGAGATGAACCAATATCCACCTGATACTTTAACAGTGCAAGTCCTAACCTCTTTAACTAAGCTTAAATCTCTGCTGTTATGCATCTTGACATTGCCGATACCAGGCAGGTAAACAATCGCATAACTATCAGAAATTGCTTCAATCTTTACCTGTTTTGGTTTGTACTCAAAAGATTTCAATGCTCGTAGGTAACGAGGGAAACATGAGCCATGTCGCCAAAAGTTTGTATAAGCTGCGTCCAGTTTGGCAATATTGCGTTGCAAAACATCTGAATTGATCTCCTCAAAACTCGAAAATTCGTGACGCAACTGCGTTGTTACTTTCATCTGAATGCCAGAAGCGCTGTCCCATTTAGTCACCGTTCTAGGAGAGTAGCGATCGCACCTTGTTTGAGAAAGAGGGCGGCGAATACTTGGCTTCCGGTGCGGTTTTCCAGGGGAAGCGATCGCCAATACCAAGGTTGTAACAATTCCATCACAAAGTTCCGCTGCTATTACCCCAAAGTATCCTTGCTCCCCAGAATAAAGCTAATCCGGCTAAAGTGAGCCAGTCGGCTGGGTGCAGGCGCAACTGATGCCATTGGACGCGATGAGCGTTGGGACTGGTAAAACCTCTTACTTTCATAGCACTGGCTATTTGTTCGGCTCGCAGTAATAGATTTTCTAACAATCTTTCTGCTATGAGCAACCAAACTTTTATACTCCTACGCAATCCGAGTTTGTTCCAATTAATTGCTCTCGTCCATACTGAACGCGCTAGATTTTGCACTTCTTCTAATACTAAGGGAATAAACCGCAGAGATAAGGTTAAAGTCAGGGCAATTTCGGTTACAGGCCAGTTTAACCAACGCAGGGGTCCCATTAAACTTTCGATCCCGGCAGTTATTTCTTCTGGGGCGGTAGTTAGTAGGTATAGGTTGGTGCTGTAAATTAAAGTAAACAGCAAAGTACTGACGCGAATTCCCAAATCTAACGAGCGGCGAGTAATCGTAATCGGCCCTTGTTTAAATAGGATGTAGCTGTATTTTTGAGAATTGGTAATTGGTAATAGGTAATTGGTAATTGGTAATGGGGAATTGGTAGTTCTCCCCTGCTCCCCGACGGGGGCGGGTTTAGTTAAATTGTCTGTTTGAGTTTTAGAGTTATTGGTAAAACCCGCCCCTACAGCGCTCACCTGCTCACTTGCTTTTGACTGAGTAAAGGCTATCTCATCAGATGGAAGGCGGGGCTGATAGCTAACGGCGAGTCCGTCGGGAGCGATCGCGCTTAAAATAAACACCAAAAAGCTCAAGGTTAGCAACCATCCCATTTGCTGTCGCCACACTCGCAGGGGAATTGCGGCGGTTAATGTAATTAAAATCAGCAATCCCGTTAAGGCGATGCGCCAGATGGGATTTGCCAATATGGGGGCGAACAAAAAGCTCATTAACCAAGCTAGCTTGACTCGCGGATCGAGTTTGTGCAGCCAGGTTATCGGTTGTTCTAAGTACAGCCCCAACGGCAGACTTCGCAGTAAATCCATTTTTTGGTAATTGGTAATTGGTAATTGCTAATTGCTAATTGCTAATTGCTAATTGTTTTTCTCATTAGCGATTAGCCAGCCCTTAGCCAATTTTTTGGGCTAATTGCTAATGGCTAATTGCTAATTGTTTTTCCCATTAGCGATTAGC
>DNGG01000447.1 GCA_003486675.1 Cyanobacteria bacterium UBA11372
CCCGCCCCTACAGTATCAAAAATTATACACAAACTAAGCTAGCGGACATCATATTAGTCTTGGCTAAATGTACCTTTACCAGAAAAAATCGGTCGTTAGCTTCCCTCTAAAAGAGGGAAAGGAAAAATTAAGTTCCCGCTCTGGCAATCCGATCTTAGAAACCGGGTTTCTTCGGCAATCTTGACGCCACCATCGCGTTAGTTCGGTTGACATAATTATAAGTTAACTTAAGTTGCTAATTGCTAATTGCTAATTGCTAATATAGGATTTTTACTGAAATTAGCCATTAGCCATTAGCCATTAGCTGCTATGCACGAGATAACTGGCAACTTGGATTAAGTTAGCTTCCGGCTGGGCGTGGTTCGAGGCGAATCAATTGTCCGTTGGATTCATCGGTGAGGATGTACAATAGCCCATCGGGACCAGTTCGCACATCTCGGACGCGCTGACCGATATTAATTGATTGCTGACTTAACACATTGCCTTTGTCGTCTATATCGATGCGGCGAACATCTCGCGAAACCAGTCCACCGGCAAATAAATCGCCTTTCCATTGCGCGAAGCGGGAACCTGTGTAGAAGGTTAGACCAGAAGGAGCGATCGCAGGTGTCCATACCAGTTTAGGGTCTACCATTCCCGGTTGCGATCGCAGGTTGGAAATTTCTCCCCCACTATACTCGCGGCTGTGAGTCACTACAGGCCAACCGTAATTTTTGCCCGCGGCGGGGATGTTGAGTTCATCCCCCCCGCGCGAACCATGTTCTGTCGCCCACACCCGATTAGTTGCCGGATCGAAGGCGAGTCCCTGAATGTTACGATGCCCGTAACTCCACACCGCAGGTTCAGCATTCCCGGTGGCGACGAAAGGATTGTTCCTGGGTACGGAACCATCGTCGGCAAGGCGGACAATTTTACCAAGGCGACTGCGAAGGTTTTGAGCTTGCGTGCGGATGAGGTTGCCGCCGAGTCGCACCGGAGGGTTACCACCATCGCCGATGGACACCAGCATGGTATTGTCGGGTAGCCAGATAATGCGCGAACCGAAGTGCTGTCCGCCTTGTTTGGCTTGGGTTACTTCAAAAATTACCCGCAAGTCCCGCAGCGCTGTACCATCGAATGTGGCACGGGCGATGCGGGTTCGATTGGCATCGATTGTGCCGTGAGAATAAGTCAGATAAACCAAGCGATTTTGAGCAAAGCGGGGGTGCAGCGAAACATCCATTAACCCCCCTTGACCAGATGCTAAAACTGGGGGAACCCCTGAAATCGGCGTTGGGTTCAGTGTACCATTGCGAACGATTCGCAGGCGTCCCGGTCGTTCTGTAATCAGCATCGCCCCGTCGGGCAGCCAAGCTATGCTCCAGGGATGTTCTAAGCCGGTTAGCACAGTTGTTTTTTGAAAGCCTTGGGCGGCGGCAACATTCTCAGCAGCTGCTGTAGTGGGGCTGTTAGGCGAGGTTGGCGCTACGTTACAACTGGCGATCGCCAATAGCGCGATCGCACTTCCTACTCCTTTGATGAGGCGAAAAATTTTAGCTTTCATAGGCGATTGCTGTTGCTCCAATCTCAGCATAGCGATTTCGCAAACACTTCTCACCTCAAAAAGATAGATACAGCCGATAAATTCCTGGTATTGGTACAGCATTTTTGCGCAAGTTTGTGTAGGGGCAGCAAAAATGGCAGCCCCTACACAAACTTGCGCGATAACGCTTTCCCTCACGCGGCTGCAAGCCTCTGTAGTTATGCTTTTGGCTGACGCTTCAGCGCTATTAGCATTCCCAAAGTCGCCAAACCTAAACCGGCTACGGTACTAGATTCAGGCACAGAAGTGGCGTTAGAATTAGCCAGAGCCAAGGGTTTATCTAGTTTGATTAGAATAAGTTCGGTGTTGTCTGGTTGACCGGGAGTGCGCCCCACACTAAAGGGAAAGTTATTGTCATTAATTACCAGTAAAGTTTGGTTATCAATGGGCAATATGTCTTCAATTGTGACGAAGGGGAAAGTAAACCTACCGTTAGTTGTGCCATTGCCTCCAATGCCATTGGGATCGGGAATATTTAGTAAATTTACTAGCAATTCTTTTTGGACAAATCCGGCGCTGTCCACTTTACTAATGTCAATTTTGTAGATGCGTTTAAATTGAGCCGGATCGGTAAAAGCTGAGTTATTTGGATCGCCTTGTTTGCCGTCGCGTTCGATGACTAGGAACTCGTTGTCATTGATTGCAGTTAAATCGCCGATGAAATAACTCGGACTTTCCAACCGATAGGAAAATGTTTTTCCTGTATATTGCTTGGTTGCCAAATCGAATTGATTAATTAGCAAGCGATCGCGCTGTTCATCCGGCACTAGCGCCCCTTCCAACATGGCATAAAGTTTAGTGCCGCTGGTATTAAGCGCCATGCCTTCAAATCCTCTCGAACCTCCCAGGTTTGCCGTACCAGTTAAGTTAGGATTATCCGGAGATTGAACTAAAGGTTTGTCACCCAAACCGAGAAAGTTTGGTAAAGAAATTGGTGACTCAATTACTTGCCCGTTAGCATCAACGTGAACTAAAAATGGGCCAAATTCATCGCCAAACCAGTAAGTCCCGTCACTCACGCGGCGGAATGATTCTAAATCTAAGTCTCCTCCCGTCAGTAATCGACCGGATTTGATCGCCGGAGCTACAGGGATACCGTTGGGATTTGTGGCGGTTATGCTACCTGGATAAACTGCCCGATCGGCGACAATGGGAAAGTTGATTTTTCCTGCTTTATCGTTCAGTTGAAAAAAGCTTTCGCTGGTGAAACTATCCAGCCTTTCTCCGGTTTTAAGATTAACTGGAAATACCTGACCTGTGACAAAATCTGGTTCTACGGCATAGAAGCGCAATAGGAAATCAGGAGAGTTTCCCTTACTGCCAAAACCGTTATCTGACATGACTAAAAAAGTACCCGGTTTGGGGCCGGGTAAAACAGCAGAAAATCCCTGTACGGGTTGCTTGTTAATAAAGGGAACTGTTATACCATTACTAGAACTAATCAACTGACCTGAAGTTGGCCCAGGGGCAAAAGTATTTGCTGATAACACAGCACGCCCAACTAATTCGACAGCGATCGCTTGATAACTAGCAAATAATTGCAATCCCAGCGCACAAGCAATTGACAAGCCACCAAATAGCAATCTTGGCAGTTTTCGCATTGATATTTCTCTCCTTTTTCCTTTCCTGGGACACCCTCGATAAAATTACTGGAGAGGAAGTCAGTATTACTACCGAAGGTAACTATAAAAACATAGTGGAACTACGTTAAGGAAAAGCTATGAAAATATAATGCGGATTTTAAGACGGCTTGCCTTCATGAAAACTTTACAATACAGCGGATATTTGCGTCCAAATGTGAAGTTGGGATAAAGCGAGTAGGGGCACGGCAATCTAGATCTATCGGATAGTTTAACAACCTATTAATGCCGTGCCCCTACAGCTTGGATCTTGCCAATTGCTAATAGTTAATAGCTAATCGCGATCTGGAGAAGCGCAATAATATAACATTGTTCTTTCCATGAGCAATTAGCCATGAGCAATTAGCCATGCGCAATTAGCCATGAGCAATTAGCCATGAG
>DNGG01000688.1:0-249 GCA_003486675.1 Cyanobacteria bacterium UBA11372
CTTCTAATGCTTGGTTCGATCGGCTACCTGTCTTCATGGAAATGGCAAGTGTAGCCCGGATAGGCAAACAATGGCTTAAGGCTGGAAGCTTGAGTTAACATCTTCCTCTTTCTAAAGCAGCAGGGATTCCAAAGATTGCTATTTAGACGCAATTTGCCTACTGCAAAGCAACTTTCGTTCAGTCTTGTACAACTTATAGCGGATTGCACTCGAATGAGGTACACCGAAGGGCAGCAGTGTGCGGGCACC
>DNGG01000688.1:491-15831 GCA_003486675.1 Cyanobacteria bacterium UBA11372
ACGCGGCTGCAAGCCGCTGTAAGCTGCTACGCACCGAATTTGAGAGTGAAATTTTCCCTTCTTCTGGTGGGGTGGGCAGATTCGCCTGCCTCTTGATTGGATTTAGGAATTACGCAAGTGTCACTATATGTTTGTAGTAGGCACTTCAGTGCCGAGCTGGAAGCGAAGACAGCGCCTACTACAAAAAACCTGATATGCCAGTTGCGTAAGTCCTGGTATTTAAATGCGTAGCAGCTTACCTGCTAATAGGAATTTGTTTAAAAACTAGGGCAAGAACATTGTCGTTCCCAACGGCAATTTTGTATCCGGGGTTCTCGTGGCTTAGTCTCATATCCGGGAATTTGCGGAATTTCAAAGTAATTATCGCACCTCCGTACAGTTTCACATATTTGCGATCGCGATATGGCAGAAGAATTTTGCCGGAAAACTTCAACGGTAAAAGATCCAGATTCAATCGTGGTGTTTTTCTCTTTAATTTCATAGTTGAATTGATTAACGCCCTCTTTAAGTGCGAAGTCTCTTGTTTGATGGGTTGTATTTAAACTGACATCGAAACCTTGAGAGTATTGTCCTTTATCGTAACCCCGATCTGTGTAAGGATAGGGATCGTTGTCGATTCCTGGCGAAACGTTTCTGATGACGACTCGGCGTCCCGGTGCTGGTGGGGTCGAACTCGAGATAAAGTATGCTTTAGGTGTGTAGGTAGCCTCGCCCGGACAGTCTCCTATATATTCAATGCGGTTAATTCTAATCTGATTCACCTCATAACCATTACCTGTTGAATTTCTGACATGAATCGCCCCACCACTCGTAGTTTGTGGTAACAAATTTGGCTCAACATCAGTAGCGATCGCGGGTAAGACAAAAAACAGTGCAGTTGGTGCAAGCGGGAGCAATTTGTTCAGCTTCATACAAGACGTAAGCTTTGACCTATAGTTATCCGATCGTATATATCTCCCAAGAGTAATAACTTATGCAAAAACTTGATCGTCTGCTCGGACTTGGCAACAAGTTTGGGTAAGATCGCGGGCGTGAACGAAGAATCCGCCGTCTTTTAAGCGGCGGAGTGTCAAAGACAAAAGCCACTGACGGGGTGACAACGCCGTCAAAAGCAAGCGTGCGATCGCCGCAGGCGCGACGACGGCAGGAGTCATATCATGTCCGGTTACATCGGTTGTGTATATTTTCTCTTTGTGTAGGGGTGGGTTTTACCAAGCAATCTGTGGCACCACGAGATGTTTAAATAAACCCACCCCGGTTTACGCTACCGATGCCACCGGACATGATATCATTTGCAGATTCAGGCAACTGGCGCTAAAAAAAGATGGGGCCATTCTTTTCAACCAGCCCCATCAGTTCATAATGCGTTTAATCAACCCATGTTTTTATCAGCCTACAGGTTGCGGATCGGGTTTCACCTCAACCTTGCTGGTTCCATGACCGTTACCGTTACTCTGCATCGCCGTAAAATCAACTACAGGCACGCCTTCGTAAGCATCCACAAATAGTTGCTTCAAATCGCTAATCAAGGGATAGCGGGGGTTCGATCCGGTACACTGATCGTCAAATGCTCGATCGGCAAGATCGTCCAATTTGGCGTAAAATTCTGCTGGAGTTTCTTTGATGACATCCTTAATCGCTGAAGGAATTTCCACTTGGCGCTTGAGATCTTCCACCGCCGCAATTAACCGATTAACTTTTTCGGCTTCCGTATCGCCTCCCAATCCCAAGTAACTCGCAATCCGCGCATAACGCCACATGGCATTAGGATACTTGTATTGGGAGAAAGTCGCTTGTTTAAACGGCGCATCCGTGGCGTTGTAACGAATCGTGTGGGAAATCATCAGCGCATTGGCTAAACCGTGGGGCACGTGGAATGTTGCTCCCAATTGGTGCGCCATCGAGTGACAAATACCCAGGAAACCATTCGCAAATGCCATCCCCGCAATTGTGGCAGCATAGTGCATTTTCTCCCGCGCTTTGGGGTCGTTGGCTCCATTTTTGTATGCACTTGGAAGGTATTTAAAGATCAGTCGGATCGCTTCTAAAGCTAAACCGTTGGTATACTCGGAAGCCAAAACCGATACGAAAGCTTCCAGGGCGTGAGTTAAAGCATCAATACCCCCATAAGCAGTTAGTTTTTTGGGCATATGTAAAACTAACTCTGGATCGACGATCGCCATTGTAGGAGTCAGCGCATAGTCTGCCAGCGGGTATTTAATATCGGTGCGCCGATCTGTGACAACTGCAAATGGCGTTACTTCCGAACCCGTTCCCGATGTGGTAGGAATTGCCACCAGAATCGCTTTATCGCCTAACGGGGGTAATTCGTAGACTCGCTTGCGGATATCCATAAACCGCATCGCCAGTCCTTCAAATTCGATTTCTGGATGTTCGTAAAGCAACCAGATAATTTTGGCAGCATCCATCGGCGAACCGCCACCCATTGCAATAATTACGTCGGGTTGGAAGGTATTAATTAATTGCAATCCTCGCTGCACGGTTTCCAGGGAAGGATCGGGTTCGACATCGTAAAAGATATCGTATTTCAATCCAATTTCATCCAGAGCTTGTTCGAGGGTATTGGTAACGCCCAAGTCGTAAAGCGGTTTATCTGTGATGATAAATGCTCGCCGCTTTCCAGCTAATTCCCGAATCGCCACGGGTAGCGCCCCAGATTTAAAGTAAACTTTTGGCGGGATGCGGAACCAAAGCATATTTTCCCGTCGTTCTGCTACTGTTTTAATATTTAGCAGGTGACGGGGTTCGACGTTTTCGCTGATTGAATTACCGCCCCAAGTTCCGCAACCTAAAGTTAAAGATGGATCGAGACGGAAGTTGTAAAGGTCGCCAATCGCACCTTGGGAAGAAGGGGTATTAATCAACACCCGCGCGGTTTGTACTTTATCTTCAAACCGCTTGATATGTTCTGTATTCGCCGGAGATGTGTAAAGAACTGCGGTGTGCCCGCGTCCGCCAAATTCTACCAATTGTTCGGCTTTTTCTATGGCATCTTCGTAGTCTTTTGCTCGATACATTGCCAGAATCGGCGAAAGTTTTTCATAGGCAAATGGTTCGTCTTTGCCAATTTTTTCGACTTCACCAATTAGCACTCTGGTGTCTTCTGGAATGGAAATTCCGGCTAATTTTGCTAATTTCTGGACTGGTTGTCCGACTATTTCCGCGTTGAGATGTCCGTTGACTATAATTTGATTGCCGAGTTTTTCCCGCTCTTCGGCAGTGACAAAATAAGCTCCCCGCGTAATAAACTCTTGTTTGACTTCCTCATACACATCATCTACAACAATTACCGATTGTTCGCTGGCACAAATCATGCCGTTGTCGAAGGTTTTGCTGAGAATAATCGAGGAAACGGCTAGTTTTAAATGCGCGGTAGAATCAATCACTGCGGGCGTGTTTCCTGCGCCAACTCCCAGGGATGGACGTCCGGAAGAATAAGCCGCTTTGACCATTCCCGGCCCACCTGTGGCAAGAATTAAGCTAATATCCGAATGCTGCATTAATGCTTGCGACAGCGGCACGGAAGGCTCGTCAATCCAACCGATAATATTTTCCGGCGCCCCGGCGGCTACGGCTGCTTGGAGGATAATTTTTGCGGCTTCAATCGTGCAGTTCTTCGCCCGTGGGTGGGGTGAAAAAATAATCGCGTTGCGGGTTTTGAGGGCGATTAGGGCTTTAAAAATTGCGGTGGCAGTTGGGTTGGTGGTGGGAACAATTCCGGCTAAAATCCCCACTGGTTCGGCAATTTTTTGGATGCCAAAGGCTTTGTCTTCTTCGATGACGCCGCAGGTTTTTTCTGGTTTGTATTTGTTGTAGATGATTTCTGAGGCGAAGTGATTTTTGATTACCTTATCTTCTACCACTCCCATGCCGGTTTCTGCTACTGCCATTTTGGCGAGGGGAATGCGAGCAGCATTGGCGGCAAGAGCAGCTTTTTTGAAGATGGCATCGACTTGCTCTTGCGTGTAGGTGGCGTATTCAGCTTGCGCTGCTTTCACTCGCCCAATTAGTTCTTCTAATTCTTGAATGTTCGTAACTCTCATAATTTCTCAGTCCTTGACATCAACTTTCAGACTGTCATTTATGGGTGAATGAATGTGTTTTGGTTTGCAATTGTAGCGCCTGATTTCAACAGGTTTGACGATTTAATGAAGGGAAACTTTACCATTTTTGGCGGGCAACAATTGGCAATGACGCTAACGATTGTTTCTGGGCTGTTAGGGAGTGATGAAGGTTTTTCGTTTTATTTCTCTAGGAGACTACTTTTATTGTAAAGAAGATTTGGGGTCAGTTGCAGAAGTTTAAAATAGATTTCAGGATCGGCAAGCTGAAGCAGAAACCCGGTTTTTTGCAAAAACCGGGTTTCTTAAGGCTGCTGATGCGTTATAATTGAAGTTAAGCGCGAGTTAAGGAAGCGATCGCTCAACCCTCATCTTATTTTTTCATCTTATTTTTTTCCCTGCACGATAAACTTAGAGTTAATTTTTTCAGCTTTCCCTTTTTTGACCAAAGCTTGATGAATCAACGCCGCCACTTCAGCCCGCGTCACTATTTTGTTAGGATTGAGAACTGCCGCATCTGGATGATTTACGACTAAACCCGCTACAGTTGCTGCTGCAACGGCGTTTTTGGCATAGGCGGGAATTTGATTCGCATCTTTGTAAACTTGCAAAGTTTTACCTGGAGCGGCGGGGGGTTTTAAACCCAAACCATTAGCAAGAGCAACAATAGCTTGCACTTTGGGAATTTGTTGTTTGGCTCGGAAGGTATTTCCGGGATATCCTTTTAAAACTCCAATTCTGCTTGCTTTTTCAATCGCCCCAGCTGCCCAGAAATCTGAAGGCACATCCTTATATTCCACTGCTTCCCGCACGGGGTTTTGGTCAAAAATTGCTTGCGTCATTGAAGCAAATTCAGCACGGGTTACAGGTTGATTCGGTTTAAAGTAACCGCCCGGAAAACCGCCAATCAAACCGCGCGTTTGCAGCGATTCAATAAAGGGTTTTGCCCAGAATTTATCCGGAACATCGACAAATTTAACCGATTTCCCTACCGGAGCAGTTCTTGGGCGGGGTGGAGGTGGCACAATCACCGGAATCGCCGGAATCACTCTAGCGACTCTTCCTTTAGGTGAAGGTAGGGGGATGGGAGTGGGTGATTGTTTGATAGGAGCAATTGGTACAGGCGCTCCGGGTGTGGGTGTAACCGTTGCTAAGGGGACGGGTTGAGCGGGTAGAATCCTGCTAGAAGGAAGTGCCACTCCCGCTGGCTCTGCGGGTTGTGAAGATTGTACGATTCCAGTTAGAGTGGGAAACCCTTTAAAGCCTTCGTTTCTTCCAAGCACCCAAAACAAAATCGCGCCAATGGTGCTAAATGCAACCAAGATGCCGATAAAATCATCCAATCCTAAGTCGCGTCGGCGCGATGATTGTGGCTGTGGGCGGGGCGAATCTGGGGAAGGGGAAGTAGTCATTTTTTTCCACCTATCGCAACGGTAATGCCATCGGGCTTAGTTTAACCTACTAGCGTTGGTTCTCCAACAGGTTGGGCGAAGTGTTTTTCGATTAAATCGGGTATTTCTTGGGGACTTACCCGCCGGTAATTGGTTTTATCTGGCATTATGACTATATTTGGCCCTGCTTTGCATTGTTTCATGCAGCCGGTTTTTTTGATCGTGACGGAGTCTTCTAAGCCGCGATCGCGCAATTCCCCCGCTAGTGCCTTACATACCTCCATCGCTCCTTTCTGGCAGCAATCGGATTTTTCACACACTAATATACAAGCTGGCGGTTTGGTAGCCTTTGCTGTTACTGGGGGTGCAAAGCCAGCGTTACTCGGTCTTGTAAGCTTTACTTCATATGCTTTTAATTTAAGTTGACCGCGCTTCCAGTCTAGAATGCGATCGCCACTGACTTCGATCCAATCTCCCGGTATTAAACCCTGGCTGAGGGAACCCCGGATTGATTTTGACAGTTTGATGCAATATTCCCCCTCAGCAGTGGCGAGGCGCAAGCCTTTGACTTTGTAGCCGTCTTCCAGAATAAATCCGACAAACTGTCCTTTCAGGCAGAATTCTAATATTTGAGCGCTTTTGCACTTACTCACGATCTTGTTCCTCCTTTGTTTTAGTAATTTTTCTCAATTGTGCTAGCTGATTCTCACTAATTCTTAAGTTTTGTTAAGGTTTGGAGTGCCAACAACGGTGCAGCCAAAATGTCATTTCGCGCCGCTTTGCGGTTAACTGTCGCACCACACTCCATAGTTGCAAAGCCTCTGTGGGAGTATTTATTGCGGCTGTTAAGTAGCCGTCGCTAGAACACAAACAAGCGATGCCTAACTCTTGCAGTCGTTGATAAACTTGCCAGCGATCGCCACGCTGAACTAGCACCAGCTGCATCTCTGGTGTCCGATCCTGAGATTGCTTCATCAAAACTCGCTCGCTCTAAATGCTAATTATTCTCAATTTATTTGTATTATAAGTGACCTTTGGTCAATTGCAAGTAATTTTCAATTGCTCTTCACACACTCTTTAGGGAACTCAACGATCGTTAAAAAATATTTATAGAACGCGCAGCAGGCTGGGAATGCTATCCACCGCTTCTAAGGTGCGAATTTCGTCAAGAGCTTGGCGAAATTCGCCTTCGCGGACATCGTGGGTAACGACGACAATTTCGGCTAACTCGCCCTGGAAACCCGTCTGCACGATAGATTCAATGCTGACGCCGTGGTTTCCGAAGCTCGTCCCCAGCTTACCGATGACACCTGGACGATCCTTGGTGAGAAAGCGGGCGTAAAACCGGGTCGTTAATTCTTCGATGGGAGCAATTTTGCAATAGTGTTGGTGGGTGCAGGTGAGAAGGGGATGGAGACTGGTAATGGGTAATTGGTAATTGGTAATTGGTGATGGGGAATTCTCCTCTGCTCCCACAGGCGAGACGCCTGTGCTACAATCCCCACCTACACTCTTAAGCACGGCGGCGATGTTTAAAATATCAGAGACGACGGCGCTGGCGGTGGGACCTGCACCCGCACCGGGACCGAAAAACATGACTTGACCGATGGGGTCGCCTTCGACCAGAATCGCGTTGTAGACGCCGTTGATGCTGGCGAGGGGATGAGTTCGGGGTACTAAAGTGGGATGGACGCGCAGGCGCAGACGGTCGGTAGGATCGTCTTGGAGCATTTCGCGATTAGCGATCGCCAATAATTTAATCACAAATCCCAACTTATCGGCATAGGCGATATCGGCGGCGCTGACTTGGGAAATGCCTTCGCGATAGACATCTTCTAATTTGATCCGTCCGCCAAACGCGAGTGCAGCGAGAATCGCGATTTTATCGGCGGCATCAAAACCATCGACATCGGCGGTGGGGTCGGCTTCAGCGTATCCTAATTTTTGGGCGTCCGCCAGGACATCGGCAAAGTCTGCCTTTTCGGTTTGCATCCGGGTGAGGATATAGTTAGTCGTACCGTTGACAATGCCGGTTACCGAGCGAATGCGGTTAACGCCTAAAGCTTGTTTGAGGGGTTGAATTACAGGGATACCGCCGCCGACGGCAGCTTCTAACAAGACGTAAACACCCGCATCGTTGGCGGCGTCGAAGATTTCATCGCTATAACGGGCGATTACGGCTTTATTTGCCGTAACAACGTGCTTACCGTGGGCTATGGCTTTGAGGATGAGCGATCGCGCCGGTTCCAATCCGCCGATAACTTCGACTACGATATCGACATCGGGATCGGTGACGATTGATTCTAAATCGTCAGTCAGAACACCTGGGGGGAGTGGGACGGGGCGGGTTTTTTCCGGATTTCGCACCCCGATGCGATAGATTTCTAACTCTTCTACCAACGGGTTACGCCCAGAAGGGTCGAGTAAAATCTGTGCAGTTCCCGTACCAACCGTTCCCAGTCCGAGCAAACCGATTTTAAAAGCCACGCTGCCAATCCGTACCTAATATTGCCGCAAAACCTATTGTGCCATCTGGGGTGCGATCGCTGAAATTTACTCGCACTGAAATTATTGACCTCCCATGGACTGCGCCATCACTGCCAACGTTCTTGCCTACTGAGGGTCATTTGTAACAATTTTTAAGCGATCGCGGAGAATACTAGGTGCTGAAGCGATCGCCCTGTAAAATCTACCTAAATCGCACTAACGACTGCTATGAAAACTCTAGCTCTACTATCTGCCACAGTTCTAGCTGCCACATCTGGATTGGTTTTCGGGGCAATCCAATCCGCCTCTGCTTTAACTTGGAACTGGAATTATTCTGGGACTGGGATAACCGCAAGCGGTACTTTCACCACTAATGACACCCCTGACGATTTAGGTTTTTACCTGATTACTGGAATTACTGGTACGCGCAACGGTGAAATAATTACAGGGCTGCTACCTGCTGGGACACCAATACCGGGAAACGAACCTTTCAAGATTGACAATTTAATTAGTTTGAATCCGCAGCAGCTAACAGGTGAAGGTTTTGGTTACTCGACTTCGGGAGGGAACTATGCTAGTCCATTTTTCGCTAGTTTTTTGACACCTCCAGGTTATTTAGAGGTTTTTTCTGCCTCGCCATTTATACCAGGGTTTGAAAATTTGGGGCCAGAAGATAGTGAGTTGCCTATTAGTTTTTCTGCAACTATAGCCAACGTCCCCGAACCATCTTCTACATTAGGTCTGCTAGCCCTTACCAGTCTGGGTGCAGGTTCGCTATTAAAGCGCAAATGGAATCAGAACAACTCTGCTGTAAGAAAAGGCTAAAACCCAACCAACAAATTAACAAGTAATATCAAATCCGGTGGCATGGGAATAATTAGCTTTCTTGCCAATTGCAAGCTTGCTAATTGCAAGCTTGCTAATTTTCCATACAGGTTGTAATTCCGATGCAACCGGAAACGATATAAAGGCTAGATTCCCAACTGCTTATATCAAATATAAATAATGCCACATATTGGAGATCCCCCTAAATCCCCCAAAACAGCGAGGGAGTTAAAACCTAGTCTTGTTCCCCCCTTTTGTAGGCGAAGCCTTACCGCAGGGTAAGGAGGCTAGGGGGGATCAACCATTTCTAGTAACTCAAGTTGCTAGTTATCTCTCTCCTTGCGGCTAATGGCTAATGGCTAATGGCTCAATCAGGAAAAATTCTAGATTAGCAATTAGCGATTAGCAATTAGCAATTACCCATTAATTCAAAATGCGTAATTCCTGCTGGTATCGATAGACACCCCAGAGTGCAACTGCCCCGAATATCAGCAACAGCCATTCTGCGGGTTCGGGTACGCCAGTAATGTCGGGAATATTGGGTTGCGGGAGTTGTTGGTCTTCCACTTCGCGATTAAAGCGATCGCGTTGTTGTTCTGCCCGTCGCAATTCATACCGCTGTTGGTCGTTCACCAACACAATCATCGAAGAATAAGGCGTGACAATGCCGTATCGCTTCGCGGTAGCATGAATCGCATCGAGTTCGTTCATTTTGTCGGGTTGCAGGTAGCGACTCAGATGGGTTGCCCACTGACGCGCAGCCAAAGCACCAAAGCCTTCATTAGCCGGAGCATCATATAAAGCATCTTTTGTCAAGTACCAAGCATAGCCATCCACCAGATTTAAGAAAGACGTACCGATGCCGTGACTTGGCTGCGTTCCAATGCGCTGCATTACCGTTTGCACCTCAGTTGCCACCCCGCCATCGCTGTCTTGAATTGCCTTTAAGGTGGCGTCATCATAGCCAAACGCCAAGCCGCCCAGATGGACAAACCACACGGGGGCTGGCATTGCGCCTGCCAAGTTGCGATCGCTGTTCAACTCATAGCTACCCGGATCGGTAATTACCACAATGGCATCGTAGTTTTTGTTACCGCGCAATTGCTGGAACTGCGCCAGCATGTCTTTCGGCTGAACCATGCCATAAAACACAACCTTTTGCGGATCGAAACTGCCAATATCGAGA
Source organism: Cyanobacteria bacterium UBA11372 (assembly GCA_003486675.1). Taxonomy (GTDB): domain Bacteria; phylum Cyanobacteriota; class Cyanobacteriia; order Cyanobacteriales; family Aerosakkonemataceae; genus Microseira. The sequence continues at coordinate 10,463 of DNGG01000688.1, forward strand.
CGTTGGGGATTTGCCTCAGCTTTGGTTAGGTACAAGTCGGCAGTATTTTGTTTGACGATGTTATCTTTCAGCCAGCGGAAGGTATCAGCGACTTCTTTACGATGTGCTTTCATGCTGAAAGAACTGTCTAAAATTACGGCAAATCGTTTCCCTTGCGGTAGCTGGTAGTCATTTTTGGCAAACGGCGTGGCTAATACGTGAGCGCCCCAAGGCAAGGTCATCTGGTGCGTTGTCGGTGCTGTTCGATCGGCTGGAATCGTTGCTGGAAGCCACTCTTTAGATGCAGAAACTGTTTTGCCATTGATTAAGCGCTTGGTTGCTTTAGTCCAAAAGATATTGCGTTGCTCGCGCAGTTCGGGCGATCGCCAACCTGCTTCTTGCTTCAGTACCTTGTAGCGCAGCCAGAGATACATCTTAGCTGGCTGATTCGTCGGCATCCCGTTGGCTAGGACGGTTTGCCCCATTGGGGGTACGGGGAATGCCCGCAGACGATATTGTTGAGGTCCCACCTGCTCCAGCAGTGCCGGATCGGTTGGATTGATGCGAACAACCTGGTTGGTATAAACCTGTTGGGCAGCCCCCCGTGGCGAGATGGCAAACGGATATTTCTTGGGAACATTGGCATCATCGCTCAGCCAAACGCCGGTAATAGCTGCGCTTTCTGGCAATGAGAAGTAGTAGAGTATTTCTTCGGGAAGGTCGGTTTTGTTTTGATACACCTCAGAAATTTCCACATCTGCCCAGTCTCCGTGAGGCGTGACGGTGATGTTTTGTTGTTCGAGCCAAACTCGTTTCTGGTTGATGTCATCGAGTCCTGCTTTTGCGCGACTGCGATCGAAGGTAGATTGCAAGGCTTTTTGAATCGCTGCGTGTTCTTGCCGCAGGATGGGCGCATCAAAAAACTGGGCATAGAGTTGAGCTGCTTTGTCTGCATCTGCGGCTGTACCCTGATAGGTGAAGGGAGCAGTCAGGAAATTGAACCAGTCTTGAACGATTTGAGCTGTAGTTTGAGGAAAGTGGAGCGTGTATTGATAAATATCCCGTATCGTAGTGTTCTCTAAGAGAGGATAGCGATAGGGAGACAGGTAAGCATTGAGTAACCCTCTGCGGATCGTTTTTGATTTTTGCAGGAGTTCTTGTCGCTGGGCGTCAGTTTGGGGTGGGTGACTGAGTAAGCGAAATGCTTCCACTTGCGGCTGTTGCTGCAACAGTAGGAAGGTTAAGAGCCACCCAGCGAAGACAAAGATTGTAAACGCCTCCACTCGTGATTCTCCGTAGCGGGTTCCCAATTGCTTCAGGGTTTCGCGCCAAAATACCATATACATCGCTACCATGCCCAACGGCAGAGTTACTAATCCGGCGATAAAAACCGTCAATGGCAGAAGGACGATCGCATATACTACAAAAATCACCGGCGAAAACATCATTGTCCCAGCCAGAAGTGGTGGCCCGTAAAAGCCAGTCAGAACAGTAAGATATAGAGCGATCGCCAGCACCAGCGTTTGCCCTGCCAGATGCCACAGGTTCACCTGCATAGGATTATCTCGCCGACTGAGTAGCCAGTGAGCAGTGGTAATTGTCCCAAATACCATCGTTAGCAACAACAGCGAATTTGGCGGGGTGAGCTGGCGCAGCCAGAAAAACCGCACAATACACACAATCAACAGCGGTGCTTCAACCCCATAAAAAAACTGAAACGGGGTAATTTCTTGCCAGCGCTTTATTTTAATACCCAAGATCGAACAGGTTGTGGGAACGCTAACTAACCCAAAAAACGTCACAACAAAATTGAGCGGAACTTGTCCAGCGATCGCATCTCTTAAAAACGGGAATCCCAAAAATGGCACAACTCCAAAGAAGACAATCACAAGCAGCATCCCATTGAATATCCAAAAGAATACTGCAAACTTTGTCATAGAGGAATTATTGGATGGTTGCATAAGAAATCCTCACCAAAGATTGCCAACATACAGCAGATTGCAAGTCATTGAGTTACAGCCTTTTGGCTTCGTTTGTGTAGCGGCAGTGTTAACGCTGCCGCTACACAAACCTTCGGTGTACCTCACCCGCCTGCAAACCGCTATCAACAAGAATGCGAGTTAAGCTTTTTGCAAGGTTTGATAAACCTCAGTCACAAAACCTTGCACTACCGGATCTGTGGGATTGTGGAATTGATCGAACAAGATCGAAACGAGCGTCCAAGATGACTCTTTTCGCGAGGCTTGCTGCCAAAATCGCACGAGCAAATCTCCCGTGGTTTGATGGGGAGATTGAAACCAATAAACAGCCGATTTAGTTTGGTTATCCAAAGATAACCACCGCCCAAAAAGTTTGGGTGCGAACTGTTGTTCAGCGAGCCGATCGAGGCGAAATCCAATACTTGCCAAACACATCTCTGGTGCATGGTGTACCTTCAAGGTGGGACTGGCAACAAATAAGATAGAACCTGTCAATCCTTGAAATTCAAAATGCTGCTTCTGAGCTACCACACCGAGACGAGTGGCAAAAAATTCTTTTTCAACTGGAGAGAGTTCTATCGGTTGCGTTTGAATCGCGCTCGACCATTGTAGATTTGCCAAATTTGGCAGGGAAGTTGAAATGGCTGGTGGATTGGGAATGAGTGTGAGTCCCAAAATGCAGGCAGCTAGAAGAAAAGATTTGAGATTGGACAGTTTGGCTGAGATTGGCGAGGCGGAGCCTCTGTAATTTCGTTCCCAGGCTGAGCCTGGGAACGAGTCAAACGAGTCAAGTGAGGCTGAGCCTGGGGACAAGATAAGTGAGGCGGAGGCTTCGTGGCGTGGGAACGAGGTGGGCTGCTGCGTCTCTCTGACTGCGTGGCGTGGAACCCAGCGCAGCAGTCCCCAGGTGCAGCCGCAGCCGAAAATAAAAGCAATTAATCCTAGAGGTACGTGCAGGATTTCTGCGAAAACAGGCTGATTCCAAACCTTGGCGATCAGTACTAAAGTTAGGACTCTTGTGAGGTTAGCGATCGCTAATATCCCCAAATTCCCGACAAATACCACCAGCCAGCGTAAGCCAAATTTCCGACTTTCCAGCCAAGTTGCTGCGAGTAAAAACAGCGTACCTATCCACAAACTTCTCAAGCCGCTGCAAGGCAAATCTACATGGGCGATGCCAGTATCGAAGACGATAATATCTTCGGAAGAGATGGCTGGAATGTTCCCAGCTTTGAGGATGAACTCGACGATGTGAGCGGTGAGAATGCGTGCTGGGAAGCCGACTCCACTGGTAAATTGTACGCCGAAGGGAAGGAACAGAGCGATCGCTGCACCAATCGGTAACCCTTTTCGCCAGGTGGCAAACTCCAGAAACAATCCCAACAACCCGTAAGTGCCGAGTAATGCGAACGCAATCGGTAGTTGTTCCAGCATCAACAGCCAACGAGATGCGTAAGCCAACAGGGCACCGCCAATCGTGACAATTACCGGACTCCACCGCAGGACGGGTATCGGCGAAAACCGAAACTGTTGGGGATAGCGCATCGCTTGCACCAGCAAAAGCAATCCCCCTGCTATTAGCAATCCTTTATAAAACAGCGAAATTTCTAGCAATGTCTGTGCCAGCCATCCCAGGATTGAGAAATTAAGATAAAACCAACTCAAGAGAATCGCAGCAGTACCTATCAGCCCCAGTCTATTCGAGCCTGCCGATCTGGTATTCAAACGCACCAAATTGCTTTCACTGGTCATAAGTATTTCCCTCCTAATATCACGTCCGGTAGTATCGGACTCGTATAGTTAATAGTGTTGTAGGGGCGGGTTTTACCAACAATCTTTGATTAAAGGCGAATTATCTTTATAAACCCGCCCCCCACCTGCAATGCCCAAAGCCAAGCGGACATGATATAAATTGACTTCAGTACTATCAAATCAAAGTCATCGATCCTACAAAATTTTTAGTAGCTTAAGCAAAACCGAGTGCGTCAGCAATTATCTTCCAAATGTGGAGATAAAAGTTACCTTCTAGCTGACGAAACAGTTGAAAGGGACGGTCAGGATCGCCAAAAAATGGTCTGAGTATCCATCCCATTTGACTACCTACAAAGCCATACAGAACTAGCCAACCCCTGAGAATGTAAGTTCGATCGTTCGACTTACCATCTTGCTTATCAAGAAACAGAAGTCCTTTGTAGAAAAAATTAATTCCCATTACTCCTGTGATGGCAAAGACGGCTACATTCATCAGTTTAAAAAAATCAGAATCATCAATAGAGAGGCTAAAAAATAGCGCGATCGGTGCCAAGCCCAATAACATGACTCCAATGATTGATGTTGATGCTAGCAGAACAGCGAGATATTGTTTTAAATTGCAATGGGAGCCTAAAAACACATTAAACAAGTATAAAGTTGGTAAACAAATGATGCTCGTGATTAAGTAGAGTGCTGGTAGCTTGACTGCGGAAGCAATGATTTGCATCCAGCTACTCGATGAGCCAATAATTGCACCATAAATAGCCAAAAATATTGAGCTAGAGACTAGAAGTGAGAAAACCTTATCATCGAGCTTGATTCCTTTAGAAATTTCTTCTAAGAAATGGTTGCGATCGCGTAAAAGAGACATTAATACCGCAAACGAGTGCATCGTATACTCCTCTGGTGGAAAACTGAGTTGCTTGTCTACTATTTACTGACGTCTCTCAATCGGGTTTTTCGCACCCAACCTCAAGATTTTTTTGTTTAGTCGTTAGGGATGGATTGTTTGCAGATTCATTCGTCTCTGAAACCTCATTGGTATTCGGAGTCAGAGGTGGTGATTTTTTGGCTCTACAGCTTGAGAGAATTAAACTAAGGCGCAAACTAAGGTTCAACAAGAACGCACAAACAACTCTCCAATGAAGCCAGTGGAAAATTAGCTGGTATACAGATTGAAAAAGCTTTGTTTCAAGCTTTTGTGGTGCAAGGTGGTAGACGTGTTTAGCAAACATAGTTAGTGCAAGAGTATTCTCAGGGAATTTCAATGCAGAAGCAAGAATTTGCATCCAGCTACTCGATGAGAAAACTTGACGCTAGAGTTTAATTCCTTGAGAAAGTTCTTCTAAGAAATGGGTGCGATCGCGCAAAAGAGACATTAATACCGCAAACGAGTGCATCGTATACTCCTCTGGTGGAAAACTGAGTTGGTCGTATACTATTTACTGACGTCTCTCAATCAGGTTTTTCGCACCCAAACCCAAGATTTTTTTCAAGGATAGACCAAATATTTATTTATACTTCTATATAGCACGACTTACTATATGTAGGGTGCGTTAGCTTTGTTCGTAACGCACCATAAAACCATATTTATTTTTCTTGCTTAAGTCCTGGGTTTCTTCAGCTTCCCGAAGGGTAATATGATGTCCGCTAGCAACG
>DNGG01000688.1:16047-23433 GCA_003486675.1 Cyanobacteria bacterium UBA11372
AGGGGCGGGTTTTACCAGCCATTCTGTAAAATCACGAGAAATTTTTTAAACCCGCCCCGGCTGAAGCTACCGATGCAACCGGACATGATATAAGACACAAAGAAGAAAAGGAAATTGTAGATGGTGCGTTACGCTTCGCTAACGCACCCTACATATAGAAATTTGTATTATTTACAATAAAGACTAACAGGATTTTTATCAAAGTAATTTGTACATTTCATCAGCTTTTCCACCTGGTCAGAAACTGCCCCCATAGACTCATAATTTATTTCCGGACTTTCTTCAAATACCATCATATTTTTAAGCTCCTCAGATGCTTGTCTAAAACTTTGTTTAATGCGATCTTGGTCGGATGCTGAAAGTTTAGGAGAAATAAAAATACCTGAAATAGGAATAGCCTTACTGCGATGAATAACTCTCCATTCTGGGTTGCCTTCAATATGTTGTGTCGATGCGCCAATATCTGCTTTTCCACTCCTAACCAATTCTTGAATTTTTTCATGGGAATGTCCCAGAGTGATACTAAGGCGCTTACCATACAGTTCATAGAGCGGGACATGAAAACTGGATGCGGAACCGATATATCCTAAAGCGATCGTTGTTGTTGGTTTAATATCAGCAATTGAACGAATTGGGCTGTTGGCTTTGACAAAAAGAACCGAGTAGTAATAAGCTCGATTTTGACGAGACTGACGACCTAACCAGGCATAACCATTAGTTTTAGCTGTCCAAGAGTTCATCGGAGAATGGGTAAAAATGATGTCCCATTCACGATCGGCAATTTTCTTTTTTATTTCCTGATAAGAGATGGCATTGCCAAATTTAATACGAACGTCTTTGACATTCATTCCTAGCTCTTTTTTTAGATAGTTTTCAAAAGCTAAATATATCCGATCGTTTGGATATAAATTCTGGTGCGGTGCTGTTAAGAATCCTATCACCAAGGGGGTTTTTTGTAAATCCTTGAAACAGCCTAGCGCTTCTTGCTTTTCGGTTGCCAAGGGACAAGGCGATCGCATAAAATTATTCCAGGTCGCTGTGACGGTAATCGCACTTCCAGCCAGCGCGCTAAAGATTGCCACCCAAGCATATTGTTTCAGCTTGATAATGATAGAATCAAGCCATAAATATTTACGGGGAGGTGAAGGCCAAACAAACTGTTCAGCCGCCGGATTCTGACAAATTACCGGAACCCAACTAGCACCGGGAAATTGACTATCTACCTGCAACAATTCTCGCAAAATAGTGCGCGATCGCCGCACCGAGGTATATAAAGATCCACCTTGAGAAAAGTCTTCTAAAAAATACTGCAAAAATTTTTGGGCAATTTGATCGGGAACTGGTTCCCGCATCACAATAACTTGGGGAATGTGTAACTTTTCTAACTGACGAGCCAATCCCAATCCATCACAAGAATTAAAAATGGCTAGTTTTAACCCGCGCTCAATGGCAGTTTTTATAGTTTCTTCTAACTCGCTAATTTCTAACTTTCCCTCTGGGGTTTGGTTGATATAAAGATAACCCTTTTCCCCATCCTTACTGGAACTATGTCCGGCAAAAAAGAGGATATCCCAAGATTCTTGCCAAAGCCTTTTAAACTGTTCGCGAGTTGGCTCCACTAAAAAACAAACATCGGCTAAGGGTAAATTTTCTAAAATCTTTCGATCTGACTGAATATCAATCCCGTCGCTATTACCCAAGATTGCCAATATTTTTAATTTGGATGGTTTTCCCAACTGTTTATAACTGTAAGACATTAATGAACTGATGCCAAGGTCAGCATGGGGAAATCTCTGGAAAAAGCTCCAAGTTTCCCAAGGCAATTTTCGTAATTGATCGTCGTCGGTTTGGAGGATAAATCGCACCCGATCCGATTTACTTAAGTTGGCTAATAATTCTGACTCAATAGTACGAAATTCATCGCATTTAAGCCAATCTTGAAAGCTGACCTTGAGTTTTTCCGCTGCTTCGTAACATTCCCGAACCGAGTTGGCGGGTTGCTCGCTTGGATCGCCAGTAATTTCATCGGTGAAAAAGAGTCTTTGTCGGCGATAAATAGACTCCAGCTTGCAGTATTTCCTCTGCCAATCTCGATAAAGTTCGGGAATCTCAGGAGCTTGTCGTAAAGCGCCGCTGACTCCAATAATGTAAGGAAAATTCCCTTCTTCCGCAACATCGAGGGTGACTTGGAAGCCTCGTTCAAAGTCACCTCGCTCTAGTTTTAAGAAGACTACCTTACTCATAAATTCACTTAGATTGCAAAGTCCTCCATCAAGCTAATTTTACCCAAACTAAGCTGGACGCGGAATCTTTCTCCAGATTGACCGCTAAATTGCCGCGATTGAATGAATCTGTCATTGCTTCCCGATGCAATCTCAAAGAAAAAATTTCCTGATTCATCCAAAACTGCCAGTTTAACCCCGCTTGGTAAAAAAGTTTCGCCTGTTTGGGGAAACACTTGTAAGGCAATACTATTGTTTGTTTCCTGTTGTGTTATTGTCACAACCAGCGTCACCGATAATCCAGGTTTGTGCCTGCCAAAATTGATTAGCTTTGCTCGTTGAATTTCTTTGGTAATACTGCGTCGAAAGGCAACCTGAGTGAATGAAGAATGCGCGATCGCACGCTCTAAAAATGCTTCCACAGGTTGCCAGCCAACCTCAAATATTCCCTGACACCATTGGCTCAATTTCGCCAGGGGAACAAGTTGTGTTTTTTCACTTTCAAGGTTTTTGAGCATCTCGGTGATGGGTTGCAATTCATCAATCGTTAACTCGTCGCTCGTAACAGTTGGCGTAAATCCCAATAGATTAGCTTCTTGCTGTTCCAAATCAATTTCAACTACTACATAGCCAATTCGGTCATCCTGAGTTTCGGGCGGAACGTAACAAGAAATTGAGCCAGGTTGCGAGTTAGTTTTAATCTGCAAATTTGAACCATCCCGATTCAGCGGACGACATTCTAATCTTCCTACATCTGTGACCCATAAATCGGCAACATTACTGGCGAATCGGATCGCTGGATTCCAACTATCACCAACTGTCAAATCGGTAGGAATATCCATGATGCGTAAATAATTATTCACCGCATACACAGCTAATGTATTGAGATAAACTTGAAGTGCTTTCTCTTCGGTTGGCTGTTCGATGGCAAACTGGCGAGCCATCTGTTGTGCTGCTTGGGTAATTGGCATTAAAACCGATCGTGGCATCTGAACAATGTCAGTCATGATTGCTTTCTCCGACTGGAATTATTTTGGGGTTCAACATATCCTTGAGATTCTGCAAATTGTCGCAGTTGGGGTAAACATTTGCGATTGTAGACTTTAGGTAAATCTTTTGCTTCCGCTGGGGTGAGGTTAAATTCTTGAGCGATCGCATTCCAAGCTGTTTCCGGTGGAAAGCGACGCAAAATCAACGCTTGGCAATTCACCTCACTACAGTTTCTAAAACAGGTGTTCCGTAACTTGCCATCGGCATCGGTTTGCACCCAAGCGAGGGTTTTATCCCAGATCTCCAACACAGGTTGAATATCAGGACGAGCAGGTAAAATAGCAATCGGGTCGATTGTTTCTCCAGACTCGGTTTGTAGAGTGTTAATCTCTCGCTTTTGCTGCCTGTACTTGGAATCCCGTAAATTTCTCAGTCGCTTTTTGAGATAATCATCTAGCCAAGTGATCGGGCTGTTGACGCTGGGATCGTATAACTCTGGATTTTGACAGCAAAATTCCCACATCTCTTGGAGAGCATCATTATAATAGGGCGTGCTTTCCTTCCAAAGCTTCCCGGATGCCATGACGAGTCGATGCACGCAGGCTAGTCGCGATCGCCGCTCTAAACTCCTGGGTTCATATTGGCACGCTTCGGCAATCAGCGTTTGCAGTGTTTGGCTGAGATCGTTCACAGGCGATCGCTCCAAAACTCGTCTACCGTAACTTTTAGAGTCGCTAGCACCTTCATATGCCCTGATTGGCTGGTTAACTATTTACAGGCACCAGCAACAACCTTTTTCGCAGATTTGCCAAAAATTTTTTGATTTTCCTTGGAAAGCGCCACACTTGGGGGCGGGTTTAGAGAAATTGAAAGTTTTTTGCCAACATGACTGGTAAAACCCGCCCCTGCGATCGTTACATGTTGATGTGTAGCATTTTCAAAGGAAATTGGTATTACAGCGGTTGCTTGGCACTCTCAAGCCACGATGCCAATCCGCACCGCGATCGCGACTTGCCCAAAGAAACCGGGTTTCTAGGAAAAATCGTGGCGCCAGGAACTAAATATCTCGGCAGAAACAAAGGCGATAGGTTTGGTCATGATGCGATCGCCCTAAGCTGAAAAATCAGTAATTGGTTTGATAACCACACCGCAAGCAGTTGCTGCATTCAATTGTCGCTCATCAACCGTAATCAGCGGACAATTCAGACTTAATGCCAAAGCGATATATAGCGAATCGTATATTGCTAATTGATGAGCGATCCCAAATTCCAAAGCTTGGGGTAGGAGTTCGCTAACTGGCGCAATTTCAAATGGTATTGCCAACAGTTCATCTATAAAGCGCTCAGCTTCCCTCTGTGGTAGTCCTCTAAGGCGTACTTCCTTCCAAAAAACATTTCCACACTCTATCAGACAAAATTCTGGGATGTGTAAGCGATCGCCTAAACACAACTGATTCAAAACAACTTCTGCCTCGGACGTGTAAGTTTGTAATATGAAATGTTGAACTACCACACTCGTATCAACTACATAGCTTGCCATTATTTATCTCGATCCTCGCGTATCATTTCAACAACAGATGGCGCACCTGGTGGCGGTGTCCATCTGTGACTGGCAATTGAATCCAGAATTTCTTTAACAGAGCGAGAGTCTTTTATCCGGCGCGTTTTTCCCCATAGTATTAACCGCTCATCGACTATTTGGGCGATCAAGGTTCTGATTTCTCCTACTGTAAGCTCTGCTACTTTTTTTTCTTCTGAACTTTGCTGGTTTAGCCAGATTTTTAGCTGCTCCCTGATTGCTGGAGCAATTAATGCTTTAAATTCTTCAATTTTTAAATCCGCTACTACTTTTTTTGACTCGGTATTAGACTGTTTTGTTAACAATTTTAATTCCTCGTTTACAGCGCGAGCAATTAACACTTTCAGTTCTTCAATTCCTATCGCCGCTATTGTTTTTGGTTCTTCCCTTCCTGCTACGGTTGTCCCACTTTCCATTGCGATCAACTCCTTTGCCCATAGATGAAACTATTGTGACACACATTATATCGCTTGAGTAGCGTCAGTTGGGCTTGGGGTGTTAAACTTTTATTTCAAATTTACGGTTAAACTATAAAATAACGAGACTGCTAAACCCTCCAAATTCGATATGGACTTAAATCTATTTAACCCCATCCCTGAGAATTCCGAGCCTGATTCATCTAATATCAGCCCAGAACCAAATAATTTTAATCAACGAGTTATCAACAGGGTATTATTAACCCTGGCGGCGATGATAACAGGGACGGTATTGGTAGTAAATGTCACTACACCGGGTCAAGGAAATGTTATTTTTATTCACCCGGATGGTACGAGTGCTTCCCACTGGGGTGCGGCACGGATGTTGTATAAAGGGCCAGATGGTAGGTTAAATTGGGATAAAATGTCCAATCTCGGCGTCTATTTAGGACATTTGAAAAATCAATTAACCGGAACTTCTAACGCGGGTGCTGTAATTCACGCTACGGGAGTAAAAGTAGAAGCAAATTCGTTTGGGTTGGACTCAAAAGGAAAGCCAGTACAAGCACTTTCCGGGTATAATAAAACGATAATGGAAGAAGCGATCGCACAACAAAAATCCACCGCCATTATCAATTCTGGCGTTATCAGCGAACCGGGAACGGGCGCTTTTTTAGCCAAGGTAAATAGCCGCCGCAACCATGCAGAAATTACCAAACAAATAATCGAATCAGGAGTAAATGTAATCTTAGGTGGCGGCGAAATGTGGTATCTTCCCAAAGGCATAGCCGGAAGACATACCGCCGCATCTGTTAGCAAGCGAACCGATGGATTAAACCTAATCGAACTGGCAAAAAGAAAAGGGTACACAATTGTATACACCCGCGAAGAATTGCTGAATTTACCAGCAAACACTGAGAAAGTTTTGGGCATTTTTGCCGCAGAAGATACCTACAACGACGAATCAGAAGAAAAATTAAAAGCGGCGAACTTACCCCTATACGAAAAAACTGCACCAACGGTGGCGGAAAAATTACAAGCTGCTTTACAAATTTTGTCCCAAAATCCCAATGGATTTTTGGTGGTTTTGGAAGAAGAAGGCACCGATAATTTCTGCAATTACAATAACGCCAGAGGTTGTTTAGAAGCAATAAAACGGGCAGATGATGCGATTGGCGTGGCGATGAATTATGCCGAGCAAAATCGGAATACGCTGGTGATAACTGCGGCAGACAGCGATGCGGGTGGACTGGAAGTAATTGGGGAACAAGTGGAAGATGTACCCAAGGATAAACCATTACCGGCTAAATATGGAAATGGCGCCCCAATTGATGGCAGAGATGGGACAAAAACCTTGCCATTTGTCACCGCACCCGATAAAAATGGACAGCGATTTTCGATGGCGATCGCATGGTCTGGTTTTGGCGATATGTCGGGTGGTATTATTGCCAAAGCTCACGGACTCAACGCCGATATGTTGCCAACAACGGTAGATAATACCGATATTTATCGGATGATGTATGCAACGTTATTTGGCAGGAAGCTTCCTTCTAACTAAAAATCAAACTGCATAGGAAACGGGAAAGCACGCAACGTTGAATGCGACATTGTATTTCAGCGTGCGATCGCTTTCCCAAACCGGGGTATCTTTAATGTAAAGCCAGAGTAAGAATACTCAAATCCATCTGTTGGTATGGCAGGTTGGACAATTATACCTCACCCAAAAGAATGACCGATCGGGTGAAGCCAAATTAGCAATGTTTATGCTAGTTTTTACACCATCGCAATAACGGCAATTTGGTTAAGTTGGAGCGGGTTGTTACGTTTGAAATGGATGCGCGGATCGATGGTTGCCATTATTGCCAAATAAAACCTCAACCTCCAGCACCATTCCCTACTAGCGTTTGGGGAGTAGTTAACGATATTACTCCCCTATCCTTATAGGGAAAAAGTCATAGCAAACAAACAAATTACTGGGATTATTTCTAAGCAGAGCTACCTTTGGCTGAAGTTTACTCAAGTTGCTAATTATCTACATGCATAGCAGCTAATCGCTAATGTCAGTAAAAATCTTATATTAGCAATTAGCAATTATATCATGTCCGGTTGCATCGGCATCCCACGCGGGGGGCGGGTTTATCAACACAGTTCGCTTTTGATCAAATATGTCTGGTAAAACC
>DNGG01000687.1 GCA_003486675.1 Cyanobacteria bacterium UBA11372
ATCGATCACCTCTTTACAAAAGCGGCCTAATTCCAGGATAATCCTTGCCAGCGTCACCTAAAAGTATTGATAACTCTACTTTATAGGTATAGCGATCGCAAACAGTTTTGGTACACTTCTAGTGTTCGATCAATCTGCGGCAGAAATTATCAGCTGCAACGCTACTTAAGTATGTACAATCCTTCCTTACGGGAACAACCCCTCGATCAACCAGCAGCCGTGATTCCCCAGAAACACGAATCATCGATTCTTGACTGGTTAGAATCCACAGGTCGCCTCTTGGCTCGCGATGAATCTAATCCTGCTGCAGTCTACGATGAAGCCGATGAGGAAATCTCAGATCTGATGGGAGCTGACGATGTTGGCTTCGACGACGACGATGACTTCGATGACGATGCTGCAGTGGATGACGACTAATCCCAGCCATCATTAATTCTATACCGATGCCGTCATCGGGTGCGTGAAAAGTGGTGTGTGGAGTAACAAGTAGTACCGTGGATGCAAAATTATCGCCTGGTAGGTCTTTTAACCTGACGGGAGCCGGATTAGCCCTATTGCTCTGTGTAGCACTCAGTCTAGTCGCTCTGATGCTCGATTCCCTCGCAGGCCGCTCTTTGTGGCAAGATGCTTCCCTTACCTTACCCTTGCTGGTTTCCGCCGTGACAACCGCCGGGTTGGGTTATCGAGTGGTGCCCGTCTTGCGGAGGCTCAAAGCCGGACAAATTATTCGCGAAGATGGCCCCCAATCCCACTTAAAAAAGGGAGGCACTCCCACAATGGGAGGTGTCTTTTTTATCCCAACTGCCGTAGCGATCGCCCTGGTGTGGTCTGCTTTCACCCTCGGCATCACCAACATCGCCCCCGTAGTGGCAGTATCGGGTTTGACCTTAAGTTATGGATTTATCGGTTGGATAGATGACTGGCAAATCCTGCGCCGCAAATCGAACAAAGGAATTTCGCCTCGCACCAAACTGGCATTGCAAATAGGGTTTGGCGCGCTATTTTGTCTGTGGCTGATGTTGAGCCAACCAGCAGCGATCGCTAACATCGACTTACCATTGGGTATGGTTTTACCCTTGGGGCTGCTGTTTTGGCCTTTAGCGGCATTTGTCCTAGTAGCAGAAAGTAACGCCACCAACCTCACCGACGGCGTTGATGGACTCGCAGGAGGGACTTGTGCGATCGCTCTATTAGGATTAGGTGCGATCGTCGCTCCTACCAACCCCGGATTAACGATCTTCTGCGCCAGCATGAGCGGTGCTTGCTTGGGTTTCCTCGCCCATAACCGCAACCCGGCTAGAGTATTCATGGGCGATACCGGCTCTTTAGCACTCGGAGGCGCATTAGCATCCGTAGCTTTACTCAGCAACAGTCTGTGGAGCTTATTCCTCCTCAGCGGCATCTTTTTTGTAGAAACCTTGTCCGTCATGGCACAGGTAAGTTACTACAAAGCCACCAAAGGCCCCGACGGCATCGGTAAGCGACTGTTTAAAATGGCACCGCTCCACCATCATCTCGAACTGAGCGGCTGGTCAGAAATTCAAGTCGTTGCTACCTTTTACGCCATCAATGGACTGCTGGCGCTCTTAAGTTTTGTCCTGCGATAATCAAAACAATTGGTATAAAACAAAACAACGATAACCGGGGTGTAGGGGCGGGTTTCACCAGCGATCGATGATTTAATTGACAGTGTATCTAAACCCGCCCCCGTCAGTAACCGATTGTAGGGACACGGCAAAGAAGAATTTTCATTTGTAGCGAAAGATGGTATAATTCCGTGTCCCTACTGCGATCGCCGATCTGTACCGGCGGGTTTCACCAGCGATCGATGATTTAATTGACAGTGTATCTAAACCCGCCCCCATCATTAACCGATTGTAGGGGCACGGCTTTGTAGAATGCCGTGTCCCTAAACCTGCAAAATTAATTCAGGGATTCTGGTAAAAGAAGCCGATTTATGGCAATGAATGTCAAAAAACGCCCAGGCAAGGTTAAAAAGAGTTTAATTAGCCTGGGCGTTTTTGCGATCGCTACCTGCTCGGTGTACTTCCCACTCCACCGCATCGGGTATCTTCCACCTTTAGCCGATCTCTGGGATATCCTGTGCTTAAATGGTTGTACCGATGAGGATTATACAAGCATTACAGCCCGCTCTTTTTTAAATTACGACAAATCAATAGTACAGATTTTAGGCACAGATAAAATAGATAAAAATAAAAGCTCAATCTTAGTTGAAAAATCTAAGTATAGGCTGACATTCTTTTACGATAAAAAACCAATAAAATCCTATCCGGTAGTGTTTGGATCTAACCCAGTAGGCGATAAATTGAAAGCAGGTGATAAAAGAACACCCGAAGGGAAATTTAAAATAAAAGACCTGTATCCCCACGCCGCTTGGTCAAAGTTTATCTGGCTAGATTATCCGACAAAATCTTCTTGGAGGAAACATTTCCAAGCCAAACGAGAAGGCAAAATAAATTGGCATGACTCAATTGGCAGCGAAATCGGAATTCACGGCACACCCGATGATAGTTCGATCAAAAAGAAATCAAATTGGACATTAGGGTGCGTTTCGTTAAAAAACAAAGATGTGGATGAATTGTACCAATTCGTGCAAAAAGGAACAGAAGTAGAAATAATTCCCTAGTTAACTAAAGTTGCTAGTTATCTCGAATGGGCGGCTAATAGCTAATGGCTAATGGCAAAATAGTATCAATGTCTCCAACAGAGAAGCTGTCGCGTTATTGACGCTAGCGATTAGCAATTAGCTATTAGCCATTAGCGACAGCAAATTTTATAACTAGCAACTTGGGTTAGTTAACGTAAGTTGCTGGTTACATCCAAGGACAGTGGTAATTGGTAATTGGTAATTGGTAATTGGTCGCGATGCCACCGCCAAAGCTTATCAATAGCAACTTGAGTTAGTTAGAAGGCGATTATCCCAGGGGTGGGTAGTTGTACCAGTCTTGAACATAAACCTAAAAGCCCGCGCAGAAGCATTATATTATATCGTGTCCTTAAGCAAAGGCAAGAGCAAGTGTTTTTGATTGTGTAGGGGCGGGTTTTACGAGATATCTTTGAACGCAGCGCACTGAATATATAAACCCGCCCCGCTTTACGCTACCGATGCCAACGGACATGATATTACACATCAACATGTACCGATT
>DNGG01000471.1:0-2275 GCA_003486675.1 Cyanobacteria bacterium UBA11372
CGCGAATGCGCGTCGTTCGGCATCAAAGCGGATTTGGTATCAGTCCTGAGATCAATGGTAAAACCCGCCCCGACTTTTGAACATCGTTATTGTATCGGTTGGAGCGGGTTGATTTTGCCAATCTGTTGCGATCGCAGATTCTTAGTAAGCCAAAGTCTCCAGGGTGTCGCGCAAATACCGCTGTACCCGGTAATCTAAGCTGCAATCTTCTGTTTCATCCACGCCCCGTTCTAACTCCCAGCGCTGAAAACCGGAACTCGATGCGATCGCTACTTTCAAACTATCCCAAATTTGGGTATCATCCATTAATTGAGCTTCCGGTGCAGCAGAATAATTTGCCATAAGTACCCCAGAAAATTTAACTAGAGGAAGTCGAACCAGAATCTTCCATTGCCGACTCACTCTCCTTGCGAAGGTGCTGTGGTAACGGAAGTCAAAGGCCAAATACTATTGACCTGAAAGCCAGGAGTTGTAAAATCCTGATGGATCTTTTCTCTAGGATAAGCTTCTGTCTCAGAAAATGTTGAATCGCTTGTTACCAAAACGCCACAAACGCTCAGGGGTACTTGCAGGAACAGATTGCTCAACAGAAATGCGATCGCTGCCAGCAACAACCCTGCACCTCGCGATTGGGGTGCAAATCTGGCGATCGCAGCGACGTTAGGCGCTAAACTGTAGAGTTGCCACAAAACCCATCCCAACAAAATCGCTCCCACCACAGCCAGTACTTTATTGCCAGTTTTTTTAAACAAACTTAATATTTGTGTTTGCTGGCTCGTCAAGTGTTCTGGCTTGAGGGCAAATATTAAAATGCTAAAAATGTTAAACGGACGCATCAATTGCATCCACAGCACGGGAACAATCCCTACTACTGCCAATAAAAAAATTTCCATCCACACCGGCAGCAACGGCTCGCCACTTGCCAATCCCAACAGGCAAACAACCAGGCACAGCGGCACAACTGCTATCCCAGACAAGTGAATCCACAAAAAAGGTTCAGACCAAAAAGAGCGCATAGAGATTTTAGATTTGAGATTTTAGATTTTAGATTGCAGATGCAATAATCTGCAATCTAAAATTTGCCATCTGCAATTCCCTAAGCGGGTGTAAGTGTCCGGCGCTTGGTGACCATCTTGAACGATTCGATGATGTCTCCTTCAACCCAATCGTTGAATTTGTCGATGCCGATACCGCATTCAAATCCAGCGTTGACTTCTTTAGCATCATCTTTCATCCGTTTGAGCGAATCCAGGTTACCTTCGTAGATTACCTGACCGCCACGGCGCACGCGGACTTTGCTGTTGCGAACCACCTTGCCAGATTGCACGTAGCATCCAGCAACCGCACCGCGTCCCACGGGGAAGACGGCACGTACTTCGGTAGTTCCCAAGGCTTCTTCCACCAATTCTGGTTCGAGCAAGCCTTCCATTGCGCCTTGGATATCTTCCAGCAGTTTGTAGATGATGTTGTATTCCCGTACATCTACACCCGCCTGATCGGCGGCTTGCCGCGCCCCACTCGCCAGGGTCGTGCTAAACCCAACGATGACGGCGTTACTAGCTGCTGCCAAGTCAACGTCAGTTTGAGTTACCTCACCGGGTGCAGCCAGCAGTACGCGGATTTGCACCTGATTTTGTGGCAACTGTTGCAGGGCTGCCAGAATTGCTTCCAGAGAACCTTGCACGTCTGCTTTCAACACCAAGTTGAGTTCCTTGAGTTCGCCTTCTTGAGCTTGAGCCGACAGGGTTGTTAGGCTGACGCCTCGTCTCAAGCGAGTTTGCCGCTGCTGTTCCGCACGGGATTCGGCTAAAGCCCTGGCTTCCCCTGAATCGGAGAATACCTCGAACTCATCCCCGGCGGCGGGCACATCGGAAAGTCCCAAGACTTCTACAGCAAAAGATGGCGTTGCGGCATCAACCCGCTTACCCCGGTCGTCAATCATTGCCCTTACCTTACCAAAGGTCGAGCCTGCAACCAAGATATCGCCGACGTGGAGCGTACCGTTTTGTACCAGCAGGGTGGCTACTGGCCCTCTCGATTTATCGAGGTTGGCTTCAATCACCGTTCCCTTAGCCTGACGATCTGGGTTAGCCGAGAGTTCTTCAATTTCGGCGACCAACAGAATCATTTCTAGCAGCGTATCGAGATTTTCCCTGGTGATGGCGCTCACGGGCACCATAATCGTGTCGCCGCCCCATTCTTCCGGTACGAGGTTATACTCTGTTAATTCTTGCTTGACGCGGTCGGGTTGGGCGTCCGGCTTGTCAATTTTGTT
>DNGG01000471.1:2515-2880 GCA_003486675.1 Cyanobacteria bacterium UBA11372
ACTGTTTGGGGTTGCACGCCGTCATCTGCTGCTACCACCAAAATCGCAATGTCGGTAACTCGCGCCCCGCGCGCCCGCATGGCGGTGAAAGCTTCGTGACCGGGGGTATCCAGGAACACGACTTGCTGCATGTCGCCATTGTGTTCCACATCCACGTGGTACGCACCGATGTGCTGAGTAATACCACCAGCTTCCCCAGCCGCCACCTTGGTTTCGCGGATAGCGTCGAGCAAGCTGGTTTTGCCGTGGTCTACGTGACCCATAATCGTGACGACGGGTGGACGGTGCTGGAGGTGTTCCAGGTCTTCCGCGTCGAGCATTTCGGTGCCTTTAGTAGCTTCGGCTTCTTTTTGAGCCGTTTCTAC
>DNGG01000686.1:0-3748 GCA_003486675.1 Cyanobacteria bacterium UBA11372
TACAATTTAGTCGGCGATGTACCTCTACCTAGCCGCGAATTGCTTGAGCGCATTTTTGCAAATCACAATCTGCCTAATGTTGCTTGGGATGCTTCTGTTCCTAGCGTGCGACCTTATAATGCGCGGGTTTCTAATCAAAAAATTAAGGATGCGGGTTATGGATTTATCTATCCTGAAATTGTGGAATATTAGCTAGCGTAAGTTGCTGGTTATCAGTTGCGACATTGGTAATTGGTAATTGGTAATTGGTAATTGGATTAATTGGCAGTCTAGACTTGACAATTACCGATTACCCATTGCCTATTACCAGCGACCTGAGAAAGTATTGGATTTATCAAGATATTTTGCATTCCATTGGTTACCATTGGGCTGGTGGGTTTAAATATGGTAAAGCAGTAACATCGCCGATATGAAAGTTATTTTTATCGCTAGTGTAGGAATTTTAATCCTGGGGCTGTCTAGTTGCACCCCGGTTATCCCAAACGATGGGAACCAGATAAGTCAAATTTCCAGCCAGACGGATGCCCAACCTCAACAAATCGTTAAAATTGCGTCTTCAACTGCAATGGCAACGGTTTTGAAACTATTGGCAGAGGCTTATCAAGCTAATAATAAAACCGTCAAGTTTGAGTTTGTATCCCTCAGTCAATCCCAGGGGGCGCTGGGAGCGCTGAAAAATGATATTATTGATATTGCTGGCATAACTCATCGGCTCAAACCTGAAGAAGATAACGGTAAAATCCAATATCGCGAACTGGCAAAAGATTTGCTGCTCGTTGCGACTCACAGCAGCGTGCAAGGAGTGACTAACCTAACTACCAAAGATTTGAGGGCAATTTACAGAGGTGAGATCGCCAATTGGAAAGAGTTGGGCGGCCCGGATGCAACGATCCTGGTGTTGGATAGACCGGAAGATGAATCTGCCAAAAGATTGCTGCGACAATACTATTTGAGTCAGGACAAAACCACATCCAAAGCTATTATTTTAAATAAAGAAGGTGAACTGATTCAGACCTTACAAGATACTCCCTATTCAATAGGTGCATTTTCTCTGGCCTATTCCTCGATCAACAAACTTCCGGTGAATCGCCTGAGCTTGAATGGAGTAGCACCCTCAGCTGAGAATTTTATCAAGGGTGAGTATCCGATGGTACGTGAAATGGGTCTTGTCTGGGATAAAGTTCCTTCAGCCGCTACCCAGGGATTTATTGACTTCATTTTTAGTCCCGAAGGTGTCAAAGTGCTACAAAATAATGGCTTTGTCCCTGTTACTTAAATTAAATCGAGGCTAAAGATGTGGGAATAATCAGCAGATTTTGGACTCGGTTAAGTCTCAGCCAGAAGATTGTTCTGCCTTTTTTGGCAGTATGCCTGGGTGGGTTTATGTTGGGGTTATTTGTGGTGGGATACTGGTTTACGGAGGGTTGGGAGCATAATCTCCGCCGGGAAGTTGAGATTTTTGCCGAACGAGTCCATCAAGATTTTCAGTATGAGCAGAAAACCCTGGAAGGTCAGATCAAACTGATGGCGGATCTGGATGAATTTGAGCAAGCTGTCAAAGGTGGAGATAGGGTGGCGCTGTTGCAGATTTTATTGCCCCTCAAAGCATCATTGGGATTTGATTGGATTAAGGTGGTTGACACCCAAGGAAACATCCTGGTGGATGTGCGCCATAACTGGATAAATCAAGCCAAGTTGATGGATACAGCTATTAGCAACAGTGCCAGTGCTGGGCTTGGTTTAAGCGATTTGGTGGGTGTGGAGATGGGGAGTAGGCATCAGGTTCTCTTGGTTACCAGCTATCCGATTAAAACCGACCGACTTTTGGGGGGGCTGATTGTAGGTCGATTAGTCAACGATGCGCTGCTGCAAAAAATTGCTGCGGGATCTTCCAAACAACTGTTAGCTCTGATCGGAAATGAAGCGATCGCTTCCACTTTCTTACCAAATGGTAATCCTTTGACTTGGCAACCTCCCCGCCCTGAAACACCTGCGGTAAGAGTGGCGCTAGGTAACGAGCAATATCTCGCCAAAAGTTTTGCGATCGCTGGTTCAAGCGAATCTTTCTCAACTGTTGTATTATCTGAGATCGACTCGTTAGAAACCGCCAAGTATATGCTTTGGCTAAGGTTGGGATTGTTGTTTTTGCTGGGAGGCACAATTGTCACAATTGTGGGGATTTTAATTGCTGGCGCGATCGCTCGTCCCGTCCTCAAGTTTATCCGCATGACTGAGGAACTCGCTAATGGCAATTCGACGATTCGAGTCCCGGTAAAAAGTAGGGATGAAGTGGGACAATTGGGGCGAGCCTTGAATCAAATGGCAGAGCAATTGGCAGAACGCGGTATCCTCAATCAACAAGTCCAAGAACTGAAACAAACTTTGCACGATCTGCAAAAGAATCAAGCAAAACTGATTCAAACTGAAAAAATGGCAGCCTTGGGTCAACTGGTAGCAGGTATTGCCCACGAAATCAATACGCCATTGGGGGCAATTCAAGCCTCGATTGACAACATTACAAGTTATCTGGAGCAATCCTTAACAGAATTACCGCCCCTGTTTGAGTCACTCGATCGCGATCGCTTGACCGAATTTTTTACCCTACTAGATTGGGCAAAACAACCAAAAGAAATGCTCTCTTCGCGGGAAGAACGACAATTGAAACGCAGTCTCAAACAAACCCTTTCAGAACAAGGACTGGAAAACGCGGATGCGCTAGCAGATACTCTGAGCAAAATGGGGATTGCTAATACCCTAGACCCGATTCTCCCCTTACTGCAAGACCCCGATGCGCCCGTAATTTTAGAAACTGCCTATCACCTATCTGCTGTTCAAAACAACAGCCAGAATATTCGGCTGGCAGTAGAACGAGCTGCCAGAATTGTCTATGCTCTAAAGAACTACGTGCGTCAGGATATTTCAAATGTGCCAGTCAGTGCTTCTGTGCCAGCGGGAATTGATACCGTGTTGACACTGCATCAAAATCAAATTAAACGCGGGATCGAGGTGATAAAAAATTATCAGACAGTTGCAGAAATTCTTTGTTATCCAGAGGCGTTATTTCAAGTTTGGTCGAATTTGATCGGCAATGCAATTCAGGCGATGAACTATCAGGGACAACTAGCGATCGCCCTCCTGGAACAAGACGGACACATCATGGTGGAAATTGCTGATTCTGGAGCTGGCATTCCTCCTGAGATTAAGAACCAAATTTTTGAGCCATTCTTCACCACTAAACCAGAGGGGGAAGGCAGTGGATTGGGACTGAGTATTGTCAGTAAAATAGTTGAAAAGCACAAGGGCAGAATTGAGGTGGAAAGCGAGCCAGGTAATACGGTATTTCGGGTTTGGTTGCCGAGCAATTTAGGCGAATTGGAGGAGAAATCAGCGAAGCTATAGCCAATTTGGGTTGGTAATTGGTAATTGGTAATTGGTAATTGGTAATTGGTAATTGGTAATTGGTAATTGGTAATTGCAGCGAAACTTAGACAAAAAACCCGTTTTATAGCAAAAATCCTGGTGTTCCAGGAGTGATATCATGTCCGGTTGCATCGGTAGCGTTAGGCTAACAGGTGAGCAGGTGAGCAGGTGAGCAGGTGGGGGGAAAAAAACAGCTTTTGGCACAATCAACTATATACAACCGATACCACCGGAATTGATATGATATCATGTCCGGTCGATTACCCATAATCGGGAGCCGGGACACGGCAAGATTAAAGTTATCTGTTTGTCCGAGATATCTATGATG
>DNGG01000686.1:3915-4712 GCA_003486675.1 Cyanobacteria bacterium UBA11372
ATCTATGATGCCGTGTCCCTACGCAACGACAGAGTGATGTTTTTTGATTATGGGCAATTCAACGGACATCTGATGAAATTGACGCATCACCTTTGTTTTTGGCTCCCCTTGCGTAAGTCCTGTGGATTGATTGGGGGTCCGAGCTTGGCAATTATACCGTTTTCCCATGAATGTGCAACACAAGGGGAAGAAGCGGGTTTATTTAAATTGTTTGTTTTGTACCAAAGGTTACTGGTAAAACCCACACCGTAAATCGGTACATGTTGATGTATAGCATTTTCACAGGAAATTGGTATTACCCATTACCCATTACCTATTACCAGTCCCCTTGGATGTAACTATCAACTTGCGTTATTATTTCTTGTCTCCAGAAGAGCTAAAACTACTTGTACTGCACAAGCTGCTGCTACTAAACTCATCGCTAGGATCGGTGATAGATTAACTCCGGCAATTGCTACCCCTAAAACAAATACCGCCGACACCATCCGATAGGCAGCTAAAATTTTACTGCGATCGCGTCCCAAGGTACAAGTAATTAAGTGTATTACTGCCAATGCAGTCAAGCATATTGCTGTACCTGTACAAATCAACCATCGATCCGCATCTGGCAATACTAATGCCTTTTTACTCGAAACAATAATATGCTGCACGGCGACACCCGTAGCAGCAATACCAATCGCCAGGGGTAAGTGGGAATACAGCCAAGTTAAACCTTTGCCCATATTACCAACGCGCATTGCTTGCAAGGGAGAACCATCAACGCTGTCAAAATAAATCCACCACAAACTAAATGCAAT
>DNGG01000686.1:4982-7528 GCA_003486675.1 Cyanobacteria bacterium UBA11372
AACTCCTCGCACTACAGAAATCACCGCTTCACCCAATACGATAATCGTAAATAAGCCCAAACGTTCTGGTACGTGGGAAAAACTCGGCGGTATTTTGCTGACTAATTTACCTGCGGTTAAAGGCGTGCCGAAATCTACAATTAATGCCGCACCCCAAAGTGCAAATCGCCAGGGAATTGGTACAAAAATCGATCCTAACCAGATAGCGGCGGCGATACTAAAGCCGATAGCGTACCATCTTACTAACCCACGGGCGGCGGGGACAAAATATCCGGCGCTGAGATATTGGCAAATTAAAATTGCCCTGACGGCGACATAGGAAAGGGCAAAACCAACCGAACTTTCTCCTAAACCGTCGTGAACGTTGACTGCTAGGACTGCGATCGCTACCATCTGCAATAAGGTCAGCAATCGATGTCCCAAATCATCGGTGTCAAACCTCGTAGCGTAAAATGTCGCCCCTACCCAAGACCACCAAATTGGTATAAATAACAACACATAGCTGAAAAAACCCGCGAGGGTGATGTGCGCTTCCAGGTAATGGGAGACTTGCGCGATCGCTGCCACAAATACCAAATCGTAAAACAATTCCAGCCATGTAGCGCGGCGTTCTTCGTCAGCGTTTTCAGCCGTCCGCAGGCGGGGAGGTTGCCACAAACTTTTTGTCATTCCAGGCTCTCCTGATGTGCTTGGCATCAATTTTATGGCAGGTTTTGGCCTTCATCTTCGTGGTGAAGCAAATCACCCACGTATAGGCTGATAAATTCTGCTGCTGCATCTGGATTTATGGTTTTGAGCGCAGTAGCAATTTGCACAACGGTTTCCGCAGATGGATCTCTTTTCTCGTGAAACCAGTGAAAAACAACGGATCGGTCAACTCCCAAAGTTACGGCTAATTTATTTTGGCTGATGCCGTAACTTGCCAATGTTTGTCTGAGAGCTTTTCCCGCTTTTCCCATGCTTTCTATTCTTCATTTTTTGGCTGTTCCAGGTATAGCCTGATGAATTCCTCTGCTGCTGCTGGCTCTATTTCCCTCAAGGCTGCAACCATTTCGGCGATTGTATCGCCTGTGGGGTCTATTTGTTCGTGAAACCAGCGGCCTACGTTTGAGCGCCTAGTTCCCATCACCATCGCCAACCTATTTTGAGTGATTCGGTAGCTCTCTAGCACCTGTCTGAGAGCTTTTCCCGCTTTTCCCATGCCTTCTAGTTTTCATTTTTCGGCTATTCCAGGTATAACCTGATGAATTCCTCTGCCGCTGCTGGATTAATCTGCCCAAGTGCTGTGCGAATTTGAAGGATTGTCTCACCTCCAGGATCTCTCACTTCGTTCACCCAACGGCTGACGTTGGCATGTCCAACTCCCATCGCAGCCGCTAACTGATTTTGGCTAATGCCATAGCTTACTAATGCCTGTTTGAGGGCTTTACCTGCTTTTCCCATGACTTTGATTGTGTCAGAGGATCTTAACCGAGTAAACGTTCCATTTAGTCACATTCGGTGTAAGATAGCTAATGTGACTAATCGGAACATTAAACAAAAGGTGAACTCAATGCACAACAGCTTTCTGACTGATGCGGGTGAAACAACCTCTGCCTCTGTTATCCTTCAGCCATCTTGCGATCCAGTTTCGGGGAAAGAATTTATCAAAGTGCTTGTAATTGGTTCGCATAAAGGAGTAATTCGCACTATTCATACGCTGCATCACAAGAATTTTGCAGCCGTTTGGGAGTGGAGTCCGTTAATGCCTTATGGCAATTCAGGGGAAATGATGAGTATCTTGAAAAAGGCGATTTTTTTGATTGATTAGTTAAGGAAGAACTAGCGATCGCATCCAATGAGAGAGAGTGCGATCGCTCAAACAAGCTAAAATTACAGTAACCTCGCTAATTTGAATCGGGGTTCTAACAATCCCGCTTGAATAACTGACGATTGAAATCCTAACGATTGAAATCGCGGCTACACAAACAAAACCCGCCTGCGCGGGTTAAAAGTTAAATGAGCGATCGCACTGCGAAATGTTCTATAGTCAAACGAGCAGAGCAAGTTCGTCAATTATCAAGATTTTCTACAGGGACTCAAACGTAGCAGAAAATCCTTCTAAGTTTAAGCAATCATCTTGAAAAGCTTCTGCGTCTGCCACATCTTCTATTTTATATTCCATCAAACGTTGACCATCGGGCATTTTTTTAGAAGATGTACAAGTACCGGGATACTTGTCTGCGATCGCTTTAAACTCCACCGCATGACGTTTCCACGCATCCCCCGAACAGCTAATAATTACCAGCCACATAAAACAGCTATCCTTTAAATTTCTTACTTCAGATAGATGTTACCGCAAAATTGAATAAATTCTTACAATTCGCCTGATAGGCGGATTATTCCTTTACAATTTAGTTGAACCGCAGGTGAGGAAAATTTCTCCCTGCGCGTGAAGCGAAGCTATCCCGCAGGGAATCGCTCCTTGACGATTGTGTATTATATAGTGTATTATAAAAGGTGACGCAGGAAGCGTCAAACATCTTTTTCGCTCTCTAGTACGGAGC
>DNGG01000360.1:0-7129 GCA_003486675.1 Cyanobacteria bacterium UBA11372
CCGCCAGTTCTCTGAGGCTGGGGTGAGGGTGACTGGTGTTTCTGAGATGCTAGAACTGTTTTCCCTGCTTTCTTTAGTTATTGCTCCCAGTTCCGAGTAACTTTCTGGATTAGTTGGTGAACAACCCACGAGAACTATACCTGTCATTGCAGCGATTAAGCTGAAAACGATTGGGCTGAAAGACTTGAAACGTCTCATAGAGATAACCTTCCTAGCGTTCAAATCGCTCGATGATTAGCTGTCATTAGTTACTTGGAAAAACCTCCGCGATTGTATCAGTTTTATCTATAATGAGGGTATTATTTTAATCACTTTGACATCTAAAAATGAAATCAGGATGAAATTTAAATTTACCGTTACAATGCTTAATTATTACCTCGGTCTTTTCGCGGTAAATAATTTAATGAAATTAAATGCTTTTGTATAAATCGCATTTGCCAGCCCAATTCTGGCTTCGAGATGCCACAAAAAGGTAGCTGGATCAATGGATACCAGAAAATCTATCGCAGCTAAATTTTTGCGATCGCCCCATCAAACTCTCTTTTGATGCAGAGCGCTATTCCTAACAGGAATGCTGGAATTAAACGAGACTTGTACATGCTTTGTACTTACCTTAAAAATCCGCCTTGGAAGGCGCATTTTTCTTAAAACACCTCTTCCGGATAGCTGCCGAACTTGTAGAGAGCGATCGCTGTCATCAAACACAATACCAATAAAACCCTGGCAGATGACGCGCTGACGCGCACAGCACGCAAAGACTTCATTGTCTATTTAAGCTGCCGTCACTTACCAAAGCATTCACCAACAGCAAATAAAAACATGGATGCCCCACTCTCATCGAGAACCTGCTCAACTTATCGACACCCTAAAAATCCTCCCCACCCATTGGCGTATTGTGCCTGTTAATAGCAACAAACAACCACTGGGATACTCTTGGCAAAACCATCCTTTTTCCCCAGAACAAATGATTGATTATCTGGCGCACCGAGGTTATGTTTCAGTATTGGGATCTGATAACACGCCATACCATGTCACACCTGCCGGAATTGGACTATTGTGCGGTCAAACATCCAAAGAATTCTTACTAGCAATAGATGTAGACGGAACCAGTGCAATGGCTTGTGTCGAAGAATTATCTCGCGGCAATGGACTCCCTCTAACTGTCGCCTTCACCTCCGGCAGATCGGGCAGAGCGCAGTATCTATTCTCCCTACCAAACAGACAATTTAAGTCCCGCAAAATTGTGACTGCTCCAGGTGAAGCTCTCGAACTTCGTGGAGAAGGACATCAATCGGTTCTGCCACCCTCACCTCATCCTATAACCGGGTTCTACCGCTGGCTCAACAGACCTGATGAAACAGATGTTGCTCGCGCACCCAATTGGGTAATTGACTTACTTGAACACCCACTTTCACCACCTCAAAAATTAAAGCGAATTCCCACCCCACGCCCATTACCTCGTACCTCACCAGCTTCAACTTGTGCAACAACCATCGAAAAAGCAAGACTTCTACTAGAAGTCATTCACCCCCGCTACGCAGACAACTACGAATCGTGGATTTTTATCGGCATGGCGCTCAAATACATCAGCGATTCTCTGCTATCTGATTGGGATACCTGGAGCCAACTAAGCAGTAAATATCACCCCGGTGAATGCGAGTATAAATGGGCAAGTTTTCGGGGATTTGGTATCACCGACCGTACTCTCTACCACTTTGCACACCACTCTTGAATTATGGAAAAAGACCGCAATTTATATAATCTAAATGATGACCAAGTTCGCTACGATTTTCTCACTTTGAACTACGAGCTAATTGCTGCTATTGGTTGGAAAGGCTATCTAGAAGAGGGCAGAGGTTGCGTCGTCATCGACAACAGTTCCAACCAGGAAACGCGGGAAAATCTTAATCTAAAGTTCTACAGGCTTTTAGATACCGTTCCAGGTTTTTACCTGGGAGAAAAAAGTACTAACTTTCAAGCCTTAATGCACGGAAAATGGCCCGATGCCGAAACCAGCCGCCGCGTAGCCAAATACGATCCCGAATCCAAAGTGCTGGTATTTGTTTGGTTCGCAGGAGAAAAAGGCGATTTTCTTGTCCAGGGTGTTTCTGTGCCTCAACTGCCACCACCGCTGTGCTACCAGAGACTTCTGCCTCGCCTTGCCGAATTCCAACTAATAGCCGAGCGTTGACTTTAAAACTTGGGAAAAGATTGGCGCTGACGCGCAATTGCTAATGTGCAATACCTCTTCTATTGCCCATCCAACAATTGTGCGTTCACCTCCGCCATGCCAGATCCCAATAGAAATTATCTCCAGTTGTTACCAGAAAGTAACCCATGCTTTCCCTTATCTATTCCAGAAATTTCAGATTGCCAACAATCCATCCGCACTTATCAAATTGCTAGCGTTTTAAAACCAGTCAAGGAACGCGAGGCTACTCATCCATTCTACAAAGGCACTCTGGTAAAAACGGGTAAGTATTTTGGAGTCGTATCTAAAATTAATCCCAACTCCCATGCTTCTATCCAAATTTCCTGGTGGCAACCAAATTCAGATAAGATAGAAGAAAGAATTTGGTATCCCTTGGACTATTTACCAGGGTGTAAAATTGAACCTTTAACCCTATTTGTCTCCCAAAAAACCTTTCTTACCATCCCAGCTAACACGCTGGTGATGACCAACGCTGAAGAACTAATTCAGTTTTCACATCCTCAATTATTTTGGCTCAAAGAGGTTTCACCTGATGGCTATCACCTTTTAAACCAGTCCCAATTGTGGATTTTCCCACACGATAACTTTCCCGGTATTCCTTTCGCTTGTATCAATGAATTGCCCGAACATGCCAAACTTGAAGCGTCGGTTAGACTGACACCAACTGACATCAAAATTCGTGCCGACTTATGGCTAGCCTTGAATAGTCAACCCGAACTTTTGATGAATATCGTTACGTTCGCCACAACTGAAACTCACCTGATAGAAGGTTTTAAGCATAGCAAGTATCTAGAGGGCGAAGACTATTTAATAGCTGACTTGAAAACTACCTGGGAGCAAGCTTATTTCCAGCATATTGAAGAGAAAAAACGCTCTGAAGGACTATACGGTTTTAAGGTAGGCACGCGGGTGGTGCAATCAATTTCCAAGCAATACGTCAAACCCAAAAAATCTCCTTACGACTATTTATTTGGCTTCGTCGTTGACCTTGAACCAAAAGCTGAAAAACCTGCGCTCGTTCACTGGGATAATGTTGACTCTCCCACATACTATAATCAAGAAGAGATCAACTTGTTTTCCATCTGCCCTATTGAGCAAGTCAAAATCTCAAATCAGGTTTGCTACCAAATCAGTACGGATGAAAAATTTTACCGCGCTTTCGTAGGGTTCTCCAGTAAAAAAGTTGCTCGTTCTTGGTGGCGACACATTAAGCGAGAACTAGGATACCTCAGCCAATTAGTTGAATTACCACCAGCCGAGAACCCAACTGGTTGCAAATACAACTATATTGCTACCGATTGGCAACAGAAAACCCTGAAAGCCAGGTTGCGGCATCTTCAAATTGTCGCCAGTTGGGACTTAACAAAAGTGAAAGACAAACCGAACAAAATTTGAGCATTTTGCTCGTTGAACAGATGCGTGAATTGCAAGAAGCGCTCTATGAATTTAACTGCCAACCGCCTACGCTCCTGGTATTCCAGTGTCGTTAGATCTGACACAGACGGCTTCTATTGCGACCATCTAGCTGTTTGTCTTCTTCTCGAACTTTGTGCAATTGCTCAAATAGAAAATAATGGCTCCCCTATCTTAACCAGCTTTGACGAGCTAGCCCTTGCTCTCAAAGCTCCTGCCTATGAAATTAAGCATTCGTTAGAACTCTTACACGAGTTGGGTTTAATTTCGATTTCCTATCCACACGAGCCAGAATTACTTCTGGCTGGAGCGATTTACATTTATCTGAGCGAACGGGAAATTTCATATCTGTCAGATAAAACTCCAACGATTGACCGAAGCGGATACATTTATGTAATACGTTTCGGTCAAAGCAATTTCTACAAAATTGGACGCACAAATAACCTCAAAAAGCGAATCTCTACTTTACAGACCGCCTGTGCGTTGCCTTTAGAAGTTGTTAAAACTTTTTTCTGTAATGACGTTGTGGCTATCGAAAAAGCTACTCATGCTAAATTTGCCCACTTCAGAACAAAAGGTGAATGGTTTAGTCTCGATTTTAAACAACTCAACCGGATCTTAAATTGGCTAGAGGTGTGTCGCCATTAATAGCTCCCTGTAATTAGTCAAATAAAAAATTTATGGAATCTCCAGATATTGACCTAGAAAACCAATACAGTTTTGAGCGAAATACTCTCGTCATCCATATTCAAATTTTGCCAAAAACTGAAAATGACCAGCCGAGAACAGCGATAGTAGCGGTGGGGATCAAAAACTCTCCGCCAATTATTTCCAGTTTCCCTTTTGAACAGTTAGAACTTCCAGCTTCTATCCAATCGATGCTATCTCAACTCGAAGCAGAACTTCCTCAAAGAAGGGCGGCTGCATTTGAATTAATGGAAAAGCACCGAATTGAAGAATTGCAAAAGGATTATAAGCACCGAAAAGTAGAATCTCCTCCAACATCTTCTGGAACTAACTCGCAATCAACTGCGGCTCACAAAAATCAACTGACTCTCTTCTAAAACTATGCCAATCGTCATTATTGAAGGTCAACAAATTCCTCTCAGCGCCTCACAAGCTGCTAACGATGAAACTATCATCAATACTCTACTTCCCTTTTATGCAGATGTAGCTCTTGCCACCCTTACGCGCAAAGTCGTTGATGGGGAAGAACACATTGAAATTGTCAAAAAAGTAGGCACTAAAGGCAACTTAGACCTAGTTTCATCTCTCCTAAAAGCACCAGAAACCATCAATCCCGCTCTATCACTAAGCTGGCAACTCAAAGCATTAGAAATTCAAGGTCAGCTAACTCTAGAAACATTGATGGCTGTTTCAGACGAAATTGACGCAGCGATCGCACAGGGTGAAAAAGAAACTGCCGCTACGAGGGAAGCGATCGCCACCCTAGCAAATTCTCCCCCCATACCCTCCTGCTACCCCATTACCGGATTCTGAACATGTCCGTCACAACTGATGCAATTTCCCACTTGCATTCTCTAAAACTCCCTACAAGAGTTGAGCAAAGCCTTGATTACTTAATCCAACTCAGGGAAAGTCTTATACTACTTTCCCTTTATCAAGTCAACTTTTCTGAAGAATGGAAAAACTCAACCTCTCCCTTATTTACTTCCACTCCAAAATCACCGCATTCCCCCAAAGAACTCGAATTCTTTCAATTAGTCGATGAGCGGTTATTTCCCATCGGTTTGGGTGATGCTGACCTCGACGAACGTCTTAATTTCATTCCATTCTGGCCTGAAGATGTAGATTTTTACTTAAGAAGCATTGATGAATTCGATGAAGGTGAGCAATTCCTCATTTGCCTGTACGACCCCTGTTATCTCGAAAACAGTTGGTTGACCCACTTTAGTATTAACCCAAACAAAGTTGTTCCAATTGAACAAATTGACTTCAACAAACTCGAAACCCTATGTCGGGAAGCGAGCCAGCCTCTTTGCTATCTCTACGATGCAATGAGCATTATCGATCGCAGTACGGGCAGTATTTGGCTTGATGAAACTTGCGAAAGCTGCCTCTACCTTGAATGGTCACAAAATAATATCGACATCCTAGCTCAAGATTGGCAAAAAGCCCTTAATCTGAGAGCTTCTTACTTAGAGGTCGCGCAATGGCTACAAAACAATTGCAATAACAAAATCCTCACCATCGAGCTTTGGAATTTAGCGAAAAAAGATGAATCTTACCCAAGCTTCTCTTGCTCCTCATTGCCTGATTAATTCCCTGACCTCTTCTACCAATCCACAGGTACTTTGTTCTCTATATATTCTGGAAGGACAGTACCTGATCAGATATTGGGAAAACGATCAAATTATAACCAAGTTTATCTCCAGCGAGGCGCTGAGAAATGCTTTCTCTAGTTTGCCAGTAGATTCTGGATTTCTCCCCAATGGAATTGTTCGCATTGGCAGTCACAAAAAAGGAACCTGGATTGTCAAATTTATTCCCCCTTCTAGCAATAACCAAATCACCATAGAAAGCAGTCCACACAACCAGATTCTCTCTATTCCCTTGCCTGGTTTAGTCCTAATGGGAGTTGATTGCCAATACTATCTTTGGGCAATCAAGTCCAAACAATTTGACCCGAACGCTTTGGTCTACAACGCACCCTTTCCCAATATCAACCCCTCTACTGGACTTATCTGCTTTGGTTCTAACCCAGTGCCAACAGCAGTAGCGATCGCCATTGAGACAGTGTGGAATCTGTTTCTAAATAGCCCGTTCAATGGCGATAGCGTATCTAGAAAATCGCGAACCTATCCCCAAGATATCAGACAGCAATTGGTAGCAATAACAGGCAAAAAGCATTATCCATTGCGGGAATTGGTAGCAATTTCTTATCCAGGTAGTTCCAACCGTAAAATTACTATTGCTGAGGTCATTGAATATTTAATTAAACCATGAATCCTCCGCCACTCGTTAATTATCTCATTGCTCAAAATGAAACTTTACCTGTCTTCAATGCCTCCATGTACGAGTTCATCATGGCAGGTAACGGTGTCATACTCAGAAGCATTCGAGAGGGATTAAGCGTCATTGCACCGTTTCTTGAGGGGACAATTCCAGGACTGGCTTTTATACCCCCTCAATTTCATCTTCAATACCCTAAAGTACCCTCTCACCTGCTAGAAGAAATACTGCGACTTTCCCAACAAGTTGCGCCGAAAGAAATCCTTTTTCACCTTTGTTGGTCATCAAATCGCTGGCAACTGAAAATTCCGCCGCAAACTAACGACCTCTTTAGCGTGACAAGATTGGATAGTTCTGCCAATATTCTAATTGAACTCCACAGTCACCACATTATGGAAGCTCGCTTTTCTTCTCAAGACAATTTGGAAGAATCTGGCTTCAAAATATATGGAGTTATCGGCAAAATTTTCACTCAACCTATTTTGCGATTGAGAGTGGGAATTTACCATCGTTTATTTTGGGAAATTCCCG
>DNGG01000360.1:7331-9848 GCA_003486675.1 Cyanobacteria bacterium UBA11372
TTTATTTTGGGAAATTCCCGCTGATTGGGTTTTCGAGATGCCACCTCAAATTTACGATGCACTTTCATCAGATGATGGACTCTTCTTACCATAATGCTCTGCCTATCCTCCTAGCTCCCCACAAACAAATCCAATTTATTCAAGTTGGGTGTGGGGGGACTGGAGGATTTTTAGCACCTATGCTGGCTCGGTTGATTTTTGCCTTAGAAAAAGTTGGAATTAATGCTTTTGGGATTTTGGTAGATTTTGATACTGTGGAAACAGTTAACGTTCCCCGACAGAACTTCTGCGAAGCCGATATTGGCTTCAATAAAGCTGATGTTTTGGCAACGCGGTACAGTCTGGCTTATGGGATAAAATTGGGTGCGTTCCCGTCCCCTTTTAAGGCCACAATAGTCAAACGACAATACTCCACACTCATCATTGTAATTGGGTGTGTTGACAACGCCACTGCAAGGAGCGAACTCGCCAAATCTTTGCAGCCTGACTACTATTATGACCCCCCGCAACTTCCCCAAGTTTGGTGGCTCGATTGTGGCAATTTTGGGGAAGGAATTCCAGCCGGACAAGTCTTACTTGGCAGCACCAACCACTTTGACCCTCAAAAAGCCTTTAATGACCCCAAAAATCCCAACTTTTGTATCAATCTTCCTTCCCCTAGTCTCCAACATCCAGAACTGCTTGTTTTGCAGCCAGAAGAATTATCCATGCCTCACATTTCTTGTGCAGAAATAGCAAAAAGAAATGCTCAAAGTCTCTTTATTAATCAACGAGTCGCTGCCGAAGCCATTGAGATGCTGTCTCAGCTAGTATTAACCAAAACCTTGCGGCGCTTCGCTACTTATTTCCATTGCGGCAGTGGAAGCAGTCGTTCTCGCTACTGTTCAAAAGAAACTCTTCTGTCTTTTGCACCACAGCAGTCAGGTGTCACTCCCTTTTAATTTAAGGAGTTTCTTTCTGATACTGCAAAATTAAGAGCGCTGACGCGCCCATCTTTGTAGTAAATTTTAGGACTTTATCGTCACTACGAATGAGCCACTTTTCCTCAGTAAAAACCACCCTTTCACATCGAGAATCCCTGCTAGCAGGACTCCAAACAATTTTGGAAACAATAGGGATTACTCCCTCGATTGAGAGCCACGATCTCCCTGTAGATCTGATCAACACTTATGACCGAAACAATCAACAACAAGCTGAAATTATTATCCGTCGCCAACATCTACAGGGTTTACTAGATCTTGGCTTTCGTTGGAACACCCAACAAAACTGTTACTCAGCCGTAATTGATGCTTGGGATTTTTCCAGAAACCTTCTAGGAAAGCATTTTGAAACAGTCGAAAATTTCCTGGAAGAATTACAAATTGCACATAACATGGCTTTCATCAACATCCTGTATCCCTCAGATCTTTGGTCACGGGAAACCGTCACCGCAGAGGACGGAACTATTACCACTACGCTAACCCAAAAAACTGACGTTTACGCTTAAATCATGTCTCAACCAATCCAAATCAAAATTACTCAAAGCAAAGGACAACCTCTAAAGGTCGAAGTCTTCAATATGATCGGTGAAAGCTGCACCGAACTCACTGCACCTCTCCACCAACTAGGTGTAACGCAAACTCAGTTGAAGGACGAATATTTTGAGGAACCTGTTCGGGTTAAACCGACAACTGATATCAACCTCTAGCTTGCCTTATAGGTAGAAGAGAATTAACCCAAAAACTGTACTTGGAGTGGTCTGAAAACAGACCACTCCAAGAGCCTTTTTTGTAAATAACAATGTTTAACACCTCACAACTCACTCTACTGTTCAAAGCCGGAATTGCTAGCATTACTGTGGATACCCCAGCAGCTTCCGAAACCGCGCTAGTCGAGAAAATTGTCATCGATTTACGAGAGCGCTACAGAACGATATTCCAATGGGATTGTGGCAATCAATTTCTTCAGTTGAATCCGATCTTGGAAAGAAATGCCATCACCCGCATTGACAAAAGTCCGGCTTCAGGAGTTAATCTGGAAGCTCATCCAATTATTACTTTTGTCAAGCACCTAGAACGCCTAATCAATGAGGAAACCAACCCGTCTCTAATTATTGCCAAAGATTTCCTAGAATTTGTGGCTAAACCTGGTTCTCGTCCAGATTGGATTAGATTATCCCAAGACTTGTTCTTCGCGATTAAACGTTCACCTCATCGCTTGGTGTTAACTCACCAAGGGCTAGATATTCCCAGCAACTTTAAAGATTTGATCTGGGAAATGGCTAACCCTCTACCCGATGAACGGGAAGTCGAACAGATTAAACAGCGCAAACTTGCTGCTTTAAGTACCAGTGCAACAACCAACCAAATCAACTTTGAATTGACTTTAAATGACCAAGAGCAGCAACAACTAACTAGGGCTTTGCAAGGCATGACGGTTGAAGGAATTGAAGATGCACTGCAACTGGTGGCTATTCAAGAGCGCGGCATTAATTGCCATGCTATTAAGCACATACTCGATATCAAGAAACAACATTTA
>DNGG01000685.1 GCA_003486675.1 Cyanobacteria bacterium UBA11372
CTCGCCTGCCCAAATATTTGATGCAGAAACAGCGATCGCAAAACCAGCTCCTGCCCAAATTGAAGCCAAACTAGACTCAGGTATCGAGTATCAGAAATCCGGAAACCTCAAACAAGCACAAGCTTGCTATCAACAAGTATTGCAGTGGCAACCCCTGCGTGCGGATGCTTGGCATTTGCTCGGTTTGATTGCTTATCAACAAGAGCAATATGAAACCGCGATCGCACAAATTAATCGAGCCATTGCACTCAATCCAAATGCCCCTGCGTTTCACAACAACCTCGGCAGCGTTTATCAAAAACAGCAGAAATTAACTCAAGCGATCGCATCCCACCAAAAAGCCATCCAACTCCAACCCGACTACGCCGAAGCTCATTACAATCTCGGCGTTGCTTACCAAGGGCAAAACAACTTAGCAGCCGCGATTGCATGTTACCAAAAAGCCTCGCAACTCCAACCCAACTATGCTCAAGCTTATTACAACTTGGGCAACGCATACGAGGCGCAAGGAGATCGACAACAAGCACTCAATAGCTACCAAAAAGCGATTCAATTCCAAGCCGATTATACTGAAGCTTATTTCTGCGTGGCTAATATTTTGATGAATCAGGGCTATTGCACCTTAGCGATTGATTACTTTAGTCAGGTATTAGCACTCGATCCTAACCATGCTTCTGCATATAACAATATCGCTTCTACTTTGAAAGATCAAGGGAAGATTGCAGAAGCGATCGCATATTTCCGCCAAGCCATCGCCGCCGATCCTGCTTTTGTCATCGCCCAAAGCAATTTGCTGTTTAACTTGCATTACAGCGACGAATACACACCCGCCGCGATTTATGCCGAACATCAAAATTGGTGCCTACGCAATGCCACCCCCCTAGCAGCAGAAATCCCACCACACCGCAACAATCCCAATCCCAATCGCCGCCTCCGCATCGGCTACGTTTCCGCCGATTTCTTTACCCATTCAGTATCGTTTTTCTTTGAACCTTTGCTTGCGGCTTGCGATCGCCACAATTTCCACGTCATCTGCTACGCCAACAATAAACAAATAGATGCGACAACGCAACGCTTGCGCCAAAAAGCCGACGACTGGCGCGAAATTTATACCCTCGACGATCGACAGCTAGCCGATTTAATCCGCCAAGACGCCATCGATATTTTAGTAGACTTGTCCGGACATACCAAGGGCAACCGACTGCTAACCTTCGCCCGCCAACCCGCCCCGGTGCAGGTGAGCTACATCGGCTACCCGAATACTACTGGCCTCAATAGTATAAATTATCGCATTGTCGATAGTTGGACAGACCCGGAAGGACAGACAGAACACTTACAGACAGAGCAATTAATCCGCCTGCCCCGCGGTTTCTTATGCTACAAACCTCCCGCAGATTGTCCAGAAGTCGGTTTATCGCCGGGATTGAGAAGCGATCGCATAACCTTCGGCTCGTTTAACAAATTAGCTAAAATCAGCTCAAAACTGATTGAATATTGGGCAAGCATTCTTAAATCCGTCCCCAACAGTCGTTTGCTGCTCAAATCACGCTCTTTCATCGATTCCGGCACTTGCGACTATTTGCACAAACGATTCCAACAACAAGGAATCGCTCCCGAAAGAGTCGAACTCATCGGTTGGATTGCGTCTAAAAGCGAACACCTAGCCCTATACAACCAAATAGATATCGCCCTCGATACCTTCCCTTACAACGGCACAACCACAACTTGCGAAGCGATGTGGATGGGAGTGCCGGTGATTACTTTAGCAGGTGAAACCCACGTTTCGCGAGTCGGTGTCAGCTTGCTATCGTCCGTTGGTCTAAACGAATACATCGCTCAATCTCCGCAAGAGTACATCCAGAAAGCGGTTGAGCTTGCCAAAGATCGGGAGAAATTGCAAGAATTGCGAGCTTCGTTGCGCGGGCGAATGCTGGCAGCACCCCTGATGGATGCACGCGCGATCGCAAGTTCCCTCGAAGACGCCTATCGCAGAATCTGGCAAAAATGGTGTAGCAATAATCACACCTCAAACAATGCCGTTACGATCAAAAAACAACCTTTAACCCAAGAGTTAGTAGATAAATTAATTACCAGCGCCACAGACTATCGCACCCAGCACTTCGAGTGGCACTGCAACTACATTTACGAAAAATATCTCAAACACTGGAAACCCCGCCCGCTGCCTCAGCAGAGTCAGTACATGGCTGCGATCGTCGAAAATCGCCCTCATCCTCTACTGGAATTTACAATTAAAAATACGCTTTTATTTACCCCCGATGAAGTCGGATTGCAAATTTTTTGTACCTCAGCCAATGCAGATTTTGTGCAAAACATTGTCAGAAATATTGCAAATGTGCGAATTGCTGTTTTGTCTGAGATCCCACAAATAGATCCCGCTACCTATTCAAGATTGCTAAAATCTCCCTGGTTTTGGGAAAACATTCCCGCCGAAAAAATATTAATATTCCAAAGCGATACCTTACTAACCGAACCTTTAGATCTGAGTTTCTTTCAGTATCCTTACCTTGGCTCTCCTTGGAAAAAAGAAAGCCTCAAGGAAGAGTTTTATCTGTTTGGTTATCTGCGCGATCGCCAATTTCCAGTTCAACGGGAAAGCCACAAAATCGAGCAAAAGCTAAATGCCAAAGAGCAACAGAAATGCCGAGCCGGATTTGGCAATGGAGGGTTATCAATTCGCAACAGACAAGTCATGCTGGATATTTGCCAGCGCTATCCAGATAATAGTAATTATCCGGAAGATTTATACTTTTCCTATCATGTATATCAAGATGCAGAAACAATTCCAGCTCTAGAAATAGCTCGAAACTTTGCCACAGAAACCTGGTTTTCTCCTGACTCAATCGGGTTACATGCCGCTTGGAAATACTTAAATTCAGAGCAGCAGGCTTACTTTTTTGAGAAACACCATAAAAATATCTTGGCTTATTTTCTCAGCAGGTAGGCAGAATTAAACCTAAAACTTGCAGGGGGATAGAAGAAAGTCGGAAAAGTCGGAAAAGTCGGAAAAGTCGGAAAAGTCAGTATGATTGAGTTCGCTTGGATTTCTAATGTAAAGAATTAATAAAGTTTCAGATAATTTACGGAATTTGCACAAATTTTGCACAAATGCATGGCAAGATTGTTAGCGCGCTCAAAAAAGTATATATACTGAAATATTTTAGTCTAAACCAGAAAGATAAAAGTAGATATACTTAGAGAACGCAGCTCAAACCAGTTGGCGAGAACTATGGCACAAGATATTCACGAAATCTCAATTGTGTTATCAGCCAGAAGCCACAATCCGACGCTTTTAACTTTCGATTTTCTTAAAGGCAGTGGTGTTATTCCTGGCGATTGGGAACTCGCTCGCCCCCCTGTTCTTACAGTTGGGTCTGCTCAAGTTATCTTTAAAAACGGCGTCAATATTGTCGCCAATTCTCAAACCGTCACTTTTTCAGAAGCGGTTACAACAAAAGCTTTTGAGAACGTAGAGGTAGCCAAAATCGCTCGTAAATACGTTGCGACTTTGCCCAATCTTGACTACCAAGCTGTTGGGATTAATCCAAAGCGCTTCATACCTTTTGAAGAGCAACCGGAGCAAGCCCATAAATACATTACTGAAACGATTCTTTCTTCTGGAGCTTGGCAAAATTTTGGCATCGCCCCCATGCAGGCGGGAATTAACCTGGTTTACACCCTAGAACGCTGTCAACTGCGATTGGGTATTAACGAAGCCAGACTGCGGTTTCCAGACAGAGATACAGTTCCAGCCCTATTGTTTGCTGGCAATTTTTACTATGACGTAACGGGTGATTCCGCAGAAGAACGCCTCCAGAACATTGAGCGATCAATTGAGAATTGGCAAAGAGATATTGCCACCTATCAAGAACTGATTGACAGTCAGTTTTTAGCTGGTGTGAAGGGCAACGAGATTCCGATCAGAGATGCTGTCTCTGTAATTCCCGTCGCTGCCCTAAAGGAGTGATATCGAATCCGTTTGCATCGGAATTACAGCAGTAGGGGCTAAGGCTAAGTAAGCTTTGTCGCCAAGCTTTAAGTTCCTCTAGCCTTAGCCGCTACTAATGATTCAGATGTTGTAAACGGATTCGATATGACATCAAATCCGGTTGCATCCGTTGCGTTAAGCGAGCTTTTTGAGCAATTACGGTCTGGGTTTTACCAACAACCTTTCTTTGGCAAAAACAGACAATTTACGACTCACCTATCACCTTTGTTTCTGCGTAAATCTCTGGTGACAAAGCGACGATTTTTCAGAGAAACTTTGGTGTTTGCGTAAGTCCCGAATTCCCTATTCGCACATCCAACCATACACAACCGATGCTAACGGAATTGATATGAACGGTACACGCCCTTGCCAGAAACCTTTTTAATAGAAACCCGGTTTCTTTGGGTAAGTACTGAGGAAATCAAAGGTGAACCTTGATTCACCTATGCAACTGCAAATGGCCTAATTACTGGTCAGGGAGATAAGCACAATGACGATCTATACAACGCAATTTACCCAACAAAATGGCGCTTCTAACGAATTGATCGATGTCAAAATCGAATACTGTCAAGACTTCACAGGCGACGGCTATAACGACATCAAGATCGCGCTCAGTGTAGCCCCTAGTTCAAATTCCGGCACTGAGGATATGATCGGCGTCGCGTTCGACATCCAAAACGATGCCGTTAGTGGTTTGCAAATTGTGCAAATCAATCGGTCTACTGCCAATGGTACGCTGAGTACTTATACACCGACCTCTGTTATCGGAGCCAATCAGGTCAGCGATGGTGGCCCCCTTGACCCGGGCTTCAACACCAGCGGTGGCAACAGCCAAGAACCCTACGATGTCGGCATCAAGTTCAGCGCGGAGGGTTCCGGAGAAGGCATCGTCCAGACAGCAAGCTTTGTCCTGACAAAATCAGGTACGAATCTCGACGCAGAGACACTGCTGGAAAATACAGATTGGTGGGTACGCTTGCAGTCCACAGATAATGGCACTCAGAGTGCCAAAACCGGCGGGCATCTTGGCGATTTGCCCCCTTGCCAGGATAATAGCAATCCGGCGATTTCCATCGTCAAAGTCACCAACGGCGCCGATGGTCAGACAATTCTGGCAGGCAGTCCCGTCACCTGGACATACACCGTCACCAACGCGGGGAACGTAGCACTCTCAAGCATCAACGTCACCGACAACCAAGGGGTAACCCCTGTTTACCAAAGTGGCGACACCGACAACGACACATTGCTCGATGTCGGCGAAAACTGGATCTACAAAGCCACCGGCACCGCCACCCCAGGCAGCTACAACAACATTGGTACAGCCACGGGTTCGTTTAATAACACACCTGTGAGCGCCACTGACCCCAGTTCCTACTTTGGTGCTAACCCATCTTTAGATGTGGAAAAATATGTCTCCGTCGATGGCGGCACCACCTTTGTCGATGCGGATACTCCCACCGGGCCATTTGCCCTGTCTGGTACTAACCCACAATTCAAGTTTGTCGTTACCAACACCGGCAACGTCTCTCTGACGAATGTCAACCTCAGCGATAGCGACTTCAACCTCAGCCTCGCGCCGTTCAACCTGGCAGTGGGTGGCACTTATGAGTACACCTTCACGGGTGCAACTTGGCAAGCAGGTCAGCACACCAACACAGCCACCGCCAGCAGCACTTATACTGACGGCGTTGGTAACACCAAGAACCTCAGCGATACCGATGATGCCAACTATTTCGGTGCTAACCCCAAGATTGCGATTAATAAAGTCACCAACGGTGCAGATGGTCTGAATATCCTGGCAGGCAGTCCCGTCACTTGGACATACACCGTCAGCAACGCCGGTAATGTAGCACTTTCAACCATCAACGTCACCGACAACCAAGGGGTAACCCCTGTTTACCAAAGTGGCGACACCGACAACGACGCATTGCTCGATGTCGGCGAAAACTGGATCTACACAGCAACTGGCACCGCCACCCCAGGCAGCTACAACAACATCGGTACAGCCACGGGTTCGTTTAATAACACACCTGTTAACGCCACCGACCCCAGTAACTACTTTGGTGCTAACCCATCGTTGGATGTGGAAAAATATGTCTCCGTCGATGGCGGCACCACCTTTGTTGATGCGGATACGCCAACCGGACCATTTGCCCTGTCTGGTACTAACCCACAATTCAAGTTTGTCGTTACCAACACCGGCAACGTCTCTCTGACGAATATCAGCTTGTCTGATAGCGATTTCGACCTCAACGGTGCTGCTGCGGGGACGGCAATTAGCATTCCTTCCTTAGCAGTGGGTGGCACTTATGAAACCATCTTCACGGGTGCAACTTGGCAAGCAGGTCAGCACACCAATACAGCCACCGCCGCCAGCACTTATACTGATGGCGTTGGTAATACCAAGAACCTCAGCGATACTGATGATGCCAACTACTTCGGTGCTAACCCGAAGATTGCCATCAATAAGGTAACCGTTTACGGCAGTACCAAAGGCGACGGACTGAGTATCGTAGCAGGCAGTTCTATCAGTTGGGAATACACGGTGACCAATACGGGCAACGTGGGCATTTCCAACCTCAGCGTCACCGATAATATCCCAGGGGTGACACCGGTTTACCAAAGTGGCGACGCCAACAACAACAGCACCCTGGATGTGGGCGAAAACTGGCTCTACAAGGCAACGGGAACAGCGATCGCGGGGAACTACAACAACATCGGTACGGCAAATGGTTCGTTTAATGGAACGCCTGTAAATGCCACCGACCCCAGTTCCTACACCGGCTTTACTGGTCCCGGCGTCAGGACACCAGGATTCTGGATTAACACGACTTGGCAAGACTTCTGGGATGGCGATGTTAGCGTACCCAGTCAAGCGGGTCAGCTTTACTTCCCCAAAGCTGATATTCTCTTGTACAAAAACGGCGATCCGACTCAGCCACTACCAAACAATGGACTGGTAACCGATCCGGTGACTGGAACGTCGAGCCGGGGTCTTCTCATCGGTGACTATAACCGGGATGGAATTACAAATAGTGGTGAAAATACCATCTTCTACAATCTGACTGAGGCACGGGCGATTCTGGGCGCATCGAACCAAACAATCCAGCAAGATTCTCGCTATATCCTCGATCGCGCGCTGGTTGCCGCATGGCTGAACTTCCTCGCCGGAAACCCAGCGGATACGGTTGATATGAACAAGGGAATCAGCTGGCTCCAGGTATTGACGCCCGATGAAAATGGCGACAAAAAAGGCGACGGATACCTGAAAGGTTTGGGCAACACAACCTTGGACGGACAAAGTCCTGTAATTGGATCTAGCTCTCCTTACTGGAACTCTGGTATTACCAGTCTCAGTGGCGCTCCCAGTCCCTATAACCTCAACACTGGCGTTCCCTTGCCCATCGATGCTGGCAACTCGATCAAAAATGCGCTGGATCTCTATAACAACACGGGAGCTGGTATTGCGGCAGCACCGCCTGTCTGATACCAGGTTGCACTACCGATACAACCGGACATGATATGAGTAGGGGCACGGCATCAAAAGGCTGTGATGCTAACCGAAAGATTTTAGAACGCCGTGCCCCTACAATCAAATTCCGGACTTACGCACGACTCACCTATCACCAAAGTAACTTGGCTGCGAACGCGAGTGCTAGGGGTGTGCATATCTCTAGTTCCAAAACGACGATTTTTTAGAAAAACTTTGGTGTTTGCGTAAGTCCTGAAATCTATTGCTCAAACCCCTTCTCCAAAGGCAATAATCTGCTCAACTGTGAGTGATAAATCAGGAAAGAATTGAGATTTAATTTTGTCACTCCCCGTGAAGCTTTCAAACTGATATTCCCGCTCAACCAAAATGCTGGGAGAAGCGACTAATTTACCTACTGAAATAGTTGGTTCTTGAATTTTAGGATTCTTGCGATTAGGATATCTAGCAACTGTGAAAAGCGGATCGATTATCCATAATTCATTCACCCCAAAAGCGGCATACCACAGCGGCTTATTTCGATAATCTTCTTCCCAATTCGTACTCACAATTTCAATGACGACGCTGGGAGGTTCTTTCAATACAGCTTCTGGTTGCGTCTGCCGATTCCAAGATTCCCGATTAATGGCAATTAGATCTGGTTTGCGGGTATCTCTTTTTCCAAGTTGCATCACCGGCTTGGGGTGGATTAGCAACCCCAGCTTGCTACGACGGCTTTCCAGGGTCAACTCTACCATGATTTCCGATCTCAAATTCTCGTGTTCCCCGGATGGTTCGGAAATCGGTGTTATTACTCCATTAATCAGCTCGTATTCTTGTCCTTCGGGCAGATCAAGTGTTAAAAACTCTTCGACGGTGTAGCTTTGGAATTGAATATTTGTAACCAT
The DNA here is from genome assembly GCA_003486675.1 of Cyanobacteria bacterium UBA11372. Classification (GTDB taxonomy): domain Bacteria; phylum Cyanobacteriota; class Cyanobacteriia; order Cyanobacteriales; family Aerosakkonemataceae; genus Microseira. The sequence continues at coordinate 8,384 of DNGG01000685.1, forward strand.
CACGAAGCCCTCAGATGAGGATATCTTATTTTAGCGTTTCCCGTTGCGTATATATTACAGCAGATTGCAAATGAGTGAGGTATCACAGCGGTGTGCAAACCGCTTTAAATTACCAATTACCAATTACCAATTACCAATTACCAATTAGATATTTACTGCTTGAATAGGTAGTATAATTGCAAACTCGCATCCCTGCCCCGGTTCCGAATTTACACTGATACTACCTGAGTGATTTTCGACGATCTGGTAACAAATCGAAAGTCCCAAACCAGTGCCTTTACCAACTGGCTTGGTAGTGAAAAATGGGTCAAAGATTCTGCCAATATTTTCTCCAGAAATTTCAGGGCCATTATTCCAAACGATCGCTTGAATTTGATTTTCATCCACCCTTTGAGTTTTGATCGCAATTATCGGGGGATTATCTAATGAAAACTTACCATTTACCAAAAACTCGTTTATGGCATCAATTGCATTGCTGATGATGTTCATAAACACCTGATTCATTAGTCTGGGATAGCATTCAATTAAGGGTAAATCCCCGTATTCCTTAATTACTTGAATCTCTGGATATCCTTTGTCTTCGCCTCTTCCCCAAGCTCCGGCTGGCGATCGCAAGCGACTTTGCAAAATCAGCAACGTGCTATCAATTCCATCGTGGATGTTAAACCGTTTCCTACCCGATTCGTCCAGCCGAGAAAAGTTCCGCAAAGTTTG
>DNGG01000684.1:0-4624 GCA_003486675.1 Cyanobacteria bacterium UBA11372
CCTAGAATCATTGTGTCAGGGGTGTTTATCGTTTCATCGCACTTGACGTAGAATGCTTGTTCCGGACTAGCGCCAAACAATGCGCCTTCCCGCCACAGTCGTTCGAGGAAATTGCTCACCGTCCGGCGGACTCTTGCCCACAAATCTTGGTCGTTTGGCTCGAATACGACCCATTGAGTCCCTAATTCGATGGATTTTTCGATATAGCTCATCAAGCGACGGACGCTGATATAACGCCACTCGGTTTTTTCCGGTTCTACTAAGGTTCTGGCACCCCAAATCTTAATGCCCCGATTCGGGAAGGTGCGGATGCAGTTAATGCCTTTGGGGTTCAGTAATTCTTGTTCGCGGAAGTTGCAATCGTAAGATAACCCAATGACGCCGCGGGGAGTTTCGTTAGCGGGTGCTTTGTAAACGCCTCGCGTTTCATCTGTGCGCGACCACACGCCCATCATGTGACCGGAAGGCGGGATTAAAATTGGTTTTCCGGCGTTGCGGGGATTGGGGACTTTAATCCAGGGATAGTAAAGCGCCGCAAACATCGAACGCCGGTTAAATTCGTTATCTAACCAATTAGTTACATGTTGCGGCTTAACGCAGTCGTGAGGTACATCCAAAACCACCATACGATTGGGGGGATTGGGTGCGGCGTTTTCGCACAAACTTACCATTAATTCCATCAGTCCGTGGAGTTGGTCGCGGTCGATTAAACCTTGTTTGTGCGCCAACATTAAATCCGGACAGGCGACCATGGTGATTTCGTCAATCTCGAATAGCCCTTGTATGCCGCTGCGGTCATCCCGTACCCCTTGCACGTAGCGGTACAAGTTTTCCCGCGTCGGCAGAACGGGGGGAGGACTGACTTCATATTGACCGTCTAGGGGGCGGCGGGCGAGGGGTAGTCCCCTCTGGTTCAGGTCTAGTACGGTGACGAACTGGGATGCTTCTTGAAGTTTGGTTACTGCATAGTCTCCCACCTCCTGTTGCACGTTCCGATCCATGGTCAGGTTTTCGTGCCTTTCCAGTTCTTGCCCCTCGCGTTTAATCACCACGGTGAAAAATTCAGCGGGGACGGGGGCGGGGACGTTCGGATCTTCGGGGTAAGATTTTGGTTCGCTGGGATAAATTTCTACATTGACCGCGCCGTTATCTGCTTCTTCCGGTTTGAGGAGAAACTGCAAAGATTCGCGCTTGCTGGAGGTTTTGACAGTCAGAGCATTTGCTTCTGGTCCAGGTTGGGTGGTATTTTCTGCGGGTTTGGGCAGTTGGATACCGATGCTAATAATCCAACACCTCGCCCCTCCGTTTAAGAACCAGCCGTTAACGGCAAAGGGGAGGTAGGCTCCGAAGTCGGTGAAGCCATCGGAGTTTTCTTTAGCAAAGTATTCTAAATATTGATTCCAGCTGGTGACTAACATCGGTTTGCCGATTTCCGCGCCGTTGCGGATGGCTTCGGTAAAGCCAATAAAGCCAGCGATGTTGGTTTGTACGCCTTCTATCGGGCGACTACCTCGGTCTATTTCTTCGACGTATACGCCAGGGGCAAAGTAATCGAGTCTTGCCATAGATGGTCTTCCTTGAGGAATTGGGCGGGCGACAGACTTAGCTACAAAATTATATTGGAGGTTTCTAAGTTAACCTGAAACTATGTCGATGTCTTCAGCGATCGCCAGGTTAAATTAATATCCTTCTCTGGTTGCATTTTACACGGAATTGCTTGCGTGGTTCACAGAAAATATTTCAACAATCTTCACCTCACATTTTGGGGCTGGCTTTTCCTTTCTCCCCATAAGTACTGTGGGAGCCTGGTCACAAATCAACCAACCCACCACATAGTCAAATTTTCTCAATCCTATCTTGCCTCTAACAGTAGAAGCGAGCTGTATAACTGGCTGTTGAAACCCAGTTTAAAATGGTAGATGCCATAATGGTTATAGTTTATACGGCCTGGACTTTTTGTCAAATAATCACGGCAGATTTGTGACTAATTCTTAATAAAAAGTAACAAAAAGTTGGATGTAGATGCCAATAGATTGAGGTTATGAGTAATTATTTAGCGATCGCTACGGTCACAGCCACGCTGCAAAGGCTCTTGCAAGCGGCGGTGCAAGTCGATGTACCAGGAGCTAAAGTTACCACGGTGCGCCCTGAAGCAACTGGGGGTAAGACACCAGAAGTAGGAGTGAATATTTATCTGTACCAAGCGACACCGAATCCCGCTTGGCGGAATTCCGACTTACGCAATCGCCGCCCCAAGGGAGAATTAATCAAACACGCCCAAGCGGGATTAGACTTGTTCTACATCATGACGTTTTACGGCAATGACATAGAGTTGGAACCCCAACGCCTGCTGGGTAGCACCGTGCGTACCATTGTTGACTACCCGATATTGACGCCGGAGATGATTCGGGAGACGGTGAATCACTCGACTTTTAGCTATTTGGCAGATTCTACCTTGGAACAGCAAGTCGAGCGGGTAACGATTGTTCCCAGTCAGATGAATACCGAGGAACTGTCGAAAATTTGGTCGGTGTTTTTCCAGACACCCTATGTGCTATCTTTTGCTTGCCAAGGAGGGGCAGTGCTGATAGAAGGCAACAAAACCAGTGGTAGAGCCTTACCAGTACGGAGTACGCAATTTTACACAACCCCCAGCCAGCCGATGGTTGACCAAGCAATATCGGAAGCGGGGGTAAATCAACCGATTGTAGCGGACAGTACATTGATGATTCGGGGCAAGCGGTTGCAGGCAGATCGGGTGCAGGTGAGAATTGGCGAGGCGAGGGTAACGCCGCAACAGGTGAGCGAAAAAGAGATCCGGTTGGATTTATCCTCGCTAGCAGCGGCAGAAGCGCAAAGTTTGCGGGCGGGGGTACAGCAGTTGTGGGTGTTGCATCCGATTGTGAAGCGATCGCCCTTAGAGCCAGATCGGGCGATGGCGTCGAACGTGATGCCATTTGTCTTGTGTCCGCAGATTGTAGCAGAGCCAGAGGTATTGGATTTATGGGAAAACGCCGACGATCTGTATGGGGCAGAATTGCGGGTGCAAGTTGATTTAACCGTTGGTAGCGAGCAGCGGGCGCTATTGTTTTTGAACGAGCGGTCAAATAACAATCCAGTGGGTTACATTTTTGCCGCCAAACCCCGGGATGAAGATACCGACGCGGTAGTGTTTCCGATTTTAGATGTAAAGGCGGGAGAATATTTGGTACGGGTGCAAATCGATGGTGCCGAGAGTCCCCTGGAAGTGGATGGGGATAATGGGTATGTTGGTCCAGTAGTGGAGATTGGTTAACCCTAATCGGAATTGTTTCAATACATCCAGTTGCTAGGCTACCAGACTTGGCGCACTAAGTCTGCGTTAAGGGCGCGTTTCTGATTTTCCGGCAATTTGGCAGCACAACCAGGGGTCAATCGTTTTTACTAAAAACAGAAAAGAACATATTTTTGCCCAATTTGCAGTCTAGTGATGGACTCCAGATGATAACTCTGCCGGAAATATACTACTGCGGTTCATGGCGCGGCTGGAGCTACACAAACTGTTATCAGGCAAGCGGTGTACTTGGGTCAAACCAAGTAATTGACACGTTTACACAAGTTTAGAAAGGCAGAAAATCAGATGGCAATTATCAATGGCGACGAAGGCAACAATTTTCTTAATGGGACTCGATATGAAGATCTGATCCAGGGTTTTGGCGGTACAGATGTGCTTCTGGGTAGAGAAGGTAAAGATACTCTTGATGGAGGAAGCGGCAGCGACTTCCTCTTTGGCGGAATTGGTGACGATTCGCTTAACGGTGGTCTTGATAACGATATTCTCTATGGAGAAAGTGACAACGATACCCTAAATGGGGGCGATGGCAACGACCAACTCTTTGGCGGCATCGGTGCAGATTACCTGATTGGTGATTCAGGTAAAGATACCCTCATCGGAGGTGCTGGCGATGATGTTCTGATTGGCGTCAATCCCTCTGAGGAACAACCTGGTCAGTTAGAAAGAGATACCCTGATTGGCGGTTTGGGAAAAGATATTTTCGTTCTGGGAGAACCTTTCAAAGTTTACTACGATGATAGCCAAATTCGATTTATCATCCCACCACCTCCCACTGAACCGCCACCCAGCTACGCTTTGATTGTTGACTTTCAACCCGGTCAAGATACTATCGTGCTTACAGGAGCGATTGAATATCAGTTACAGAAAGTCAGCTTGCCCAATGGCGATGGCGGTCTAGGAATTTTCTTCGATGCCGATCGTTATAGCGAGAATGGAGCCGAACAATTGATTGGCATTATCCAAAGTAAACAACCTTTGGATAACCTGCAAATCAATTTAGGTCGAGCGATTACCACCATTACTTGACCCAACAAGCCCGTAAATTTATTTATGGGTAAAAAAAAAGCTACGTTGTCTGCGATCGCCAGCTTCTAGAGCATCGGTCAAGTATTCGCCCATAGCGGGTAAAAAACCCGGTTTCTTTAACTTGATATCCACAGAAACCGGGTTGCAAGAATCACCATCCGCTGCATTTTTGTACCAGAGTTATTAGCTGCTCTACTCTATGATTTAATTCTTGCTCGTACACCTAAGAATAACGGGAGCGTGGTAGCCCCGTCAATTTATTGC
>DNGG01000684.1:4802-8714 GCA_003486675.1 Cyanobacteria bacterium UBA11372
GGTAGCCCCGTCAATTTATTGCGGGGTGGAAACGCGACACGAGCGGTTTTAACCGCTGTCAATATTAAGTTTAACTAATGTTGATTATTGGCATTCACAAGATAATATAGAATTGAAGAATAAATTGAACAGAGGTGGTAGTAATTGGCTAAAAGTAAGACATCAACATTCGTGACAGAAATACCATTAATCGTAGACAGTAGGCAGGAAAAAGAATTACTATCCCGGTTTCAAGCCGCGCGGCAACTATACAACGCCTGCCTCAACGAAGCAATGGCAAGAATGAATCTGGTACGTAATGGTGCAGCTTACCAATTAGCCAAACAAATAGATCGTAAGTTGCTCAAAGCGAGAAGCGACGCCTTCAACGCCGCAAGGCGAGAATACAGATATTCTGACTATGACATTCAAGCCTATGCCACAATCGTCAGCAATCGCTCGCAGTGGATAGCTCAACTGATTGATTCCAACACCCAGCAAACCATAGCTACCAGAGCTTTTAGAGCCAGCGAGAAAGTTTTATTGGGAAAAGCGAAAAGTGTACGGTACAAGATACCAAGTAGATTTAGAAGCGTTGAAGGTAAAACAAACAAGCAGGGAGTGAGATGGAAAGGCAACCAGCTAGTCTGGGGTAAGTTAAAACTGTCGCCGCTCATCGACGAGGACAACCCAGTAGTTCAACATGGTTTAAATTCTGCAATAAAATACGTTAGATTGTTGTGGCGAGATCTCAACGGTAAGCGACGCTGGTACGTTCAGCTAATTAACTCTGGAATGCCATATCAAAAACCGAAAAACTATGTGGCTGATGGAGTGATTGGTTTAGACCTCAATATTTCCAGCATTGCCTTCGTCGGAGATAACAAAGCTGGAATACTCCCATTCGCGGATAAAGTGCCAACTTACGAACGGGATATTATTGCTTTACAGCGTCAAATGCAACGTTCTCAACGTTGTTTAAATCCTCTAAACTATGAGACGGACTTCACCTCTGGTCTAGGACGCAAGTCAGTTGTCAAAAAAGGTAAACCTAAAAAAGGAAAACGGCAATGGAAGAAATCTAAAACATATCAAAAGATAGCCAGAAAGAAGAGAGAGTTAGAGCGCCGGAAGAGCGCATACGCCAAGTCTCTAAACCGTAGAATTGTTAACGAGATTTTGAGGCATGGCAAGCAGATCAAAACTGAAAATGTTTCGGTGAAAGCATGGCAGAAACGATACGGTAAGGCAATTAGAGCTAAATCTCCTGGATTTGTCCAATCCCAATTGGCTCGTAAAGCTGAAAATGCTGGCGGGTCATTCATGAAGTTTTCTACCCAAAAAACGGCACTATCGCAAACTCATTTGACGGGCGAACGCATCAGAAAAAAATTATCCGAGCGCGTTCATTTTGACCGAACGGGATTTGCGATGCATCGCGATCTATGGAGTGCTTATTTGGGTAGATTTGTCAATGAGGAAGGTGTCCTTCTATTGCATCTCGCTGTCGAACAGTGGGAAAGGTCGGAGCCGATCTTGCACGAGGCATGGAAGGATTTTCAAACAAACCGCGAACAATTAGGTGCGTCCTCTCATTTGGCAGTCTCATTCTCCCTTGGAGCGGTTCTCGGCAGAGTTAGGAAATGTTAACCAGATAGCTATTTTTCGAGCGAAAAGTTAACCATTACTCCTGGCCTGAATCTCCGTCAATTTATTGCGGAGAGTGGCTCAATCCTTACTTAGGTTCTATACGTGTTAATTGTTGATATCAATTGATCTTACAAATTTTCGGAGAAACCGGGTTTCTTTGCATAGGGACTCATTGCCAAAAATGTTTGACCCCTCTTGAACATATTGCCAACCGGGAAGCAAACGGATAAACTGGTTAACAAATATTAAATAGGGAATAGGGAACGGGCAATAGGCAACAGAGTGTTTCAAGTGGAGATTTATACCCCACTTGAAACTTGCTACTTATAGAAGTAGGGGTCTCTAACTCCCACCAGGGAACAGGAAATAGGAAAAACTGTTCGCTATTCCCTATTAAGAGTTCCCTTCTTTGATGACTTAGTTGTCAATAACAAAATCTACTTATACACCAGATATAGTGGAGATGGTGCCGTACACCGCTGGTGGAGGCACGACGAGGCGATCGCCTTTGTTTCTTCCTAGATCTCTAGTAGAGACGTTACATGTAACGTCTCTACGACTAAATCGACGATTTTTCAGAGAAACAAAGGTGATTTGGGTAAGTTCTGAAGAAGTAAAAGTTAGCTGTTTTGAGCTAACCCTAGAGTTCAAATCGCTGTCTCTACCAAAAAACTAGATCAAACAAGAGAAAAATGAACGTTAAAAAAACAAGCCTTTGGCAGGATGCCAATATTAAATACCTGATGGCATCGATAGCAGTAATCGAGCAAATCTTATCAAGTTATATTACCGAACCGGAAAATTGCCTATCCTCGTTAAAGGTAGAACAAGCGAGATTGGAACTGATGGCAGCGGCGTCAGCAATGCCTTGTCCATCAGCATTACAAGAACTGGCAAGTAAATTCAAGTTATCAGATTTTGAGCGAGATGTGCTGGTGTTATGTGCGGGCATGGAATTACAGCCAAACTTTGACAGTTTGTGCGCCGATGCTCAGGGAGATGGGCAGCTAAGCTATCCTACATTTAATCTGGCAATGTCAGCTTTAGCTGCACCTCATTGGAATGCTATTTCTCCCGATCGTCCGTTACGGCGCTGGCAGTTGATAGAAGTTGTGCGTGGTAAAACTATTACCCATAGTTTGTTGCGAATTAACGAGGGAATCTTACACTATTTAATGGGAGTAGATTGTCTAGATGAAGCCTTTAAAGGCATCATCGAACCAGTATCGCTCGACGGAGAGTTAGCCGGATCGCACGCCAGAATAGCCACACAAATAGCCGGAATTTTATCTAATAACTGGGTAGGCGAGGGAAATAGCATTTATGGCAGCCAATTACCCATGACCAATTACCCATTACCAATCGTACAATTATGCGGTGATGAAGTAGGGGCGAAACAGGCGATCGCATCCAATGCCTGTGAAATTTCAGGGATGAAATTAGCCGCAATATCTGCCAGGGTAATTCCCACAGTTGCCGCCGAATTGAATAACTTGATATTACTGTGGCAGAGAGAAGCGCGTTTGAGTCGATGTGCGTTGCTAATAGACTGCGATGAATGGGATCGGGAAGATGGGGCAAAAGAGAATGCGATCGCCCAACTGATGGAAAGTATCACCACTGGGTTAATTATAACGACGCGCGATCGCCGCCGCGCACCCAAGCGTCCTTTAATTACTTTTGATGTCCATCCCCCCACAAAACAAGAACAACTAGAAATCTGGCAAAACGCTTTAGGAGAAATCGCACCGATTCTCAACGGACAAGTAGAAATATTAGTCGAGCAATTTAACCTCAACGCCCCCACAATTTATGCTGTTTGTAGTGAAGCGTTAGGACGCATTGCAGGGGAGCAGGGGAGCAGGGGAGCAGAGGTGAGTGAAGAATTTAATTCTCCTCTGCCCCTCCGCTCCTCTGCACCCCTGCCTCAATTATGGGACATCTGTCGCGCTCAATCTCGTCCCCGCTTAGATGACTTAGCCCAACGCATCTTACCCGCCGCAACTTGGGATGATTTAGTATTACCAGAAACAGCGCGCCAAACATTGCGAGAAATTGCCGCTCACCTGCGACAACGCACCAAAGTTTACCAACAATGGGGATTTGCTAGTAAAGGAGGGCGAGGTTTAGGAATTAGTGCTTTATTTGCAGGTAGCAGCGGTACGGGTAAAACCATGTCAGCAGAGGTATTAGCTGGAGAATTGCAACTCGATCTTTACCGGATTGACTTAAGTTCTGTAGTCAGTAAATATATCGGCGAAACCGAGAAGAATTTGCGGCGGG
>DNGG01000684.1:8980-10771 GCA_003486675.1 Cyanobacteria bacterium UBA11372
GGCGCAACCATTTTGTTATTTGACGAAGCCGATGCGATCTTTGGCAAGCGCTCTGATGTCAAAGACAGCCACGATCGCTATGCCAATATGGAAGTTAGCTACTTGCTGCAACGCATGGAATCTTACCAAGGTTTAGCAATTTTGACGACAAACTTGAAAGATTCTTTGGATACAGCTTTTCTGCGCCGCATTCGGTTTGTCGTTAAGTATGCTTTCCCAGATGCCAAAGATCGGGCTGAAATTTGGCGGCGAATCTTCCCCAAAAATACCCCAACAGAGGGATTGGATTTTGTCAAATTAGCCCGGTTAAACGTAGCGGGCGGGAATATCCGCAATATTGCCTTAAATGCCGCTTTTATGGCAGCCGATGCCGGGGAGCCAGTGCAGATGAAACACTTATTGGAAGCCGCGCGGACTGAATATGTCAAGTTGGAGAGAACCCTAACCGACGCGGAAGTAAAAGGGTGGCTATAACACTTTCGTTTTCCCGTCAAGTTAAGATTTATTTTGTGCTAGCTTCTAGTGGAAGCAGTTATGCCAAACTAAGGTAAATTGCCCAAATATAGGCTAGGAGAAGAGGCGGCGTATGAGCAGGCAATGGGCGCAGAAAAAATCTGGATCGAATTCTTCGATGCCGGTGCAAAAAAGTTCATCAAAGCAGCAACCTTCCAGCAACCCAATTTACGATGCGCCAGCGCCAAAACAGACGCCTTCAGTGCAGGCAAAACGCCCTGTTGACTGGAGTCGGGTAACGGTAGAAGCACCCAGTCGAGCAGGTGTACAGGCAAAGCTGACAGTCGGCGCCCCTGGGGATAAGTACGAACAGGAAGCTGATAGCATGGCAGCTAAGGTGATGACGATGCCTGCGCCGGGAAGCGAGCAGCCAATTCAACGGGAAATGGCTCCAGAGGAAAAACAAGAGGAAGTCCAAACTAAACCTCTGGCAGCTTCTATCACCCCACTGGTGCAACGGGAAATGGCACCAGAGGAAAACAAGCAAGAGGAAGTACAAACCAAACTTGACTCGGGTAACATCCAACGAGAAACTGCCCCAGAGGAAAATAAAGAAGAGGAAGTGCAAGCTAAATCTCTTCCAGGTAGCATTCAACGAGAAACTGCACCAGAGGAAAATAAAGAAGAGGAAGTGCAAGCTAAATCTCTTCCAGGTAGCATTCAACGAGAAACTGCACCAGAGGAAAACAAGGAAGAGGAAGTACAAACCAAACCTCACTCGGGTAGCATTCAACGGGAAATGGCACCAGAGGAAAACAAGGAAGAGGAAGTACAAACCAAACCTCACTCGGGTAGCATTCAACGAGAAACTGCCCCAGAGGAAAATAAGGAAGAGGAAGTGCAGGCTAAACCTGTGGTGGGTAGCATTCAACGGGAAATGGCACCAGAGGAAAACAAGCAAGAGGAAGTACAAGCTAAATCTCTTCCAGGTAGCATCCAACGAGAAACTGCACCAGAGGAAAACAAGCAAGAGGAAGTACAAGCTAAATCTCTTCCAAATAGCATTCAACGAGAAACTGCCCCAGAGGAAAACAAGGAAGAGGAAGTACAAGCTAAACCAGCACCAGAGGGGAAGTCCCAGAATAGCAGCAATGTAGAGAGCCAACTGAGTGCCAGTAAGGGGGGTGGTAGCCCTTTATCGGATGAAGTGCGAGCCTTCATGGAACCCCGCTTTGGTGCTGATTTTAGCTCGGTGAAGGTGCATACGGACGGTGCTGCCGTGCAGATGAACAAGGAATTAGGCGCTCAAGCTTTTGCTCACGGTAGCGATATTTACTA
>DNGG01000684.1:11211-13248 GCA_003486675.1 Cyanobacteria bacterium UBA11372
GGTAGCGATATTTACTATGGTGCCGGGAAGTCGCCTAGTAAGGATGAGTTGACCGCACATGAATTGACTCATGTGGTGCAGCAAACAGGTAGAGTTCAACCTCAGCAGATTATTGATAACTCTCAACGGGACGTAATGCAGCTAAAACCTAACTCTTCAGATGCTGAGAAAAAAACCAAACCTTTTACAGTAGCAGGATCTGGGGAGCGTATAACTCTTATTCCTAAGAAACCAAATGGCAAGACTATATATTTCTTCTTTGGATATACTGGCAGCAAAAAAGATCAGAAAATGCGAGATGAAGAAGCACCTGATTTAGAAGATGACGTTTATAGATCTGCTGCACAAGGTTTCACAGTTGTCTATGACAAAGCTGGAAGTTATAGCGACTTCTTTGGTGCTATCTACGATCCAAATTGTTATGGAATTTACTGGAGCGGACATGGATATATGAATGGAAATATTCAATCATCTGATGGCAAAGTAATTCGACCAGAGGATGTGGATGTTACAAAACGTAGCTCCAAAATCGCTTATTTGATTTTGGCCGCTTGTGGAAGTGGACTGGGCGCGAAAAAATGGCAGAAAGCTATGGGATCTCAGTGTCAATTCGAGGGGTGGATGGATTTAACAAATACATCAGAAGCAAAAGATTTCACTTCTAGCGCTTGGTTCGATAGTTGGAGTTCACACAAAGGAATGAATCCAGATAAAGAACTTGCAGATTATATCAATGATGCGGAAAAAGCAAAATAAGTGGAATGGTTTTTCACTTCCCAACCCAAGGCGGCTTTGTCTATTAACTGGGATGTGTGGGCTTTTGTTGGCTTGCACGCCGAAAAATTATATGAAAAACCTTACGGTTAATTCAACTACACAGGAGAGCAGAATGATTACCACTAACTCTTCTTGGGTAATTCCCCAAGATGCTCAAATTCCGACCAGTATCGCTGTGACTGAAGATGGTTCTTTATGGATAGCAACTTGGTCAGAGTACTTGCTACATATGTCACCAGACAGTAGCAAGGTTACTCCCTTGAGAGTTATGAATGAAGACAACAATGTTGAAGTAGCTTATGTAGCGGCTAGTGAGGGAAATAAACTGTGGGTAATTATTAATAATGGTGTCAGTCGTGCAGCTACTTGGTATCCCGATCAAGCACGATTGGAATTTACCAATTTGGCAAAAGAACCTCGTTCACTTGCTTGGATTAAATCGTCGAATTCTCTTTGGTACATTGCTACTGATTTATCTTTAAATATTTATACAAATGGTAAAGAGAAAAATATCGATGGTAAATATAATGCTTTGGTTGTTGCAGAAAATGGAAAAATAGTAGCTGTCCGCCAAAGTGAAACAGATGATGTATTGATTAGAGCGCCCCAAGATTCAAGTTGGACAAAAGTTCGCTCTAATTTTGGAGGTGAAATAGTTGGATTTGGGAAAAATAACTCTCTTTTTCTGCTGGAAGTTGGTTTAGGGAAAAAAGATAGTAGTGTATCTGATAGCAGGTTACTGTCTATTCAAAAGGATGGTGTGGAAGAGGAGATCGCAGTTGGCTCAATAATTGCTGCTAGGGTAGAAGGAAATAAACTGGTTACTGTCCGGCGTACTATCAAAGGTGATATGACTGTAGAAATGATAACTTTAAACTAACTTGGCGATCGCTACCAACTAATTACGGTTAACGAGGTTACTTTTGCAAACTCTTGATCGGCTGTCACTAAACTAGCTGAATTCTGCATTTCGTAACGTCCTTTGAACGGCGACTGCATCTCCTCGCCAGGTCAAACGCCCTGCTAGGTCAGAAAAATTATAGTTGTGTTTCTCAAATTCAGATGCCATTACCGGATTGAGAACCAACACAACGGTTACCTGTCCAGGTGGAAGTTGTGTAGGAATATCAAGACGTAAATGTCCCGATTCATCTACAGCTGTTGTAAGTTGTAGAACTTCCATTAGAATCCTATCTATTCAACGCTGACTTTATTCTCATGCGATCGCTCGGCAATTTTGGCGATATGCCTCCGGCACGC
>DNGG01000684.1:13444-18065 GCA_003486675.1 Cyanobacteria bacterium UBA11372
CTCCGGCACGCTACGCGATCGCTCCCAAAGCTGAAGTAAAAATCCCTTTATAACACTTTCGTTGTCAAGTCAAGTAAAGATTTATTTTTTGTTGGGTGTGACTAGAAGTGGCTATGGCAAACTAAGGGAAAATACTGAGATGTAGGCTGAGAGCCGAGGCGGGATATGAGCAGGCAATGGGCGCAGAAAAAATCTGGATGGAATTCTTCGATGGCTGTGCCAAAAAATTCATCAAAGCAGCGAGCTTTTAGCGATCCAATTTATGATGCCCCAGCGCCAAAGCAGACGCCTTCAGTGCAGAGAAAACGCCGTAACGTTGACTGGAGTCGGGTAACAGTAGAAGCCCAAAGTCGAGCAGGAGTGCAGCCCCTAGTACAGCGGCAAGTAGCGACTCAAACGCCTGTAGCGCAGACAGAGTGGGATACTCACCGCAATATCAAAGCTCGCTATAAAACCTGGCAAGCTTATGAGACAGTGCGATCGCAAGTGGCGAGTTGGGGAGTGAATAACCCAGCTGACTATATAGAAGCAGCGATCGGGGAATGGAATGCTAACGCTGGTATTCACGGCTACTTCGGTAACAATTTTGATGGCGATCCCCATCGTTCTTATCTGAACTTGAAACGCTTATACCAAGCACGGGGGATTAACAACCCAGCGAATTACATTGCCAGCAATATCGTCAATATAACTTTCTTCAACCGCACGACTCAAGGACACAGAGACTTGCAAGCAGCGCTGAACGCTGCCCAAACTGCTTTGACTTCTGTCGGTCATACTTTCATTTTGGAAGTAGGCACTTGGTCGTTTGTGCCTCGGACATTTAACAACAATATCAATAAATTATCCAATCACGCTATGGGGAGAGCGATTGATATCAATCCCCAGAACAACCCGCACATCACATCCGCCGAGGAAGTACTGGCGATCGACACAATTTGCCGCTCGGTGCTGCCAAGTGGTTTGTTGTCAGAGACAAACTTTGATAACCTTCAAAGAGCAAGCGATCGCTTCAAGCAAAACTTCAACAACTCCTGGGTCGATCAACAAAAGCAATTGCTCAAAGATATGAGCAAGCAGAAGCCAACCCCCACAGATATGCCTGCTCAAAAAAAGCTGGTAAAAGCAATCGAAAATCGCCGTTCTGCACTCAACAAATACGCCACTAATGGGTTCCTCAACTTGCCCAAAGCACTGGTGGAAGCCTTGCAGAGCGCTGGCTTAAATTGGGGAGGCACGTGGAGCAGCGCCAAGGATTTCATGCACTTCGAGCTACCAAATCCGTAAGCAAAACTGTTTCGAGTATAAAATCGGTGGTTGAGAGGAAAATTCACAGGAGTAAAGGCGGCATATGAGCAGGCAATGGCAAGTCCAAAGAAAAAATACATCGAATTCTTCTTCCCCGCCTGTGCAGAAAGCGGTTTCCTGGCAACGACCTTTGGGCGATCCAGTTTACGACGCGCCAGCGCCTCAGCAGACGCCTTCAGTGCAAGCAAAACGCCGTAACGTTGACTGGAGTCGGGTAACGGTAGAAGCCCAAAGTCCAGCAGCAGTGCAGGCAAAGCTGGTGACTGAGATTAATGCGCCTCAAACTGAGCAGCCACAGCCAGGGCAGACAGTCCAGCGCGAACAGATGCAAGCAGCCGGAAGCATCCAACGCCTGGAGATGCCACAACAGGAGGATGAAGAGAAAATTAGCCCAAAGATGATGGTGCAGCGCCAGCCTGGTAAAGATGGGATGGCTGCTACAGCGAATATGGAAGAGAATTCAACAACAGAAAAATCGGCAGGAAACACACCTACAACAATCAACGATCAACCTGATAAAGGATTAATTCAAAGAGTCATTACAAGGGATACAGAGGCAAAAAAAAGGCACAGGGAAGAACAAGAAGCATTGTCACAGCCACGCACTGACAGCAGTAAACGGACACGAGCAAGTCAAACAGCTAGCGATTCGCAGCCAGCTCGGAATCTACTACCCTCTATCCCAAACTTTAAAACTACTGAGGATGGAAAATCCTTGTGGTATATGGATTCAAAAGGCCCTAAACGTCCTTCATGGGAAGGTGTCGATGAGGAGATATACAGAACCGCAACACAAAAATACAATCCCCAGAAGCAGCGAACAGAATATTTGTGCGAAAAAACTAACAAATACCTGCCGCGCAAAAAAGATAGAACAGGTAATGAGGATTACTTAGATATTGACCATAAGCTGAATTGGAAAGAACATATCTACAACTCATTAGATATGCATGAAGTCTGGGTTGAGCATAATGGTCAACGTATAGAAATTAGAGCATATCTCTGGGAACAAGTAGAAACAGTCTACAGGGACAAAGCGAACTTACAATTAATAGCAAAGAGTGCCAATAGAAGCAAAAGTGGACCAAAGCACTTTGATTCGGCAGTGCAAGAATATGTCTGAATAAGTTGAAGATAGGGAACAAGCGATCGCTAGCTTTTTGATTTTTTCTCGCCAAACTCAAATAATCACTCCGGCAACTCCCCAAAGCGTTCCCTATAGCGAGCCAATAACGCCTCCATTTCTGCCAATTGTTGCTGAGCTTGCTCTTTTTGCTGCCGTTCTTGCTCCTTTTGCTGCCGTTCTATAAGGGCGGCTTCTTCAGGCGTCAATATCAACTGCCCTTCGGGGGTAAAGAAGCGCAGTTTTGACTCGTGGATGCCCAAATATAACTCTAATTGCTGACTCCATAGCCTGCCATTCTCATTCGCTACAAGTTCCTGATAACGACCGCCTACCAACTGGAATCCCTTAAATTCAAGGCTATCCGGGTCAAACCAAAAATAATCCGGTGTGCGGAAATTATCCTGGTAAATTTGTTTTTTCAAACCCCGGTCTGTATCGGCAGTTTTGGGCGAGAGAATTTCTACAATAACATTGGGATACTTACCATCTTCTTCCCAAACAACCCAACTTTTACGCGGTTTGCGCTCGGTTCCTAAAACTACAAAAAAATCTGGCCCCCGAAATTTCTCGGATTTCCGTTGGCGGGGACTGTAGTAGATGGTGAGATTTCCGCAGGCATAAAAGTCATTGCGGTTTTGCCACCAAGATTCTAGACATTGAAGCAGCAGCATTATTTGCCGCAGGTGCAGTTCGGTTTCCAAGGGCGGTTCGTCACTCAGTAAGTCACCTGGAGGAAATATAACATCTTCCAGAACATCTTCGGATATTTCTAAGTCTTGGGCAAGAGACATGGCGATCAGAGAAAAACAGCAGGCAGAATTCCTAACCTTAGTGTAGCGAATCGCCTACAACTTCAATCACCCCAACAAGCGTTTAAGTTCTACTGTAAAGATTTGGGTGCCAATCATTTGTGAGTTTTTTAGTGCTGTTTCAGCAAGTTGACCAAAAACACGATCTTCCAATTCCGCAAGGCGCTGCATCAATTGCTGGTAGTCGTTAGCCGACATAATTACATAATTATGTTGTGAATCCTCTGTTAGAAGGATCGGCTCTTTTGCCGCATTTTCAAATATTTCTCTGTAGCGCTGGGAGACTTCTGTGACGGGATAGCTCTGCATGTAGCCGTACTTTGCTCCAATGTTTATAAATATTATATCGTGAAATAGGTTGCGATTCGCTGGCGCGATAGCTAAGCGCATCCACACCACAAAGCTTCCGCTTCACGCGCAGCGGAAGAGAGGCATATCGCTTGCCATTAGTAAAGCGATCGCAAATTTCATATTTCATATTTCATCAACCAAAAATCTAAAATCTCAAATCTAAAATCTGAAATTATCGCTAAACCTCAATCCGGCTTCGGTGGTAATTCAATTGGTGACAATCTATCCGCCGGAGTAGCAGGTGAAGGTGCTGTTTCTCCAGGTGCAATTTCTCCGGGTACAGTTCTTCCAGGTGAAGGTGATTGAGGTTGAATTACCCGACTTGGTTCAACAGTTTCGAGGGTAACCGACTGCGTTGTTTGCTCGCCAGCTTTATTGGTTACTCTAAGGGTAATCGTGACGCTACTGGGAGGTTTACTCAACGTGTAAGTTTTAGAACCTTGCGGCTTTTGCACATCGCCAAAAGGCAGCAATTCAACTTTAATATCTTCCCCATCCTCTACTTTCCAAGACAATATAACATCGGCTGGTTTTCTATCTTTATTAATTTCATAAACGTATTTCGGCTTTTCAGTCGCATCTTGACCGTTAATTTTAAAATAGACAATCTTAACCGGCGTCGCTGGTTTAGGTGGTATCGGTTTAATCTTGATATTAGGTGTATTCTTAGCAATCTCCGGTTCCGCCTCGCCTTGTTTGGGAATCACCGTCAGTTTAAAATTATAGTCACCGGCTTGTTTGGCTCCTGTAGGCACATTTTGACAAGTTAGATTGTTCGTTAAAGTACAGAATTTATTCAGTTGAGCAGGCAAAGTATTATTAATAATTGGATACCGCTTCAATTGGCTGTTCACCGAGCCATCGGGAGCTAAACTTATCAGTCTTAACTCTTTAATTTGCTTGGCGTCGCTAATTTCCCAATTGAGCATAATCTCCTCATTTTTAGCTGCTTCATAAAATGGCTTTGTTGAGGAAATTTGACCAATTTTCGGGACTGGTAATGGTTTAACTACAATCGTATCGGTTT
>DNGG01000684.1:18318-18611 GCA_003486675.1 Cyanobacteria bacterium UBA11372
ACTTCGACTTTGTAAGTATAACTCCCTGCTTTGTTAGGAGTCATGCGGATATTTTGACAGGTGATAGTTGCCGGATTATTTCCTGGGGTTAATTGTTGCGGTTTGCATTGACTCAGGGGAATCGTGTTTTTAGTTACCACTCCATCACTGCCCTGTTGCACAATTCTCAATTCTTTAATTTGGCTTGGGTTAGCGATACTCCAACTTAAAAGAATTGGCTCTTTATATTCATAAGCGAGTTTGTTAGGAACAATTCTGTCTATTTTCGGTACGGGTAAGGATTTAACTACAAT
>DNGG01000684.1:18829-34625 GCA_003486675.1 Cyanobacteria bacterium UBA11372
CTACAATCGTATCGGTTTCTTTAACATCTGAAGGTTGGTTGGGATTTTCCTTGGAAATCACTTCGATTTTGTAAGTATAACTCCCTGCTTTAGTGGGAGTCATGCGGATATTTTCACAGGTGAGAACCTCTGGAGCCGGTTCAATTTTAAATGGATTAATTGGCTGAGAAACTGCGGGTTTCAATTGTTGAGGTTTGCATTGACTCAGGGGAATCGTGTTTTTAGTCACTGCTGCATCGCTACCCTGTTCAATAATCCTCACTTCTTGAATTTGACTGGGATTGCTGAGTCTCCAACTCAGAAAAATTGGCTCTTTGTATTCATAGGTAAGTTTATTCGGTAAAATTTTGTCAAGAATTTTCGGTATGGGTACGGGTTGAATTGTGATGGTATCCGTCTGTTTTGTGTCTGAAGGTTGGGTGGGGTTTTGCTTGGAAAACACTTCTAATTTAAAAGTATAATCCCCGGCTTGGGTAACGTTGGTGGCTATGCCTTGACAAACGAGGACATCTATATTGTTGATTTTTTCAATTTTGCCCGTACTAAGCTTTGGTTGAACTTGAGGTTTCAATTCTTGAGGGTTACACTGGATGAAAGTTTTTTTTACAGGTGAACCGTTACTGGCTTGCTGAGTTAAAATCAAATTTTGAATTTGGTTCGGATTGCTGATTTTCCAATTCAGAAAAATCTGATCTTTGAGAACTTCTCGATAAGTTGGCTTGTTAGAGGAAAATTCAATAATTTTTGGCGTATCGATTGGTTCAATGATAATAGTATCTGTGTCTTTGGAGTCTGTTGGTTTATTTTGCCCTTGGGAATAAACTTCGATTTTAAAAGTATACTCGCCTGCTTTCTTGATTTCGGTCGGTATATTCTTGCAGTCGAGATTTTGGTTTTGAAGCTGGCATAACTTTACTAGCTGGTTGTAGTCGTAACTGATTATCTTTCCCATTCCTTCACGGCTTTGAGGGATAATTTTTAATGTCGATAGTTTTGGGTTTTGTTGAAATCGCCAATTTTTAAATTCCCAATTCCGCCAATCACGAATGGACAAGTTTAAAATAACTGTCTCTCCGTCAAGTTCTTGATAAACCTTTTCGGTTGGCTCAACTTTATTGAGTTTGGGTTGAATTAAAACTTTCTGCCAGTAAAAAAATGCTCCGACAGAAATTAATCCCAAAGCTAGTAAAAGCAGTAGGAGAATGGGTAGCCAAATTTGCCACCAAGGACGCGGTTCCCATATTATCGTTCCTTGGGGTAATTCTTTGGGAAGTTGTGGCGGTTTGGTGTTTTCTGGTAGGAATAATAGCTTGTTGTTTTCAAGTTCTAGGACAAAATTAAATTCGAGTGATTTTCCCCACAAAGGACGCCGCCACCACTTGCGGGGTTTTGCATTTAAGGGGATGGTGCTGGTGTAGCCGGGGGGTATTGGTACTGGGAGACTTTCGGGGGTATAGGTGAAAAGTTCCTCGCGATCGCTTGCAGAAATGGCAATTTCGCGGGTAATATTACCTTGGTTAATTAACTGAACTTGAAATTTACCTTGTTGGGTTGGTATTTTGAGCAAGAGGGGATGCAACTCGACAGTTAATGTTTCGTCGGGAAGAACCTGTAAGTATACGACATCGAGTAAAACTAAATCTTCTTTGTTTCTAGATATCAGGCGGAGGGTGGGAAAGTAATTACCTGCTGGTGTATATTGGGGCGGATGTAAAATTAAGGTAATTTCGCCTGTTTTACCTGGGTTTAATTGTAACCCATCGGTTTCTTGGACTAACCCAGCGGTTTCTAATCCGCTTTCTGGATAGCGTATATTATACCATTCTTTTGGTAATTCCGGACAAGTTAAGTAAAATCTATCGACTCTTTTAGAGCGGTTTTCAACGGTAACTTTGACTTCTAATTTTTCTCCGGCTTTGAGAGGATAAGGGTTAGCAGAGTTGGTTAATGGGTGTAAGGTAAATTCTGGTTCGTTTCCCCATTCGGCATCTTGATCTGAGAGCAAAACCCGCAGTTGCTGAGGACGGCGAAAAATTTTGTCGGGGTATTGAACGGGAGCTTCAATTAAAATTTCATAGTTGTATGAGTCTGGGGTTACTTGCGCTGGAACTTCAAAAAATAAAGTAACTTCGCGGTTTTCTTTTGCATCTAATTTCAGGGGGTTAGGTTCGCTGAAAGTACACCACCGCAGCAAGGGTTCTGATTTGGCGTCGGTGGCGGCGATCCAAATATCAATATCGGCTTTTTTGTCGCCTAAATTTTTGACGATGATGCGGCGTTTAGCGGTAGAACCTCGCGTAATTTGGTTAGCTTCTAAGGAGAGGTCTTCGATAAATAAGGGGTTATTTGCAATTTGCATTGTCATTGTTTTTTATCCCCTGGACGCGATAGAGTCTGACTCGATATTGATCGTCGCCGGTGGCGATGAGTAGGTAGTCGTCTACTGCTTTTATATCCACGCTGTTGAGTCTAATTCCGGGAGAAGAGGCGATGATTTTTCCGTTTTGGTTTTTTGGCGATCGCATTCTATTCTCCAATTCCCATAGCATGACTTTTCCATCATCTCCCACGCTAGCTAAATAGCAACCATTTTGCGTCAATGCTACCGAACGAACGGGTTGGTTATTGTGACCATCTCGCCACTGATCTAAGATAGCATTGTCGCATTCTAGCGAAGTGATAATATTTCCCACCCCATCTTTTTTCTGATTCTGCACACCTTTTTCAATTTCCTCTAGCTGTTTATCGCGGATGCATTGGCGGACTGCATTCATACTCCAGAGGGTAATGTATCCTTCGTTATCCGATGATGCTAACAGATTTTTCTTGTCGGCGATCGCCAGTCCATCAATGTATTGATTCTGTCCCATTACCGGGTCAAATTTATTGTCTTTTTTCCAATCTTGCCATTGATATTTTAGTGGGTAAATCCTGCTGTTAATCCAGTCCCACAAGGCTAATTTATTGTACCTTCCTCCCACAACAACCAGAGTGTTTGGTCTCTCCTGCTGATTTTCGCTCAGACTCAGCGCATAAATAGTAAAACCAGCATCTGCAATCCGGGGATTTTTAGTGCCAAATTCCAAATTCCACTGACGCACAATCCCGCTACCATGTCCGCTGAATAAATAGCGGGAGTCTTTACTAAAAGCCAGGTCAAAAACCCTGTCTGTTCCCGTATAAATCGACTGGGGAGGAATCTTGGTCAAGACGTTCCAAAGTTTAATATCCCCACTTTCTAATCCGGCGGCGATGACATAATCTTCCCTGGGAGTTTGGCGGATCACCCGCACTGCTTTTTCAGTTTTCTCTGCAATAAACCCCTCGTATTTAAGGCGGCGAATATCCGGTTTCCAAGGACTTCTATCTACTTGCCAAAGTCTTATTGTTTGGTCGCTAGAACCGCTGACAACTAAGCTGCTATTCCCAATTAACCGCACCGAATGAACGGGGCCTTTATGATAATCTTGAGGATGAAGATACCACAACAACCAAAGCAGCAGCAGCGTTAAAAGTAACCCCAAAAATTGCAACCAAACCGGAATTATCGGCAAAACTTGCAGTTCCAAAACTTGGGTGCTGGGGTTAGGACGAATTTGGGTGCTGGGAAACCCTGTATCGGGTTCTTTTAAAATTGGCGAAACTTCAAAAAATAATCGTCGTTTTAGCCACCACCAAGGTCGTCGCTTTTTGGCTTCCAAGTACGTCGGTTTCGCTTCCCCCGGTTCCAGGTTTATCCCTTCAGGAATTACTATCTCGCATTGCTTTTTATCTGTTTCTGAAACTTGGATATCGACTTTTTGGGGTAAATTACTGTTATTTTCAAATCGCAGTTCGTAAGTTGCATATTTAGATTTCTTCCCATAAACTTTTCCTTTTAATCGCGGGATTCTTTGCACTTTGGGGTTACAGCTAAACTCCACAGTCCCTTGGGGCAAAACTTCTAAAATTCCTTGTTCGCGGGGATTGTAGGTACTGGTATTGGATTTCGCTTCAATGGTAAAATCATATTCTTGACTGAGAGTTTCAGGATTTCTTGGAGGTTGACACCAAAAACTGGTTTTCTTTGAATCTCCCGCATCAATTTGAAAGCTTTGTGTAGTTCCTTTGGTTATCCAGTCTGGACTTAATCCAGAAATATTGAGTCTGACTGTAGTAGCTTTTGGACTTAAGTTATAGACTATGACCGGAATTTCTATTTCATCCCCCGGAAAGACTTTGAGGTCTTTAACTGGGAGGTAAAGCTGCAAAGGTCGGCGAGCTTTTTCAATCTTTAATCTGAGTTTTTGGCTAGTAAATAACTGGGAAAATTCAACGGAAAAAACTCTTAATGTCAGGTCAATCGTCGTATCGTAAACCTGAATCGGCGATTTGGTAATAACTACGTGAAATGTTGTGCTAGAACCCGGGGGTTTTTTGACCGATACTTCTGGATTTAAGCTGTACCATTTAATATTAGAGTTGGGGTCTGATCCAATCGTTGTTAGTTCTAAATAAAAGCTGGCAAATTTATCGCTTTCGTTGACAACGGTTACGTCAAATTCATTATCGCCATTGCTACTTTCATCCCCAGAATCGACGGAAATATCTGGGATTAACTTTAGTTCTTTTTTAGAAACTATTGCTTTAACAAGATTTGGCATAATTGGTAATTGGTAATTGGTGATTGGTAATTGGTAATTGGTAATTGGCGATCGCTTGCCGATTACCCATTACCAATTACCCATTAGCTATTAGCAAAAACTATTGCATTAACTGCGTTATTTGTCGTCGCCGCCACGCCAAATGCAGGATGTTAATTCCTAACTCTTGTGCGGTACGTATTTCGTTGCGATCGCGCAAATATTCCTCATCCAATCCCCACGCTGAAGATAAAGCACCCCTGACTAAAATCACCCCGTCACCTGACCACAATTCAATCTGTTGTTGATTAATATTCGGGAGTCCGGCAAATAAAAAAGGTTGCGATCGCAGAGGATTTTCGCGTTCGAGCTTTTGCCAAGGTTTCAACTCTATTTCTAATTCACCTTTAATAATATCATCAATAATTATATCAGCATAATCTTCATTATAACTGGGAGAATCTATTAAAACAATCCCCCCTGTTCTTAAATAGCTTCTCAGCGTTTCAATTTCTTCCTCCTCAAACTCAACTACTTGCGAATCTGCCAGATAAAGTAAGTCATAAGCGGCTACACTTCTCGGAGTTTGTAAGCTGACTTTCCCGATTTCTGTTTCTCCCTGTAAAGACGGGTAAAGTGCAGCGACTGATTTCATTAAATACGAGATGTTTTCTTCTATTTTATTACTTAACTTTTTCCTAGCATTATCATAATCTGCCTCGTTTTGTTTCATTTGAGCTACCTTCACCACCGCTTGCGGTCTAGCTTTTGCTTGCATTCGGTAGCGTAAATCTAATTGATTTGGCTCGGGAAATAAAACATCGCTTGGTTTTTCCAGTTTCACGATACCGGGTTGCAGTTGCAATTGAATGCGACACAATTCTACTTGATGGTCTTCCGGGGGAGTTGTTCTTTCATCAAACCGAATCCATTCCCTCAATAATTCCGAGTTTTGTTGCCGATCGGGATTGTAAGGATCTACATAACTTACCACTAAATAAACCGTCAAACTTCCCGTCAGCGGTGCTGCGGTTGCAATGCGAAACTTGCGGTCGATTGCCGCATCAACAACAATGGGATTTCCTTCTACATCAATCGCAATTCCCGGTTGAATTTCTACCCAACGTCCGTCTCTAAATTGAGCGGCTGCTTCTGCTGGCGGATCGATTAATCTTACTCCCAACCCCCAAACAATTCCCGGTTGATTGAGTGACTGATAGTGAACGTTTTGGCGGCGGCGATGATATTCATGCGCCAGCAACCACCGTTTGGAATTCATCATCAGTCCATCATAAACATGAAGGCGCTCGAAGGGATTTATAGGTGGTGGCGGGAAGGATTGATGAGTCATATTATTTCAGATTTTAGATTTCAGATTTCAGATTTTTTCTTTTGTCCCCACCTTAGATAAGGGGGGTTAGGGGGGATCGGATTTCAATTACCAATCATATTTCAGATTTTTGCTCTTTTCCCCCCCTGAATCAGGGGAGTCAGATTTTTGCTGTTGTCCCCCCTGAATCAGGGGGGTTAGGGGGGATCGGATTTCAATTACCAATCATATTTCAGATTTTTGCTCTTGTCCCCCCCTTAGATAAGGGGGGTTAGGGGGGATCGGATTTCAATTACCAATTAGCAATTAGCCATTAGCAATTAGCAGCGTCTTTGACTTCCATCTGGCATAGTTGTCCCGCACAAATTAGTAGCAGAAGTTAGCGTGATTCCGCTTAAAGTTGCTCCTTTTAAATCCGCATTGCTGAGGTTTGCTCCGCTGAGGTTTGCTCCGCTTAAATCGGCATTACTTAAATCGGCATTACTCAAATCTGCATCGGTGAGATTGACGCCTCTTAAATTAACTTTTGCCAGAATTGCTTGTTTGAGAATAACACCGCTTAAATTGGCTCCGCTTAAATCGGCTCCGCTTAAATTAACACCACTTAAATTGTTTCCACTCAGCTCGATTCCTCTCAGATTCACACCCCTAAAGTTAACGCCTCTGAGATTAGCACCCCGCAGATTTGTACTGTTTAAATCGATATCTCTGAGGCTGACATTAAATAAATCAGCGCCATTTAAGTTAGCACCGTTTAAATTAATTCCGGTTAAGTCAGCTTCTCTCAAGTTGGCGGATATTAGATTGGTATTGTTTAAATTGGCTCCACCCAAGTTAGCGCTGCTCAAGTTGGCTCGATCCAGGTTAGCTTGGCTCAGATTTGTTTGGCGCAAATCGGCATTTGTCAGGTTGGCATTGGTTAAATTGGCGCTACTGAGATTGGCATTTTTCACGTCGGCAATAAATAGGTTTGCCCCGCTGAGATTGGTGTTGCTCAAGTTGGCATTTTGCAAGTTTGTTCCGCTCAAGTTTGCACCTGTTAGGTTAGCACTTTCTAGGTTAATTTGACTTAAATTAACACTGCTGAGGTTAGCGCCTTGCAGATCCGCTCTTCGCATATCTCGACCTCTGGCAGGTTGATTGACAATTTCCCAAACGATGCGCCATTTGCTATCTATTTCGGTTTCGTGGTTGATTTTGCTGTCTCTGAGGTCGGTTCCCCGCAAATCTGCCGCTCTCAAGTCGCTACTGCTAAGATTAGCACCCCGCAAGGAAGCATTTTGCAAGTTAGCATTTCTTAAATAAGCACCGCTTAAGTCAGCGCCGCGCAAGTTGGCGTTGGTGAGGTTGGCGTTTCTCAGATTCGCTTCGCGCAAGTATGCGTTGGCGAGGTTGGCGTTGCTGAGGTTGCATCCCGCACAGTCTCTGGTTTCCCGCAAGCGTCTGATGCTTGGGGACTCTTGCGCCACGATCGCTCTTACACTGCACGCCAGGTACAGCAATGCGATCGCTCTTACACTACGGGTCAAAATTTTTACTCTCATAACTCCAGCCTACCCGCACAGACTTGCCTCAGCCAAACAATTTTAAACTAACTTTCCTGGAAAAAAGTTAGTTTAAAATCTAAAGTTATGTTTCTTTTTCTTTACAGCTTGTAGGTTGGGTTGAGGCACGAAACCCAACTTGTTAGTTTGTAGGTTGGGTTGAGGCACGAAACCCAACTTGTTAGCTTGTAGCTTGTAGGTTGGGTTGAGGCACGAACCCAACTTGAACGGTTCAATTTCAAACCCATCCACCAACTTCTGAATTCGTCAGCGTCCTTTCTAACTTGATATACTCGCTTTGAGTCGCCTGTAAAATATGTTTCATCATCACTGGTTCTTTAGCATCGGCTGCATGAAAAGCCGCATTTAAAGCAATGCTGCGAATATTTCCCCCTGCTACGTTCAACCGTGCCAGCTTGCGAAAATCCAATGCTTCTGTAGGTGTATTCTTAGGAAAGATCCGCTGCCAAATTAGGGCGCGATCGGTAGCGTCCGGTAACGGGAATTTAACAACAAAACGGATGCGGCGTAAAAATGCATTATCTAACGAATCTTTCAAGTTAGTTGTTAAAATTGCCAAACCTTGATAAGCTTCCATTCGCTGTAACAAATAGCTGACTTCTTGGTTGGCATATCTATCCCGACTATCTTTAACTTCAGTCCTCTTGCCAAATAAAGCATCAGCTTCATCAAATAATAGAATCGCCCCCCAGTTTCCGCCGCATCAAAGATTCGCCGCAGGTTCTTTTCTGTCTCGCCAATATATTTACTAACAACGCTACTCAGGTCAATCCGATAAAGGTCTAATTTTAATTCATTTGCTAATACTTCTGCTGCCAATGTTTTTCCCGTCCCGGAACTACCCGCAAATAAAGCGTTGATACCTAAACCGCGATAATTTTTCCCAGCAAATCCCCAATCTTCATAAACATTGGCTCGCTCTTTTACGTGGACAGCAATTTGTTGCAAAATTTTGGATTGCTCTGCTACTAAAATTAAATCGTCCCAGGTGACTTTTGATTCAATTCGGGTTGCTAAATCATCCAAGCGAGGACGAGCGTTGCTGCGGCAGGTGTTCCACAAAGTTTGTGCAAGGTTATTGGTATTGGTAGGAGAAGATGACCGATCTTGGTTGATTTTGTTGCTCGCGATCGCTCCTGCTGTCATAATCGCTGGCATACTCAGGTTAAACTGGGACACCAGAGTTTCTAATTGTCCGTTTAGTTCCTCTGCGGCGCTTCCCAAGACATCTTGCCAGATGGCGCGCTGTTCGGCTTTAGTGAGTTTGGGGACATCGATGGTGAACAGGGGGCGTTGTTTTTGGGGTATGCGATCGCGACTGCTAACGATTAAATTAATACCGATGCCTTCAATAAATAAAGAAATAGCTTGTTCTCTTGCTGGCTCTTTTAAAGAAACTTCATCGCATTCCAATAACACAATGCTGTTGTTTAAAATAGCTTCCCGTTCTATGCACCGACGCAGATGATAAAGCTGATTTGGCTCTGAGGGCAGATGGATAGCAGATATCAGATCCAAACTGTAACCCATCAAACTGCTGGCAGCGGCGGCAATGTTGCGCTTATCTACTAAATCTGCACCGCATAATTGTACGACAGGTACGATATCTCCAGACCTATTCGAGCTGATGTCTAAGGCTATTTTTTGGTGCGAAGGTGGCAGAAGTTTGTGGTGAGTAGATTCTAACGGCAATGGGTTGATAATGCCTAATAGTTGTGCATCCACGCACGACTCGCCCAACAGATAATAGAAAACGCGCTGGTTAATTTCGAGACTAGATTCGAGCCGCGTGGCTCCCTGTTTGATTTCAATCAGTTGCCAAGACAAAAGAGTAGCTGTTGCTTTTGTAGCACCCCAATTAAAGCTGGGGAAAACTGTTTTAGCTAAACCAAAAGTAGGATAATTTAGTTCTGGATTTCCTTGGACTTTAGCGCATAATAATTTAAAGTTAGGAATAAGTTCCATTGCGACGCAAAGTAGCAGGATATCGCGCTCAAATAAGGATAATTCAAATATAGCGACTAGCTGTTCTAATGCTGGTGGAGCAGGCATAGTTGCAGCGATCGCCGCGAGTATCGATTCTGTGGCTGTTTCGGATTGAGCCTCCGCAGGAGCGGCGTGACGCTCCAATAACTGATGCACTTGTTGCGCTGCGTTGACTAGATAGCTATAGTTAAGCTCATGCCAGTCATTGTTAGCTGTCCCATTCATATTGATACACTTCTAAACCAATACAGTATTAAACAATACACCGTTACTGATAACTTGCACAAATCGAGGATAGTTTATGGTTCACCAAAGAGTACAAAGAGCTTCTAGTTGGAGTCCCACTTTCCAAAAGCGCCCATCTGCCTCGATTTCGCCCGCCAAAACCGTTCAAAGCCAAACGGCTCCTGCATCGTCGTCACCAGAGGGTACTTACACCTCCCCAGTTCCATCTGATTGGATGCAACAAGACCCGGTGATGAAGAGGATTATGGCAAACAACCCGGTGATGAGGAAAATCTTGCAACAGCAATCGGAGCGAGGTAGTGCAACTCTTGGCGACGTTACCACCAATGCTGTCCAACAAGAATCGATACAACTAAAGTGTGCAAGTTGTACTGCTGATGATTCAGTTCAACTCCAGGCGAGTGAGTTGCAACTCGACAGTAATCCTGATGCCCAAGACGTTCAACTAGCGGCGAATGGGGAAAAATCATCCTCGCCATCGATTCAACAGGTAGCCGGGACGGGTTTTAGTGGAAGCTCTACTTCTTTGCCGCATTTAAACCAGATTCAGCAGTCCTTTGGCGTTGACCTTTCCGGCGTACAAGCATACATTGGTGGGTCGGCGGCGGCGGCTTGCCAACAGATGGGAGCGGCTGCTTATGCTAGTGGGAATCAGATTGCGTTTAAAGAGCAACCCTCTCTAGAGTTGGCAGCGCATGAGGCGGCGCATGTGGTGCAGCAAAGGTCAGGGAAGGTACAGCTTGCTGGTGGAGTTGGGCAAGTGGGGGATCAGTATGAGAATCATGCCAATGCTGTGGCGGCTAAAGTAGGGGCGGGTGAATCTGCTGCGCCTTTGCTTGCAGATTTCTCCGTTGGGCAAAAGACCAATCAGAATGGGGAAAGACTGCCTCAAGGACAATCGTCAACAGACCAACACACAGTTATTCCGATTCCGGATACAGACTCGCAAGACGACCTTGCCTTAAAACAAAGGCAAGCGCAGCGCGCACCCAAACAGAATTCTTTAACAATTCCTCTCGAACCTACAGCTCAAGAACAAGGTGTCATTGTTGATTTGATTATCGATGGATTTGGCGTCAACATCAGTACAGCTAGGGCAATATTAACCGCTATCCTTGAGGGCAGGAATAGCTTGCCTTGGATGCAAAGTCGGCAGACCTTCAAAGCCCAAAACGGAACACCTTTTGTGCGAGTTGTTATTAACAGACAGTTACTTCAGCAGTCTAATTCAGTTCCCTTTGTCAATGAAACTCCACTTGCTCAAGGAACAGATATTAATATTCTTGGCATTGTCTCCCACGAACAAGGAGTCAACCTTAGAGACAAGCCTCTTTCCGGCGCTCAATCCACTGTTCTAAGATTGTTGCCGTTCAATACAAAACTTTTTGTTGAAAAAGCACTCCCAGGCGGTTGGTATCAAGTCACCCTGACAACTGGCGAGTATGGCTACGTTGCCGCATCATACGTGAAAACAAACTTACCCGAACCAGGTGCGAGGCTGCACGCGATTGGTGCAGGTGAAAGCGCTATCGGCATAGCCGAGCAATATTACAAACAATACGTACAGTCGGGTCAAGACCTCCGTTACTATGTCAACGTTTTGGTTTATGCTAACTCTGGTGGTGGCATCTATAAACCGAATCCCGAAGCTTCTTGGGAAGAGACACAAACCCGAGATGGTTTCTTAATTTGGATTCCCAGCGTTGAGTTTGCCAACAGTTTAAAGGGAAAAGTCAGATCTGGGTCAATTACCCGCGAGGCTTGGAATCAGGTTAAGAATACAGCTCAAGCGGTGGGAAATTTCGCCGTGGGTGGAGGCGCATTTGTTGCTGGTCTTCTCCAAGGAGCGTTGGAATCCCTATGGGATATGCTTGTGGGCTTTAAAGACCTGGCTGTGATGGCGTGGGATATATTGAAAAGTCTATTTCAAGGTGAAATCCTCGCCGACGCACAAGCGCTATGGAATAGCTTATCAAGACTGAATCTCCAGCAATTAATTGCGGCTGGAATTGATCATTTATCCAACAAATGGAATCAGCCCGATCTGATAAGTCGCTGGCATTTTCGTGGTTGGTTAAGTGGATATGCGATCGCTGAACTGGTAATGACTTTCTTCAGTGGTGGAATTGCAACGGCGATTAAGGGTCTTGGTAAGGCTGGAAAGTTATCGCAAATCCTGGCTAGATTTCCTAAAATTGCGAGTTTTGTCGAAAAAGTAAGCAACCTTAAAGGGCCTACGGTTGAAAAGCTACGAGATGCTATCAGAGTCAGCGAGCCGCTACTGGTGGCGCGTAATTGGGCCGCAACGGTATTGAAGATTCCGACTGAGATTCTCAAAGATTTGAGTGTGGAAGCGCTCGAGCGATTGAAAACGCTGCCGCGTTGGGCGTCTGATCGCTTTAGCGAGCTCAATCATGCGGCTATGCGCCGGGTTTTGGGGTGTGCTTCGCCTTGTAAGGTTAATCCACAAGCAATTTTGAGCTACTTAAGGGATCTCGCGGTTAGGGGAGCTACAGGAGCAAGAAAATTGTCGTCGGTAAATGATGTCCTCAACGCCTTGCCCCAGGGGATAAACACAACTGATCTTTTGCCAAAACTTCAGCGAGGGTCGATGATGGAGGCTATCAGAAGGGCTCAACTCACAGACCTCGACTTTCAGAAGCTCGCTGATTTTATCAAAGATCCCACGAATGCGACAGCTCGGAACGTGAAGGAAACATTCACTGCTTATTTGAACGCTGTGGTTCCCTCTAAAATCGGACCTGACATTAACAAGTTTAACGAGATCGCTGAAGCTATAGTGAAAGCCGATGCTAGGCAGGGTTCACCACTGAAGGGTGCAATGTTTGAGAACTTTGTTCGACTGTACATTCCCGGTCTTGAAAACTTGCAAAAAGCTTGGATTCCCATACCTGGCAGGCAGCCAAAAAGGCTGGATGGTTTCATTGCCAACAGAGGGGAAATATGGGAGATCAAGCACCAGTTCGACAAAGCTGTTCCACAAGACCAGGCGCGGTTTTACAATTCCTATGTCGGCAAACAGATACAGCTCGATCCAAATGACTCAACACAAGTAGCAAAAGTAAACTCGCTTAATTACTTATTTCCCAACCGAGAAGCGGCGTTAAAAAGTAAGGAATTGCTTAAAGATGGCATCAACGTTTTCTACATAGAACCTTCGGGCGGAACAGTAAACAAAGTTCAGCTATTACCTGAATAAGTAGTAACCATTAGTAATACTTATATCTTTCCTATATAGTTTGAAGTAAGGGAGTTTCAAAAGAGCAAAAACATCTCAAAGCCGAGTTATACTTTTTAGTAACGTAAAAGACTGGCGAAATAGAGTCCGCTTTTATCCACCCATCTCCAAGTTACCGTCAAACAATAACGAACAATGAATCTTAAAAGCGAAACGCAATCAAAACGAAAGTTTTTAGGCTATTTCCTACTTCTTGGTGGTTCTAGTTCCTGTATCATCATTGACTGGAACTACGGTTCGCTTTGCCTAGATTATGGCATTGATGACCAAATTGTAATTCCGGTAAACTCAGAGTTAGGTTACGTTCGTGCTGGAATCTGTGTTGATATCGACCTGACATCTGATTCACAAGTTACCAATGATATTGAAATTCCTGTTTATGCTGATTATCAGGGAGATTTACTTACAAGTATCTCTATTGAAATTGACCTTTGGATATCAGCGGTAGATATAACAAAAGGGCAAGAGCCTACAGTACAAGGAGAAGAGTATAAATCCCTAAATAAAACAACTCAGCTTGCTCGAAAGTTAATAGGTTATGTTACCGCTACTGGACATGGAATTATAATTTGTGATATCGATATGATCCGTATGTGCGAAAATTATAATGATTATGTTAATAGCCAAATTACAATTCCACCAGATGGCGAAATTATAGGGTTTCGCGTTGGGGTTTTGGCTGAAATCCAACTAAATGATAAAGAATTTCCCGTCTATGGCGAATATAAAGATGATTCAATTAAGAGAATTACTATTGAAATTGCCGACCCTCCAGAAGCTTGAACCGCTAAATAAGCAATTAGGTACTAAATGTCTATGGCGAATATGAAGGTGAGTTGCTCAAGAGAATCACTATTGAAATTGCCAATGCTAATTGATGGAACGAGAAATTCAATTCAAGAGCCGTTGAGCAAGAAACCGTAGTGCAAAAAAAAGATTTTGGGCTACTAAAAATCAAGGCTAAAGCCGATGAAACTGGAGCAGTCATCATTGACCTGTATTTGTAATACTTGGGTTATGCCCAAAAGCCAAACACAAATCCCGAGCATCTCTTTTTTTGGAGCTTTAGGATCTGAAACCTCAATTGAAAAAGATATTTGTTTTATTCGCTGGCGCAGTGAGGAACTCATTAGCCTTGTCAAAGGTGGTAAAGGAATTGTTCTCGATCTCCGACAAGTTGCGTTTGACACAAGTGTAGAGTTAGACGTGGTGCCACCAGTAATCCGAAACAGGCAAGAACCAGTGCGCGTTGTGGTGCGTACCGAAGTATGCGATATTGTTAAGGGTTCATTCTTTCCCAATGAGATAGCAACTGATTATGAAAGCGTGTTTTCTGACCTAGCTTTTGAGTTAAAAAATTACAGATTGGACAAAGGTCGCCAGATGCAGCAAAGACAACAACTCCACCCTCAACTGACACCTATATCTTTGGATATTAGTTCAATCAACTTTGAGTGTTACACTTGGCGCTATGAGCAAGACTCTTCAGACTCAGCGTATGTCGTATTTCGAGGGCAGTATCGATACGGTTCTGCGGGTGCGGACGATGCTCTTTTCATCAAATGGCGACTAAATCAGTTCTGTGATGCCATAGAACCCAATCGATTGATTGTTGATTTGCGAGAATTGGACTACCAGTGGGGAGACGACTTGAGTCTTTACCCCTTTCGTTTTCTCGACCCAGAAAGTAATATTCGCTTCATACTCACTCCTCAACAAGTCTCCTACTACGAAAGCACTATCTATCCATCAAACATTTATACGGATGAGGTATCAGCTTTAAGTGACTTAGGCTGTTGGCTATAGCTAGAGGCAGAATTGAAGACGCAGATGAACTCAGTTATAGCCGATAAAATTCGAGGTGTTATCTTCGGTCAAGCCATCGGAGATGCACTGGGTTTCGGAACAGAATGGATACCAAAATCCCAAGTC
Source organism: Cyanobacteria bacterium UBA11372 (assembly GCA_003486675.1). Lineage (GTDB taxonomy): Bacteria > Cyanobacteriota > Cyanobacteriia > Cyanobacteriales > Aerosakkonemataceae > Microseira. Next base: position 33,770 of record DNGG01000684.1, read on the forward strand.
AAACAAGAATATCCCGATGGTTTGAGCAACTACAATCAAATTGTTCGCTATCGCAATATCAGCGGTTGGATGCCTGGTGATTGGACAGATGATACAGACCAAATGCTGTGTATTTTGGATAGTTTATTAGAGCAGCAGCAAGTTGATATACTCGACATTGCCAGACGCTTTCGCCATTGGGCAATAAGTGATGGTATGGGAATGGGTCAAACTGTTTATTCTGTAGTTCATTCCCCTGATTTCTTGGAAAACCCCCATTTAGTTGCCAAACGCATTTGGGAAGCATCAAATCAAAAAGCTGCTGCTAACGGTGGGGTGATGAGAACCTCTGTGTTAGGCATCTGGGAATATCATTCCCCCGCAAACGTTAGACGCAACGCCGAACAAGTTTGTCAGATTACCCATTATGACCCCCGCTGCGTTGGTTCCTGTGTCGCGGTGAGTCTGGCGATCGCTGCTATACTACGCGGGGAAACTAATATCCCATCTCTAATCAAGTCAATAGCAGTTGCGGTGCAAGAATACCATCCCTCCATCAAAGAGTATTTTGACTCTTTGACAATTTTATCTTTAGAAACACTAGATTTAGATGAAGGTTTAAATCCTGGAGAAAATGGCGGAACTGGGTACACGCTCAAAACAATGGCAGCAGGATTTTGGGCGCTTGATCGCGCAGAATCTTATCAAGATGGGATTCTACAAATTATTCACGAAGGAGGCGATGCAGACACTAATGCTGCCGTCGCTGGCGCGCTATTAGGAGCGCATTTTGGATATAAAAATATCCCGCAACAATGGGTGAAAGAATTGGTGTATGAGCAAGAATTAAATTATCGAGTAGAGAAGCTAATAACTC
>DNGG01000684.1:34828-35032 GCA_003486675.1 Cyanobacteria bacterium UBA11372
AGAAGCTAATAACTCTGGCACAAAAATGGAGCGGATGTTGATTGAGAGAGTACCTGCTAACAAGTTTTTGCCGCGATCGCTCATCAATTTTACCGTCGAATGGAATCGGCACGCGATCGCCATCAACAAACTTTCTCCTCGTTGGCAGAAAGACACGCAGCAGTTTGTTTTAGGATGAGGTAAAATGCAGCCGATTTTCCCAAA
>DNGG01000684.1:35234-35486 GCA_003486675.1 Cyanobacteria bacterium UBA11372
AAAATGCAGCCGATTTTCCCAAAAATAGGGTGTTGGGTGTAGGGGGTAGGGTGCAGGGAACCTCATACTTAAAAGTAGGGGTTTCAAATTGATCGAGATGAGGAACGTGAGGAAGATGATGGAGGTGAAGAAGTAATTTCTTCCGCATCTTCCCCTATGCCCTATCCCCTACACCCCACACCCCACACCCCACACCCTACCCCCTCTGAACTGTATCAATATGAAACAAATTTTTAAATTCCTTAAAATATC
>DNGG01000243.1:0-940 GCA_003486675.1 Cyanobacteria bacterium UBA11372
TCTTTTTCAGTAATAGTTCCGCCGATTTGTTGCATTGCTTGACGCAATTGGGGATATTTTTCTAAAGTCTGCTGACGCACTATAGGAACGGCATCGTAGGGCGGAAAGTATTGTTTATCATCTTGAAGAACTGTTAAATCCAAACGGTCAATTAATCCTTCTGTTGAGTTTCCTGCAACAAAATCTACTTGCTTTTCTTTTAAGGCGCGGTACATTAATCCTAAATCCATGACGCGGGGGGGTTCGGCAAAACGCAAACCGTAGGTTCTGGCTAATCCGGGAAATCCATCTTTCCGTTCGATGAATTCGTAGCCAAATCCAGCTTTCCACTGGGGAGCTTTCTTCGCCGCTTGAGAGATAGTTTTAATATTTTCAGCTCGCGCATCTTCGCCGCGAACGATCATCGCAAAGGTATTGTTAAATCCGAGGGTTTCGGTTAACTCTAATTGGAATTGCTTAGCGTAGGCTTGTTTGACTTGCTGGTAAACTTTTTGGGAATTAGAGATAGGCTCATTTTTCAGAATGGCGGTAAAAGCCGTTCCCGTATACTCGACATAAGCATCTATTTCGCCTGCGGTAATGGCTTGATGGCAGACAAATGTACCGCCTAAGTTGAGGCGGCGGTCTACTTTGAGATTTGTATTCGCTTCGATATGCTGGGCGAGAAGTTCTCCCAAAATCAGTTGTTCGGTAAAGTTTTTTGAACCAATGACGATTTGGTTTTGCGGACGAGTATTGCAGGCTGCGATCGCAACCATCAAACTAAAGCAAATCAGACACAAAGCCAAAAATCTTCTTTTCTTCATCTTTTGTTATTCCTTCCCACTGTTGGTGTTAGCAGCCGTTCAACGAAGCCCAAGGTAAAATCTACCACTAATGCCATCAGTGCAGCTGGAATTGCACCCAACAAAATTAACTGACCGTTGACCGTCGCCAGTCC
>DNGG01000243.1:1134-6446 GCA_003486675.1 Cyanobacteria bacterium UBA11372
TGACCGTTGACCGTCGCCAGTCCCCTAAAGATAAATTCTCCCAAACCACCGGCACCTATGGCTGCAGAAATAGTTGCCAGACCAATAGCGATGACGGTGGCGACGCGGATGCCTGCTAAAATGACACCGAAGGCTAGCGGGATTTCTACTTGCCACAACAGCTGCTGTGAAGTCATTCCCATCCCGCGCCCTGCTTCCCGGATCGCTGGGTCAACATTTACAATTCCAGTGTAAGTATTGCGGATAATCGGCAATAATGCATACAAAGTCAGCGCTATAATTGCCGTCCACTCGCCAATTCCGCTAATGGGAATCAAAAACCCAAATAATGCCAAACTCGGTACTGTCTGCATGATGTTGGCAAAACCTAACACCAGTTGGCTAAATTCTGGCTTTCGGGTAATTAAAATACCCAAGGGGATACCAACTAAAATGGCAATACCTGTAGAAATGCCGACTAGAAACAAGTGTTCTAAACTCAGTTGAATTATTTCATCTCGATATTGCAGTAGGAAGTCAATAGTCATTGGTAATTGGTAATTGGTAATTGGTAATAGTTTAAATTACATTAGCCATTAGCCATTAGCCATTAGCTATTTTTTTCTACCTTTATTGTTGCCAAGGTTGAAGACATTGCATAAAGGCGCGAACTTCTGGTTCTGGCGATCGCATAAACTCTGATGGCGTTCCTAATGCTACCAATTGTCCGTCTTGCATCAGGCCAATTCTAGAGGCGAGGATAAATGCTTCTTGGATATCGTGGGTCACAAATATTACAGTTGTTCCCAATTGTTGTTGTAATTGGCGAAATTCTCGCTGAATTTCAATCCGGGTAATTGGGTCAAGTGCGCCGAAAGGTTCGTCCATTAAAAGTATAGGTGGATCGGCTGCGATCGCACGCGCTACCCCCACCCGCTGGCGCTGTCCGCCTGATAGTTCGTAGGGATACCGTTTGGCAAATTGTTCCGGATCGAGTCCCACGAGTTGCAATAGTTCAAAGACGCGAGTGGTGATGCGATCGCGCGTCCACCCCTCTAAAGAAGGCACTAATCCTACATTACGCTCTACCGTGAAATGAGGAAATAAACCAATTTCTTGAATTACATAACCGATGTGCCTTCGCAGTCGAATCGCGTTCCATTCAACAGTAGGAATCCCTTCTACCAGCACTTTCCCTGTAGTTGGGGTGAGCAGGTGATTAATTAGCTTCATGGTAGTCGTTTTGCCGCTACCGCTGCGTCCCAACAATACCAAAATTTCGCCCCTTTGGATGGTAAAGTTTAGATCGTTTACCAGAGGACGGCGATTTAGGCAATACGTTACATGGCGGAATTCGACAGCAATTTCGTTATCCGGTTGCATAATGAATTCTGGGCGTAGGCATGAATTTACTATATACGCAAGTTGCTAGTAATAACTATGATGGGTTTAAAAATTGCTAATTGCTAATTGCTAATTGCTAATTGAGCGGGAAAATATTTTAGAGATATACTATTAGCTATTAACTATTAGCCATTAGCCATTAGCCTAAAAAGGTAACTAGCAACTTAGGTTATATTTAAAATGGCTAGATATGTAGGAGAGAAGATATGAAAGCGATCGCTACCACTGTTATTGTTACCGCTGAAGGCAAAATTACGCTGCAATTACCCCCAGATATTGCCCCAGGCGAACATCAGGTAGTATTAGTGATTGATGAGCAAGTTGTGCCGCCGAAGTTGGGGACAAAGAAAGAACGTCCGCCTTTAAACTTCCCAGTGCATGATGTTGGCCCTTGGCCTGCTAACCTTTCTTTAAGACGTGAGGATATGTATGATGAATGGGGCAGATAATTTTGTTTTTCTCGATACAAATATTTTGGTTTACGCAGCAACTACTCAATCTCCCTTTCACCAAGCCGCGCTGCAAGGGATTCAGCGTCTTTACGATGCCTCTGTTGAGGTGTGGATTAGTCGGCAAATATTGCGGGAATATTTAGCCATTCTCTCCCGTCCTCAGCCATTTACTAATCCTCTGCCCGTCGCGACGTTGATTGAGGATGTTCGCCTTTTTCAAACTCGTTTTCGCATCGCTGAAGATGACCCCCAAGTTACAGAAAGGCTGTTAACGCTAATGGAACAAATTTCTATGGTCGGTAAGCAGATACACGACGCGAATATTGTGGCAACGATGCTAGTTTACGGAATTAGCCAATTGCTAACTAATAATGTTGCCGATTTCAACCGTTTTTCGCAATTCATAACAGTTTTGCCTCTGGTATAACCGATGATTTAATAAACTAATGCCGCGTACTCCTACATTAACTTTTGACCGAGGTACTTTAATTCTCCACCCACCCCCGCGAGGCAAAAGCTGGGTGGAATTCGCCACTTGGGATGATAGGGTGGAAAAATTCCGCATTCCCGCGATTTACTATCGTCCTTTGGTGGAAGCAATGCAAGGGGAAGAGATTAATTTTATCGACGAAGCAAAGGAATTTGAACCGCTTAAACTCGTCCCCAGTTTGGAAATGGAACCCTATCCGCATCAAAGCGAGGCGCTAGCTGCTTGGAAGCTGGCGGGAAGGAAAGGTGTAGTAGTTCTTCCCACTGCGGCGGGTAAAACTTATTTGGCACAATTGGCGCTGCAAGCAACGCCGCGCAGTAGTTTAATTGTGGTGCCAACTTTGGATTTAATGCATCAGTGGTATGCTCATTTATTGGCGGCTTTTCCCGATGCGGAAATTGGGTTATTGGGAGGAGGTTCGCGGGATAAAAGTTCTATTCTTGTTGCTACTTATGATAGTGCGGCAATTAATGCGGAAACGTTAGGAAATCGCTATGCGCTGTTAATTTTTGATGAGTGTCACCATCTGCCAACGGAATTTTATCGCGTTATTGCCGAGTATGCGATCGCTCCCTACCGTCTCGGACTCTCCGCTACTCCAGAACGCTCTGATGGTAAGCATTCTGACCTTAATAGTTTAATCGGCATCGAGGTTTATCGCAAGACGGCTGAGGAATTGGCGGGGCAAGCGCTGGCAACTCACGAGATTATTCCGATTAAGGTTAAGCTATCGCAAATCGAGCGCGATCGCTACAACAAACTAATCGAAGTTCGCAATGATTTTCTCAAGTCAGAAAAGATAAAATTGGGAAGTCTCGATGGCTGGCGCAGATTTGTCATGGTGAGTGCTAAATCTCCTGCGGGAAGAAGAGCAATGTTAGCGCATCGTGAAGCCAGAGAAATTGCCGTAGGTACTGATGGTAAAATGCGCGTCCTCGCCGATTTATTGGCGGCACATTATCCGGAACGGATGCTAATATTTACGACGGATAATGCGACGGTTTATCGCATTTCCCAAGAGTTTTTAATTCCCGCAATTACCCATCAAACCCCTGTGAAGGAACGCCACGAAATTTTAACCAAGTTTCGCGAAGGGGAATACAATACTTTGGTTGCTTCTCACGTTTTAAATGAAGGGGTAGATGTTCCGGCGGCGAGTATTGCAATTATTTTATCGGGGACGGGTTCTCCGCGCGAATACATTCAAAGATTGGGGCGAATTTTGCGTAAAAGTCAGGATAAAAATAAGCGAGCAATTTTATATGAGGTGGTGGCGGAGGATACGAGTGAGGAGGGAACTTCGCAGCGCCGTAGAGGGGTGGAAAAGAATGAACCGCCAAGACGCCAAGGACGCCAAGAAAGAGAGGAGAAGAAGTATCGTCAATTGGAGATTGTACCGTCTGAACCGATTTATGGAGTTGGTAATAAAAGTGGTTATAAAGCTGCTGAATCGAAGTCATCAGGCAAATACAATATCTCTGAAGATTCAGAAAATAATTATACTGAGGATGCGCCTGAAAATGAGTATTAGGCTGTTCGGTAATGTTTGATGTAGGGGCGGGTTTTACAGACAATATATGTATCAAACAGATATTGTAAATAAACCCGCCCCGCCAACCGCGTAATACTTACCCCCGACGATCTTAGAAACCGGGTTTCTGCGTAAATATCTAGTTATAAAGCGACGATTAATCAATAAAAACCAGGCTTTTTTGCGTAAGTCGTGTAAATCTAACTCAATCCCAAATATCAATCAAAATGTTACCAAGCGATTTATTAATTCACCGTCAAAATGGAGAATCAATCGTTCCCAAGCGACTGAAGATTGATGACCGAAATCTGGAAATGGCTACGGATTTAATTGCTTGTTTTCAAGAGGCGGTTGGTAAAACTCAAGGTGAGTTAGATAGTCAGCTTGTAGAGTTGGAAGGTGATAGTCCAGACTATCGCTTAAAGCGGGGATTGGCGCATCTTTTGAAAAGCGGTTTTTGTACGTTTGAAGTTGTTAGTCCCCTAGAACCCCAAGAGTTGCGTCAGCGCGTGTTTGCCCTATCGGCTAAATCAATTCCTAATCAGTTAGCTTCTCAAAGAATACTTAACAATCTAGCAGATCAATTGAGTCAAGAACTGAAGCGGGAAGTTATACCAGAACATATCAAAACAGGTTTATATGCCGACTTACAAGAAAATCGTATTTTAACGCAATTTTATCCAGTTATAGCTGAAGATTTGTTGCATCGTTATAACCTCTCCCAAGTGCAGGGAGTTTTTTATCGAGCGAGTCAAATTACGCTTAATGCTCACCGCAATGTTCCAGGGGAATATAAGCTTTTGTTTCGCTATTTAAAGTTGTTTCAATTGATGGCATATATTGAAGGCGATGCCGACCACGGGTTTACAATTGCGATTGATGGTCCTACGAGTTTGTTTAAACCGAGTACGAGGTATGGGTTGGCTATAGCGAAACTTCTCCCCGCTTTATTACACGTGACAAAATGGAGCCTGCAAGCAACTTTGCAAACGCGAGATTTCTATAGTAAGCAAGAAAAGATTGGGAAGTTCAGTATAGATTCTAATTGCGGTTTAATTTCCCATTATCCCCGCGGGAAAACCTATGACAGCATGATTGAAGAGTCTTTTGCAAATAGGTGGGATTCGCTGAAAACTGAGTGGGTTTTAGAAAGAGAAGTCGATTTAATTCCCATTCCAGGTAGCGTCATGATTCCCGATTTTCGCTTAGTTCATCCCGATGGCAGGTCGTTTTTATTGGAAATAGTCGGTTATTGGCGTCCAGAATATTTGCAAAGGAAGTTTGCTCAAGTTCGTCGTGCTGGTTGCGATAATTTGATTTTGGCTATTTCTGAGCGATTAAATTTAGAAAAAGCTGGCGTCAAGGTAAGCGATACGCCTGCAATAATTGTGTGGTTTAAAGATAAGCTTTCACCTAAAGCCGTGTTAGAGGTAATAAAATGAATAGATGAGTTTAC